>JAITWT010000172.1 GCA_031285125.1 Burkholderiaceae bacterium | reverse complement strand
ATCGGGCGATTGGGCGGCCCAGTCGCTTGCATGGGCACAAAGCCCATGCGGCGCGCCGTTGGCCACCCACTCATCCCGATTGCGGCCCAACGTGAGCCATTTGAGATCGTAAACAGGTTCTTAAATTTGCAGCACGTGTTTTTTACTCGCGCCACGCACGGCGATGACGGGCAAGGCCGAATCGAATGTTGCAATCGCGCCCTGCCTGCGCACAGCCAGCGCGAGCAGATAGGCATCCGTCACCTGGCGGTGCCCGTGCAGGCGGCTGAAGTCCACCAGCGCCTCGTCGAGCATCGAAACCTCGTCAGACCAGAACGCGTGATCCAGCGCTTGCGACAAGGCGCGCAGCCCTTGCGCCACTTGTTCGGGCGTGGCGCGATGCGTCACGGAATAGGCCGGCGCGCTCATGATGCGGATCACCCCGTTCTCGACGATCGGGCAAGTGGCGATTCTGCGCGGTGCCGCATCGAGCCATTCATAGGCGCGGCGTGAAAACACGTGCGCGTCGTCCAGCAAGGCGATCAGCACGTTCACCTCAAGCAGCACGCGCGCACCGGCCGCATCGCTCGCCTTTTCAGACGCCTTCGACATCCTGCACCCCCCGGATGTGTTCCGCCGTAATCACCTCCTCACGCGCCGGCAGTACTGCGAAACGCCCGCCTTGCGCGCCAGCCCCACCGCCCGCGCCCGCAGTCGCCGGGCGGCGCAACGACTCGCGCGCCAGCCTGGAAATGACCGCACCAATCGACCTGCGCTCACGGCTCGCGTGCTCCCTGGCCGCCAGGAGAATGTCTTCGTCGATATCGAGGGTGGTGCGCATGATGTGAAGATGCCTTGATGCTCTAGCATCATAACATCCAACGCCTGCGCATTGCTTTGATGCGGCGGCTTATCTTTTACGCTTTCCTTTTCTCAGCAAAACTCAGCAAAAACGCCGCGAACCCACGCCCCAAGCCGTCCGCTTGAGCGCCAGGCCAGGCCAGGCACAAAGCCAACTGAGCGCCCCACAGCCCGGCGCACAGCGCAAAACGTCTCGATCCCCTATGGATTGAACACAACGCCCGCGCCGACCCTGCTGGTGCTTGGCGCTTATGGCCGGGCATCCAATCGCATCAAACCCTGTTTGATTCGCTCCAGCATTTCGGGATTTTCCTGGCCGTTAATGGTCAATTTGTCGTCCATGTATTGCCAGTCGCTCACCAGCAAATTCTCTTGGGTTTGGGTGAATTTTCCGGCTTGCAGATCGTTGTCGAGCTGCTCGCTCACCAGTTGCCGTGCGGCTTCCAGGTCAATCCCTTTGGTCAGGTTCATGAAGCGCGCCATCAGGTCGATGACCATCGGCCTGGAGAGCTCCAGCTTGGCCGATGCCGTCTTCAGTACCTGGGACAAGTCTTGCACGGATTGGCTCTCCGGGACACTGCCGCCCCACAGCAGGGACATGGGCTGGACCGTGGTCAGCGTCAGCGCGAGCTTGCTCGTCCCCTGATCGGTTTTCCAGGAAAGCACTTCGGTTTCCGTGTTCGACTTCGCATCCAAGTTGAGTGTGATCTGCCCGTCGCCGAATTTTTGTTCATTGATCGCCAAGGGAAGCAATTGCGCATCGAACATGAGTTTGCCGTCAGAAGCGGACGGATGGTCGACATCGAAGCGCATCTGGATGCCGCCAAAGGCCAGTTGGACGTTGTTGGCGAGGGCCCCCAGGTTGACGTCGATAGGCGGCACGTTGCCCGTGCCGGTGCAATGGCTGCCGTAGCTGCAGCCCATGTCCAGGACCAGCGGCGATTTGCCGCCCATAAAAGAGCCCGCGATCATTTTGAGCATGCCGGTGTCCGCCCGCACTTGGACATGCATTTGATACATCAGGGGCCAAAGTTTGCCGTGCCGCAAGGCCGCTAATGGAAAGGGGCCGTGTGAAAAGATCACGTCGTACTCCATCACCGATGCGTTCTCCAACGCGCTGCTGGTCACCGCAAAGCGCGCGTGACTGGACAGCAGGCCGCGCTGGTAGCTGAGCGGCTCGACCTGCATCCCCATTGCTTGCCGGTTTTGCGCCAATTTTGCATTCACGCGCTCGATCGCGCTGCCAATTTCAGTTTGGATGCGCGCGCCGGTGTACCAAGCTGCACCGAGCCAAGCGGTGATGACGACGACGATGACAACCAGGGAGATCCAAATTTTTTTCATGGTGATCGAAAGATTTCTTGTGGATAGCAAAGCGAAGAGGGGTTTCAAAACAGTAACAATTCCGGGAGGCGTCTATTCGGCGCTGGCGGCATCGAGCGCGGCGATGGTATCGGCATCGAGCTTGAGCCGCACCGCCGCGACCAATTCGTCGAGTTGCGCCAGCGAGGTGGCGCTGGCGATGGGCGCGGTGATCGAGGGACGCGCCATTTGCCACGCCAGCGCGATTTGCCCTGGCTTGGCGTTGTACTGGGCGGCGGCCTGATCGAGCGCAGCCAGAATGCGCAGGCCGCGCGGGTTCAGGTACAGCGCGATGGTTTGGGTGCCGCGTGCGCTCTTGCCGGCATCGGCCGCGCCGCGGTATTTGCCGGTAAGAAAGCCCGCAGCCAGTGCGTAGAAATTGATCACCCCGACCCCGCGTGCAACGCACAGAGGCTCCAGCGCCTCCTCATACACCTTGCGGTCGTACACGTTGTACAAGGGCTGCAGGCTTTCGTAGCGCGGCAGCTGCTGGCGCTCGGCGGTGTCCAAAGCCTGCGCCAGCCGGGGGGCGCTGTAGTTGGAAGCGCCGATGGCGCGCACCTTGCCCGCCGCGATCAGGTCGGCGTAGGCACCGAGCGTGTCCTCCAGCGGCGTATCGGCATCGTCATCGTGCGATTGGTACAGATCGACATGGTCGGTTTGCAAGCGGCGCAGCGATGCCTCGATCGCCTCGCGGATGTAAGCCGGCGCCAGCCCCTGTTTTCCGCCGATCGGCTTGCCGACCTTGGTAGCGAGCACCACGCGGTTGCGCTTGCCCGTGGCATGCAGCCACTTGCCGATAATGGTTTCTGATTCGCCGCCCACGTGGCCCGGCGCCCACCGCGAATAAACATCGGCGGTGTCGATAAAGTTCAGGCCCGCGTCCAGCCAGGCATCGAGCAGGCGAAACGAGGTCGGCTCATCGACCGTCCACCCGAACACATTACCGCCGAAACACAGCGCAGAGACTTGCAGGCCCGAACGGCCCAGTGTGCGAAGCTGCATGGGATTTCTCCTTGACGTTGCAAAAAAATCGACGCCCGCAAGGGCAACAAGGAATTTACGCAATGTTGCCCCCGTGGGTTGCCCCCTCAAGGGATTGGGTCTCAAAAACGGCCGTTGCTCGCCTGTGATCTTCATGCAAGCCGCATAAAGACCGGGTTGAACCGCTCGAGCAACCTTCGGCAATCACCGCGCTGCGCGCTCAACTGCCGCGTTTTGGGGTTGGCGCGAATTGAATTGAGCAGTGACCCCGTTGAGTCTGCCTGAGAACCTGTTTACGATCTCAAATGGTTCACGTTGGGCCGCAATCGGGATGAGTGGGTGGCCAACGGCGCGCCGCATGGGCTCATGCCCATGCAAGCGACTGGGCCGCCCAATCGCCCGATTTCGGCCCAACCCGAAGGGCAGAGGCCTTTTCGGGCGGTCTGCCGCGTTGCAACGCTGGCCCATAGCCGGGCTATGGGCTGCGCGC
>JAITWT010000147.1 GCA_031285125.1 Burkholderiaceae bacterium | reverse complement strand
CCGATTTCGGCCCAACCCGAAGGGCAGAGGCCTTTTCGGGCGGTCTGCGGCGTTGCAACGCTGGCCCATAGCCGGGCTATGGGCTGCGCGCTGCGCCTTGCATCCCTTCCCGAAAAGGCATCTGCGTGAGTCATTTGAGATCGTAAACAGGTTCTTAGATGTGACCCAAGGCGAGACCCCACCAATGAGGGGTGAGCGCAAATCAGCGTTCCGCGTGATTGTTGCGGCGTAAACAGGCTCTAAACTGTCTCCGGCGATTGCGCCGCGACGACCAGTGTCTGCCATTGCCCCTCGCGTTCGCGGGCGCGTAGCCACCACAGCGCACCTTTTTGTAGTGAGCACGGCGTTTGGTGCAGGCCGATGAGTTGGGCGATCAACTGGCCGAGCGCAGGTTGATGCCCGATTAGCAGCATCGTGTGTTTGCCCGTGGGCCAGTGGGCTGCCCGCAGGGTATCGGCGGTGGGGACATCGGACACCAGTTCTTGGCATATCTTGTATTTACGTCCGAGGGCGAGCGCGGTTTGCTCGCAGCGCAAGGCCGGACTGCACAGCACGCGCGTGTTTTCGGGCAGTCGCTGATCGAGCCATGCAGCCATGCGCACGGCTTGTTTATGGCCTCGAACTGTCAGGGCGCGCTGCATGTCGTCGCACTTTTCGGCGTTGTTTTCGGCTTCGGCGTGGCGCCAGAGAATCAAATCCATCGTCCTTGTCCTTTCTCCATAGAAGGGCCTGCGCATAGGCGGTTTGACGAAAGATTATTTCCTAAGTGTTTGACATTTTTATGTCTTTTTGGGGCATTCGATTTCCCTACCACACGACGACTTTGTCGACGCCGCTTGCCCTGCTGCAGCACGGTTTGCACAACGCCATCATGACTGGCGGTGTGTCCAGACTCAGCCGATGCGAGGTGAGAAGCCCCCCTTTGCCACCAATTTTCTTTTTACCTTAGAACCTGTTTACGATCTCAAATGGCTCACGTTGGGCCGCAATCGGGATGAGTGGGTGGCCAACGGCGCGCCGCATGGGCTGATGCCCATGCAAGCGATTTGGCCGCCCAATCGCCCGATTTCGGCCCAACGCTGCGCCTTGCATCCCCTCCCGAAAAGACCTCTGCGTGAGTCATTTGAGATCGTAAACAGGTTCTTAGGGCGTCGTTTCAATTTTTTTTGGGGGAGCACCCGTCGTCTGGGGGTGGGTTGCATTGCCCGCATCGTCCATTTGGGGGCTGGCCGCACCATGGGCTGGGGAGTGGGTTGTGTCGCTCGTTGGGAGCTTCATGGCGTCTTCCTCAGCGGCCACCTCCGCTTTGATGGCTGCGCCCAGTTCCAGCACCGCCATGGCGTAATACGCGCTCCAGTTGTAGCGCGTGATGACGTAAAAGTTCTGCGTGCCCGCGACGTAGCTGGGCGGATCATCGCCATTTTGCAGTTCAACCAGCGCGAGCTTGCCGGAGAAGTTCTGTGCTTGCCGGGTTAAAACACTGCCGGCGGCACTCAAATCGGCAGCGCTGAAAGTGGGAACAATGTCCGGTGTGAGCAGTGCACTCTTTTGCTCCGGCGTGGCGTTGAGTTCCAACACCGGGAAGGTTGCAGGCATTCCCGGTTGCCAGCCGAAGGCGTGAAAGTAACGGGCGACCGAGCCAATCGCATCGGTGCTGCTGTTGATCAGGTCGATATGGCCGTCACCATCGTAATCAATCGCGTACTTGGCGATGCTGCTCGGCATGAACTGCGGCAAGCCCATGGCGCCGGCGTAGCTGCCGCGCGGCAATGCTGGATCTGCGCCGGCGCGGCTTTCCTGGGTCAGGAAGCTTTCCAGTTCATCACGAAAGAAGGCCGTGCGCGCGGCCGCGCGTGGGTGTTCGGGCGGAAAGTCGAAAGCCAGCGTGGCCAGTGCGTCCAGCACGCGAAAGCTCCCCATGTTGCGTCCATAAAGCGTCTCTATACCCAGGATACCGGCGATGATCTCTGGCGGTAGGCCGAACTCCTGCTGTGCCCGCATCAGCGTTTGGAAATTCTCGCGCCAGAAGGCGGCGCCGGCGGTAATGTGTGCGTCATCAACGAAGCGCGCGCGATAGGTTTCCCAGTTCTTCGCTCTGCCGCGCGGGGTCGGTTGCATCAAGCGCTGTACGCTGGGCAGCAGATGGGCTTGGCCCATGGCGCTGCGCACCCAGGCCGGATCGAGCCCATTGCGCGCGGCGATATCGCTGGCAAACTGCATTGCGTCCTCGCGCCCGGCATAGTTGGAGTTCGCTTCGCCACTGTACGCGGACGCAGTGCGGTGGGGGTAACGGTAGCGGGCCTGTGCGGCGGGGGTACTGCAGGCGCTTACCGCCACCAGTACAAGCGCGAGCAGGGAGATCAGGGAAGGGCGAAGCTGAGGGGACATGGGGCGATTGTGAAGCGTATCGCGCAGGAAGCACTCAAAGATGGGGGCAAAGCTTGCCGTGAATCAACGGGAAAAGAGGTGACGTAACTGTTTGTATCTTGAAAAGAGTCCCTTCGCATGATTTCCAACGGGGGGTCAATAAAATGTAAATTGACGCAATAAAAAAGAAAATCAGCCTCGGCTGAATGCAAATTTGTTATTGCGGCATAAGGGTTTTTGTTACATCGACGCAGGCGACGTCTGTCATAGAATCCGGTGACCCAGGAGACGCGCTGCCCGTTGTTTGGACAGTGTTACAAGAAAGACCAGGAAGGAGCCCAATGGATATTTCCGAAGGTGTCCCCGAGCCTCAGAATGCCGCGCCCGTGGCTGCGGGCGCCGCTATATTGCCCCAGCCTTTACCTGCACTTGGCGCCGCATCTGTGCCGCCGCAGCGCCTGTCGATCCGTTTCATTGGCGATGGTCGTGAATACTTTGGTATATGGATCGTCAATCTTCTGTTGACTATTGTGACGGTCGGCATTTACTACCCGTGGGCCAAGGCGCGGCGGCTACGCTATTTCCACAGTCATACCTTTGCTGGCGGTTATCCGCTGGGCTTTCATGCCAAAGGGATCCGGATGTTCTTTGGCTATCTGGTGATCGGCGTGCTGTTTGCGCTCTATCAAGTCATGGGGCGCATGTCGCCGTTGGCGGGGATGGCCATGCTTGTCGTTATGTTGCTGCTCTGGCCCGCGTTGCTGCGTTCGGCATTGTGCTTTCGACTGGGTAACACCAGTTGGCGCGGCCTGCGTTTTCAGTTTCGTGGAACGCTGGGCGGGGCCTATATGACGTACTTGTTGCCGATATTGCTGCCGCTGGTTTTGTTGTTTGCAGTCGTGCTCGCGGCGGCGTTCGTGATAGGCCGTTACAAGCATCCTGCGTGGTCTGCGTCGATGACGACGGCCTCGGCCTACCAGCCAGCGGTCGTTGCGGGCGTCGTCCTCGTGATATTGACCCTGGTTATCGTATCGCTGCTGATCTTTCCCTGGGCGTTCCAGCGGCTCAAGAAATACCAGCACGATCATTACGCTTACGGTGGCGAACAGACCCGTTTCAGAGTGGGCGCGGGACAGTTTTATTTGCTATTCCTGAAAACTTTTGGGACGGTCTTTGTCCTCACAATGGCCATGATCGGCGTTTTCGTGGTGATCCTCGCGATCGCTGCGCTGGTCATAGGTGTCATCAATACGGTCAACAAACAACCCATCATTTCTGGCGACGCGCGTCATCAGGCGCAGATCGTCGGGGTTGTTGTCATCGGCGTATGGGCTGTTTTTTGGCTGGCGGTCCGGTTCCTGCTGCGCAGTTATTTCATCGTCAGATCGCAAAACCTGGTGTGGTCGAACACCGCGAGTACATCGGTGCGCTTTGTCAGCACTTTGGACTTCAGATCGTTGTTTTGGCTGACGGTCAAGAATTTTTTACTCAACCTCGTGACCCTCGGCTTTTATTGGCCCTTTGCGGCCGTGGCGATGTACCGTCTGCGCGTGCAATCGATCGTGGTGGAAGTGTTGGGGGGGCTCGGGCAGTTCACCGATGCCGGGCATAAGGACGCCAACGACGCCACGGGTTTGGCCGCGGGCGATTTCTTCGGTTTCGATATCGGTCTTTAACCTAGAAACGGCCGTTGACTGCTGGTTATCTTGATGGAGGCCTTATGAATATTGATTTCCGCTGCTTCGTTGATCTTCACCTTTGGGGTGAGGGCGCTAGGGAACCTCTGAACAACTCCCCGCGAGTGGGCGCGCCCGGATTCGGGATGGGCTGCGAGGCGCAAAGCACAGCGATACCGGGCGGTATCGCGAGCATTTGCAATGAAGCAGACCGCCCGAATACGGGATGCGACCGCCGCGAGGGAGTTGTTCAGAGGTTCCCTAGGCTTTCGCCAGCATCGCGCGCGTCGCGTCATGCGGCGTTCTCGTCCTTGCCTGGCACGCCGGTCACGGCACTGGCGCGCGCGTTCAACGGCTATTTCTAGGTTAACCGGTCTTTGATTTCCTGTGGCAGTGATGGAAGGTGCGTCCTTGCCCGCCCACTACTTCGACGGCCACGGCGCGCGCGCTTGGCCGGTCGTCCTGACGCGTGAACAATCGCATCTGCGTATCACGGGTGATACGGTTGGTCTGCGCTTTGCGCTGAACAAGCTCGATTGGCCTGAGCGCACGCGCGGCGGCGCGCGGGTGATGGAGTTGCCCGGCGGCGCAAGTATCGAGTGCTGCGATGCACTGGCCTGGGATGCTTTTGCGCGCGCCTGTGGGCAGCGCGATTCCTGGGTGGTTCGGCTGCAACAGAGCGCTTCGACGGCCATCGTCAGCTTGTTCATCCTGTTGCTGCTGCTGGGCGCCGCTTACCTTTGGGGCATCCCGTTGGCGGCACGCATCATCCTGGTTTTCGTTCCGTCGAGTGTCGACCGGGCGATTGGCGCGGCGACATTGCGCTCGCTCGATCAGATCGTGCTGCAGCCTTCGGCGCTGCCCAAAGCGCAACGCGGCGTATTGCGCGCCGTGTTTGAGCAGGCACTGGCCCATCAAGGCGATGCGGCGCAGATTACGCACCAGGTCGAATTCCGCCACAGTCCGCTCATCGGGCCGAACGCCTTCGCCTTGCCCGGCGGTACCATCATCGTCACCGACGAGCTGGTGCGCGCCACCCAGGCCGACCCGGCCACGTTCGTTGGCGTGCTTGGCCACGAATTTGGCCATCTGCAGGCGCGCCATGGAATGCGCCTGGTGTTGCAAGCCAGTGTGGTGGGCGTGCTGTCAGGCATACTGATCGGCGATGTCAGTTCCCTGCTGGCGGTCGCTCCAGCGGTACTGGGGCAAGCGGCCTATTCGCGCACTTTTGAGCGCGAGGCCGACCGCGAATCCGTGCGCGTGCTGCTGGGCGCGGGCCTGTCCCCGGTGATCATGGCGACCTTCTTCACGAAAATCGCCACGCGATCCCAACGCATGGACAGTCTTGGCATCGCGATTGCTTCACACCCGGCTGATGCGCAGCGCATCCAATTTTTCCTCGATATGGCGCGCAAAGCGGGGTTCCCCTTGCAGCCCTGAAAGCGGCTGCGCTGAAGATGCGGAAGTTTCTCCCAGAGGCTGGCTATATGGAGCTTGATAACCATGTCTGAATCCACATCACAGCCGGTCAGTGGTGGCCAAATTCTGGTCGACGCCCTGGTGTGCAACGGTGTCGATACGGTCTACTGCGTCCCCGGCGAAAGCTACCTGCCCGTACTCGATGCGCTGTACGACGCGCCTGGCGTACGCACCATCACGGCACGCCATGAAGGTGCCGCCTCGAACATGGCCGATGCCTACGGCAAGCTCACCGGACGCCCCGGGATCTGCTTTGTCACCCGCGGCCCCGGTGCCACGCATGCCAGCAATGGTGTCCATACCGCCAGCGAAGACTCGACCCCGATGATTCTGTTCATCGGCCAAGTCGAGCGCGGTTTCATCGGACGCGGCGCATTTCAGGAAATCGATTTCCGGCAGATGTTTGGCGGCATCGCCAAATGGGTGGCCGAGGTTGACAGCATCGAACGCATTCCTGAAATGGTTGCGCGTGCATTCAGCACCGCGCTGTCGGGGCGCCCGGGCCCGGTGGTCGTGGTTTTGCCGCAGGACATCCTGTTCGATTCCATTGCGGCTGCGCCTCCCAACGCGGCGTTGGCTGCGATGCCGGCGGTGCCTGCTGCGCCCGGCGCACGCGCGCTCGGTGATTTGCGCGCGCTGCTCGAAGGGGCTGCGCGCCCGCTGGCCATCGTTGGCGGAACCGGCTGGGATGCCGATGCGCGCGCCGCGCTCAAACGTTTTATCCATGCTAACAGCCTGCCGCTGGCGGTATCGTTTCGCCGCCAGAGTTTGTTTGATAACCGTGATGTGCACTACATCGGCTCGCTTGGGCTGGGTCTCTCGCCCCGGCTCGCGCAGCGCGCACGGGAGGCCGATCTGCTGATCGTCATCGGCTCGCGTCTGTCGGAAACCAGTTCCGTGGGCTACACGCTGTTCGAGAGTCCGCGACCCCAACAAACGATGGTTCATGTGTACCCCGACGCTGCGGAACTTGGCCGTGTCTATCAGGCGCGTCTGCAAGTGCATTCAAGCGTGCGTGCGTTTGTGCTGGCGCTTGATACCGTAACGCCCGTCGCAAGCGCCGTGCGGCAGCGTTGGCAGGGGTGGATGGAAGCTGCGCGTGCTGACTACGTCGCCTATTCGACGCCACAACCGGCTTCACCCGAGATGGCCGGCGTGGACCTTGCCCAGGTCGTCGGCTATTTGAGCGAGGTATTGCCTGACGATGCCGTGATCGCTAATGGGGCGGGTAATTACACGGTTTGGGTGCACCGCTTTTATCGCTACCGCAGCGCGGGCACACAGCTTGCGCCCGTCAACGGCGCGATGGGTTATGGCCTGCCGGCAGCGATCGCTGCAAAAATTAGCAACCCTGAACGCGATGTGGTTTGCTTCGCTGGGGACGGCTGTTTCATGATGTATCCGCAGGAGCTCGCCACGGCCATGCAGTTGGGCGCGCCGCTGGTGCTCATCGTTGTCAACAACGCGATGCTGGGCACGATCCGGATGCACCAGGAGCGCAAATATCCGGGCCGTATATCGGCCACACAGCTCGTCAACCCGGATTTCGTCAGCTTGGCGCATGCCTTCGGCGCACACGCCGAGCGCGTGGAGCGTACCGAGGACTTCCCGGCAGCATTCGAACGCGCCCGGCTCGCGGGCGTTGCGGCACTGATCGAACTGCGCACCGATCCGCTACAGCTTACGCCTTCCAGCCGTTTGCGCGCGTGAACTTGATGAGGGGTCGGCCAGCGTGCCCTGGGGTTGTCCGGGCCAGCGCGGCCATGCTGCGCAAGGTTTGGGTGACGGTGTTGTTCCTCAGATTTGAATCCCCCATCTGTTTGGGCGCCGCGGGCAAAAAAGCGAGACCGTCAGCGCGCATGGGCAAGCAGACAAACACACAAACAGGCCAGCGTGTTAAGCTGAATACAGTGTCCCGCAGCTGGGCTCAGCGACATTTGCGACATTTATTTTTTCATATTCATATCCCCAGCGATATTGCCCGTATGCAGACACGGCGCGCGTTGGCGGAGAGACAGAGCAGACGATGGGCAAAACCGGTTATTTCATACACCGCGACTTCTGGAAGCACAAAATGGGGGATGGGCACCCTGAGTGTCCGGCGCGGTTGGACGCGATCGAAGATCGATTGCTGATCTCTGGCGTGGCCGATGCACTGGAGCACTGTGACCAGATCCCGCTGGCGACCAGCGAGCAACTGTGTCTGGCGCATACGCCCGAACATATCGAGGCGCTGCAGGTCCTGGGCCAGCGATTGGTTGAAGACGCACCCGCAGGCGGCCCCGATCACGCCATGCTTGATCCGGACACTTCGCTCGGTCCTTTCACGCTGCTATCGGCGCGCCGCGCGGCGGGCGCGGGCATCGTGGCCGTGGACAAGGTGTTGTCGGGCGAACTGAGCAACGCCTTTTGTGCCGTGCGCTCGCCCGGCCATCACGCCTGCCGCCAGCAGGCGATGGGGTTTTGTTTCTTCAACAACATTGCGATCGCGGTTCGTCACGCGACCAGGACGCACGGTATCGAGCGTGCCGTGGTTGTCGATTTCGACGTGCACCACGGCAATGGCACCGAGGACATTTTGGCGGGCGATCCGCACGCGCTGATGGTCAGTTTTTTCCAGCACCCGTTCTATCCCTACTGCGGCACTGAAAATCCGGCATCCAACATGCTCAACCTGCCCGTGCCCGCATACACCAAGGGCACACAAGTGCGCGAGATGATCGAGGCCACCTGGATTCCACGTCTGGAAGCGTACCAGCCGCAGATGGTGTTCATCAGCGCCGGATTCGATTCGCACCGCGAAGATGATATGGGGCAATTGAGTTTGAATGAAAGCGATTTTCATTGGATCACCAGCCGCATATGCGATGTTGCGAACCGCTACGCCGGCGGCCGCGTGGTTTCTATGCTCGAAGGCGGCTACAGCCTTAGTTCTCTGGCGCGCAGCGTCGAAGCCCATTTGCGCGCTTTGGCCGATCTTTAAGAACCTGTTTACGATCTCAAATGACTCACGCAGAGACCTTTTCGGGAGGGGATGCAAGGCGCGGCGCGCAGCCCATAGCCCGGCTATGGGCCAGCGTTGCAACGCCGCAGACCGCCCGAAAAGGCCTCTGCCCTTCGGGTTGGG
>JAITWT010000117.1 GCA_031285125.1 Burkholderiaceae bacterium | reverse complement strand
GCGACAGCACTGACTGAACCTAATACGGAGCCACGCCAGCCGCGTGCCGAATCCACTTCCGAAGCCGCGACCCAGGCGCCCAGGGTTTCGTTCCAGATCGTGCGATAAATTTTGTTCATAGCGTTTCCTCTATCTCCTAACAAAGTAGGTTTGAATGAACTGATGAAAATTCTACTGCGTGAGTTTGATGGTAAATAACACACTCCTGAGCGCCACTCCGCCTATCTCCATATCGGAAGGGCTCGCAGGTTTCGGCAAGCAATCAAAAGCCTTATGCGTAAAGAGATCGGGCACAAATGCCTACTCCATCTATACGCCTGTCTCTTTTTCCTTTCCGATCGTTTTTACGGGAACAAATCCAAGAGCGTGTGATATGCGGCATATCCTATCGACATCTTAAGCCTTTGGCTATGCCAAGTTGTACAAGTTCGTTACATAACATTACCAGAGATACAAGTCGAAGGGCTTCAACTATACATCGGCACATCAACTTGCAAACAGTTTGTGGTGATCAGAAATGTTCTCCCCCACGTGACTTGATATTTTTTAACACTTTAGTGTTAAATTTTAAAACATCCACCCTCCATCCTTCGAGACCTCTTCTCGCTGACTATACTGGCCAACCCTAGAAAAGTTAATGCAAAAAAACAACATATAGTCAACAAAACCACCCAGGAATTGTCGTCACAAGTTTTAGCCCAAACAGGCCATACACGGCCCGGCGCATGGGTTTATCAAGCACAGCGCCTTCCAACCGCAGTCCATGACGTGACTGGCCATGCATGCAGCGGATCATTCCGCCATGCAGGAGCGGCGGCGACCGAAAAAGTTACTGCAAGCCCCATCCAAGCATCGGCGCCAGGGAAGAACATCTTTTCGCGCCTGAAGAAGCGATGCGCGTGCTCCCACGAGGCGCACCAAGAATAGAACACCCGCCTAACCCCCTGCTGTCCGCTTGTAAACGCCGCCAAGACCGCATGGCGATTGACTTCAGCAGATTCGACCGCCTTCACTTCTGGGGCGCGAAAGCTATACACCCGCCAGTACCGCGTTTGGGCGTGCCATGCGGCGTTGGACATCCTTGCATAGCGCGTCAGTCATACCGCGAGGGCCCACCAGGGGCGTTTAACCGCCGTTTTCAGGATCATTTTTGACCCTGTTGCAAATAGGGTGCATACGGCACCTTGCACGCGTATCTTGTGACGACATCGTCTAGAAATCGCCCCCTCAGCGAGTTGCGCGCTCCCTCCATCACGCCCCAATCAACCGCCGCGGCGTATTCAAGCCCCTCCCTGAAGTGCACATGCACGCTTTTTTGAAATATGAATGGGGTGGCCACAAATGCGCCGGGATTTCCCCTACTTATCAGCAAATGTCAAGTGCACGCACACCGCCGTGCGTCGCGCAGAACGCGATTCGCACAGAGCGCAAGCCCACTGGGGGTCGAGTATGGCCACCCTCGCAAACCCGCGCGATGGATCAAGGCGCGACACAGTTTGAGCTGAGCGCCAGGAGGCGCCTACACGACGGGGGCTTTGCATGCGCCAATTCGCTGACGGAATGAACCGACAGAACTGGAACTGGTCTTCAGGCCGGCGCTCTTCCGGCTCGCTGGGGTTGTCTACTAAAGGCCACACGAAGAAGGTCCGCAACGATGCAAAACGCAAGCGCAAGGCCCTCCTGCTTGTACATAGACGCCTCCGCGAAAGCGGACTCCATCCAACGGTACCGCTGAATCTGTTCAGCCGCCCAATTGCGGCTGACCGATGAAACCACACACGGCGGCCGCTCTGGCGCTCATTGCGCTGCAATCATCCGCGCCAACGAGTACGGGAAAAGCATCAAATACATAGCGCAATGCACCGTAAAGACTTCTGCCAGAACAATGCGCCTGACGTATTGATTCAAGCCGAAGCCGTTTTATTAAGATTTCGTTAAATACTTGACAGCAAAGACAATTGTTGCTACGCGTCATCCACTATTTACAAAATCGCCAGCAACGCCACAATGGCACGTCGGTGTGACTTCGGGCACGATGAGACGTGTCATCGTGGATGCGCACCCTATCGAAATCCCATGGAGCCTGATCAACAGAGAAGGAGACATAACATGACCACAGTCGCCGAGATCCTATCTACCCGCAAAGACACCTCACTGGCATCGCTGCCCCCCACCGCTACCGTGCGTGATGCGCTGGAGTTGATGGCCGAGCGCGAAATTGGCTCTGTGCTACTGGTGCAGGGCGACGCGCTGCTGGGTATCTTCACCGAACGCGACTATGCCCGCAAAATCGTGCTCCAAGGGCTGTCCTCTACCGACACCCCGCTGGTCGCAGTGATGACCGCACCGCTGTACGTCGTCAGCCCGCGCCAAACGGTCCAGGAATGCATGAGCGTGATGACCCAGGCCAAATTGCGCCATTTACCCGTGGTCGAGGGAGGGCAACTCGTCGGCTTGGTTTCCATCGGTGACTTGGTTCACGCGCAACTGGCCGAGCAGCACGCGCTGATCCACCATCTGGAAAACTACATTGGCGGCAGCATCGCTTGATGGGTTTGTGAACACCCCCCGCGTGGCACGGACCGGACCTTCGAGGGCGATCCGGCCGGTTTCCAGCACGTCGCCCGCAGTCGGCGTGTCCAGGCGCCAGGACGATGGGCACGTCCTGCTCGGCCAGCCGCACGGGTGATGCCGCAGGCGCGCACCGCTTTGCAGGGTTCCGGCCTGCGGAGAGGAGCGCTCTGGCCGTCCTCGCAAGACGGCGGCGAACCCAGCCTCTGCGCAGCAGGAAGTCAGCCGCAGATTGGCGCTGTTATGCGCAAGTTTGTGTAGGCATGACGGACCGGAGAACCGATGGATGGGGTTCTCCGGATGACTACAGATGACTGGCGCCGTTTAGCTGGATTGCAGCCGCTGCTCGATGTCCGCCTTGGTTTCGAGCAGCGCCTTGGGCAGACCGTGAGCGAGTTTGTCGAACAGCTCCGTGTGCAGCTTCAACTCCTCTTGCCAAGCCGCCTTGTCGATGCCGGTGACTTTGCGGAAATGGTCGAGGCTGAAGTCCATGCCCTCCCAGTTGATCTCTTCGTAGCGCGGGCTCACACCAAAGATGTGCCCGGTGCCTTGAACGGTGCCTTCGATGCGGTCGATCATCCATTTGAGCACGCGCATGTTCTCGCCGTAGCCGGGCCAGACGAACCGTCCATCCTCGCCCTTGCGGAACCAGTTGGTGGTGTAGATGCGCGGCACCTGGGCGCCGGCGGCCTGGAGCTTGCGGCCCAGGTTGAGCCAGTGCTCAAAGTAGTGCGACATGTTGTAGCC
>JAITWT010000084.1 GCA_031285125.1 Burkholderiaceae bacterium | reverse complement strand
CTTGGCCGACAACACCGTGGCGATGGCCGCCGTCAGGGTGGTCTTGCCGTGATCAACGTGACCAATGGTGCCCACGTTGACGTGGGGTTTCTTGCGCTCAAATTTGCCTTTTGCCATTTTCTTGACTCCGAAAAATCCAATTGGACGTACAAAGCTACCAGAAACGCGCGACCGGATTGCAACGCGTTGACACAACCCGCCACGTTCCGATCGCAGCTGCAAGTGGTGCCCATTGCGGGAATCGGACCCGCGACCTCTCCCTTACCAAGGGAGTGCTCTACCACTGAGCCAAATGGGCGTCTTTGATGTCCTGCCTCACAAACAACGCGTGAGACAAAACACCACGAAAATCTTGTAACCAACGAGCGACCGAGCGAATCAGACCTTCAACCTTGGAGCGGGAGACGGGAATCGAACCCGCGTCATTAGCTTGGAAGGCTAGGGTTCTACCATTGAACTACTCCCGCACTCCGGGGTGCGCTTGCGCACACTGAAACTGCGGCCCGTCACGCTCGAACACTCACAACAATCCTTTCGCTGGTGGAGAGGGTTGGATTCGAACCAACGTACTCGTAAGAGGGCAGATTTACAGTCTGCTGCCATTAACCACTCGGCCACCTCTCCAGCGAACCTCAAAATATAGCACATTTTGGTGCTTTGGATAAGCGGCTTGGGATCGCCCATGTGATTGGGCTGCCCTCAGAGCCTGTTGACGATCTCAGAACCTGTTTACGATCTCAAGGCTCAGGCGTTGGCGCCCTCCCGTAAGCGTTTCCCGTTGGCGCCGTTTTCCACGCTTGCCGCCAGGCCCGCGCCTGACCGAAATGGCCGCAGCCGATGAAGGGCAGCGGCGGCCGCTCGGCGGACAGCGGTGAAGGGTGATTGGCGATCAACACCTTGTGCCGCCCGGCATCGATCAGAGCGCGCTTGCTCTGCGCATGTGCCCCCCAAAGCATGAACACCACGGGCCGCTCGCTGTGCGAGACATGGCGGATCACCGCATCGGTCAGCGTCTCCCACCCCTTGCCGGAATGGCTGGCGGCCTGGCCCTCTTCCACAGTCAGGCCGGTGTTGAGCAGCAGCACGCCATGCGTGGCCCAACGCACCAAGCTGCCGCCGGGATTGGGGAAAGCGGGCCAGGGCGTGCCCAAATCACGTTGCATCTCTTTGAAAATATTGCGCAGCGAAGGCGGCAGGGCGACGCCAGGCGCGACCGAAAACGCCAACCCTTCGGCCTGCCCGCGCCCGTGGTACGGATCTTGTCCGAGAATGACCACGCGCACTTGCTCGGGCGGTGTCAATTCGAGCGCGCGCAAGGGGCGCGGCGGGAAGATGACCGCCCCGGCGGCCAGGCGCTCGCGCAGGAAGGCCAGCAGACGCATCCCGGTCGCCCCGGCAAAGAACGTATCGACCAGCGCCTGCCAGCCCGGTGCGACTGGCCAATCGGCGGGGTTGGCGCTCATCAATTGGGTGGGTGATGTATTCATCGAAACAACTCCGCCAAGGCGAGCCCGGGCTCTTGCGCGCGCACGAAGGCTTCGCCGACCAGAAAGGCGTGTACGCCCGCCTCGCGCAGCGTGCGCACATCCGCGCGCGTAGCGATGCCCGATTCCGTCACGAGCAGGCGCTGTGCCGGAACCTTGGCGCGCAGGGCGAGCGTATTCCGGATCGAGGTCTCGAAACTGTGCAAATTGCGGTTATTCACGCCGATCAAGGCCGTGCGCAACGCCAGCGCGCGTTCCAGTTCGGCCTCGTCGTGCACTTCGACCAGCACGGCCATGCCCAGCGCATGAGCGATCGCCTCGAATTCATGCAGGCGCGCATCGTCCAAGCAGGCGGCGATCAGCAACACCGCATCGGCGCCGATCGCGCGGGATTCGTAGATTTGCCAAACATCCACCATGAAATCCTTGCGCAACACCGGCAGGTCGCACGAAGCGCGCGCCTGCTTCAGGGCATCGACGCTGCCTTGGAAAAACTGCCGGTCGGTGAGCACCGAAAGACACGCCGCGCAAACCTTGCCGTCGCCCTGCGCATAGCTTTGCGCGATGTCGGCGGGCACGAAGTCCGCGCGCAGCACGCCCTTGCTCGGACTGGCCTTTTTGACTTCAGCGATCACCGCCGCTGCACCCACGGCGATTTTGGCGCGCAGCGCGCCTTCAAAATCGCGTGTGAGCACACGGCTTTCGGCGTCGGCGCGAATGGCTTGCAGCGGCGTGCGCTTCTGGGCCGCGGCAACCTCTGCGTGCTTGACGGCGACGATCTGATCCAGGATGGTGGGCATAAGGGTGCTTGTGGGTCTATGGGGTCGATAACGATGGATCTCTAGGCCCATCGCGGCGAACTTTATAGAAACTCTATAACCGGCTCACACGCCCGCAGCAGAGGTGGTGAACGCGATCAGTTCATCGAGCTTGCGCCGCGCCGCGCCGCTGTCGAGCGCAGCGCGCGCGCGCGCCAAGCCCTCGGCGATCGAAGCGGTGAGACCCGCCGCATACAGCGCCGCGCCCGCATTGAGCAGCACAATCTCGCGCGCCGGCCCGCTCTGGCCTTCGAGCACGCCCAGCAGCATCGCTTTGGACGCTTCGGGCGTTTCCACACGCAGCGTGCGGTTGCTGGCCATCGGGATGCCGAAATCGTCGGGGTGAATTTGATATTCACGGATCTGCCCGTCCTTGAGCTCGCCCACCAATGTCCCCGCGCCCAGCGAAATTTCGTCCATGTTGTCGAGCCCATACACCACCAGTGCGTGCTCGGCGCCCAGCCGTTGCAGCGCGCGCACCTGGATGCCGACCAGATCGGGATGAAAGACCCCCATCAGAATATTCGGCGCGTTTGCTGGGTTGGTCAGCGGACCGAGAATGTTGAAAAGCGTTTTCACGCCCAGCTCCTTGCGCACCGCGGCGACATTTTTCATCGCCGGATGGTGGTTGGGCGCGAACATGAAACCAATGCCGACCTGGGCCACCGATTGCGCGATCTGCGCCGGTTTGAGGTGAATGTTCACGCCCAATGATTCGAGCACATCGGCGCTGCCCGATTTGCTGCTCACGCTGCGCCCGCCGTGTTTGCTGACTTTCGCGCCCGCGGCGGCGGCGACGAACATCGAACAGGTTGAAATGTTGAAGGAACGCGCGCCGTCGCCGCCGGTGCCCACGATATCCACCAGATGGCGTGTATCGGCCACCGGCACTGTGGTGGCGACTTCGCGCATCACCTGCGCGGCGGCGGCGATTTCGCCGATGGTTTCCTTCTTGACGCGCAGCCCGATGATGAAGGCCGCCACCATCAGCGGCGAGCATTCGCCGCGCATGATCATGCGCATGATGTGCAGCATCTCGTCGTGAAACACCTCACGGTGCTCGATCGTGCGCTGCAGGGCTTCCTGAATCGTGATCGTGGAGGGTGTCATGGGCGGGGCTCCTTTTCTTTATGCGTTGTTGCGTTGCGGTTGTTTTGCTGAAGATGCGTCAAGCGGCTTCATCCTGAAGAAAGTTGCGCAGCATCGCGTGGCCATGCTCGGTCAGGATCGACTCGGGGTGAAACTGCACGCCCTCGATACGCACCGCCTGCGCGAAGCCGGTGTGGCGCACGCCCATGATTTCGCCATCGCGCGGGCCCCCATCACACCACGCGGTGCGTGCCAGCTCCTTCGGGCATGAGCCCGGGTCAATGGACAGCGAGTGATAGCGGTTGACGGTGAATTGCTCGGGCAGCCCGGCAAACACGCCTTCGCGCGTGGTGGTCAGCAGGCTGGTCTTGCCGTGCATGAGCTGGCGCGCGCGCGCGATCGTGGCGCCGAAGGCCGCACCGATGGCCTGGTGCCCCAGGCACACGCCCAGGATCGGCAGCCGGCCCGCGAACGCCTGAATCGCGGGCACCGAAATCCCGGCTTCGGCCGGCGTACATGGCCCGGGCGAAATCACCAGCCGCCGCGCACCGGCAGCCACGCGCTCGCCGATCTGTTCGAGCGTGATTTCATCGTTACGCACCACCTCCACCTGCGCGCCCAGTTCACCGAAATACTGAACCAGGTTGTAGGTAAAGGAGTCGTAGTTATCGATCATCAGGAGTTTCATTCCAAGCCCTCCTCGACCAGCTCGGCCGCGCGCAACAGCGCACGCGCCTTGGCTTCGGTTTCTCTCCATTCCAGTTCGGGCACCGAATCAGCGACCACCCCTGCTGCGGCCTGCACGTGCAGCATCTGGTCTTTGACGATGCCGGTGCGGATCGCGATCGCCAGATCCATGTCGCCCGCAAAGCTGATGTAGCCGCAGGCGCCGCCATAGACGCCGCGCTTGGTCGGCTCCAGCTGGTCGATCAACTCCATCGCATGCACCTTGGGCGCGCCGGTGAGCGTGCCTGCCGGGAACGTGGCCTTGAGCACATCCAGCGCGCTCAAGCCCTCGCGCAGCAGACCTTCGACATTGCTGACGATGTGCATCACATGGCTGTAGCGCTCGACCGCGAAGGCTTCGGTCACTTTGACCGTGCCGATCTGCGCGATGCGCCCGATGTCGTTGCGCGCCAGATCGATCAGCATCACATGCTCGGCGCGCTCCTTCGGATCATTGACCAGCTCGGTTTCGGCGGCTTTGTCCAATTCCGGCGAAGCGCCGCGCGCGCGCGTGCCCGCCAGCGGGCGGATGGTGATTTTTTGCGCGCCTTCAAGGGTGTGTTCCTGGCGCACCAGAATTTCGGGCGACGCACCCACCACATGGAAGTCACCGAAGTTGTAGTAATACATGTACGGCGAGGGATTGAGCGAGCGCAGCGCGCGGTACAGCGACAGGGGTGATTCCGTGTAGCGTTTGCTGATGCGCTGGCCGACCTGCACCTGCATGAAGTCGCCCGCCGCAATCAGTTCTTTAGCGCGCTGCACGGCCACCAGGTAATCGGCCTTGGCAAAATCCCGCTGCACCGGGTGCGCCTGCGTGGGCCGCAGCGCCGGCACGCTCACCGAATACTTCAACTGCTCGCGCAGACTGCGCAGACGCCGTTTGGCTTTCGCATAGGACTCGGGCTGCGCCGGATCGGCATAAACGATCAGATACAGCCGGCCCGAGAGGTTGTCGATGACCGCAACCTCCTCGCATTGCAGCAGCAGAATATCCGGGCAGCCCAGTGCGTCAGGCGGGCAGCTTTTTTCGAGCTTGCGTTCGATGTAACGCACCGCGTCGTAACCGAAGTACCCGGCCAACCCGCCGCAAAAACGCGGCATCCCCGGGCTCAGCGCGACTTTGAAACGTTTCTGGTACGCGGCAATGAAATCGAGCGGATTGCCATGCGCCGTCTCCACCACATGTCCATCAGTGACGACTTCGGTACGCGCCGCCGCGCCGAAGCCGTCGCAGCGCAGCAGCGTGCGCGCCGGCAGCCCGATGAAGCTGTAGCGCCCAAAGCGTTCGCCGCCAACGACGGATTCGAGCAGAAAGCTGTAGCGCCCGCCGGGCCCGCCTGCGCCGCCATGGGGGCTGCCTGCATCGGCGCCCGTGTGCGCCAGCTTCAGATACAGCGAAAGCGGGGTTTCCAGATCGGCGAAAGCTTCGGCGATCAGCGGGATACGGTTGTAGCCCTGCGCGGCAAGGCTTTTGAATTCAAGTTCAGTGATCATGGGAGGACTTCTCCACAAACCAGCGGGGATCTCGAACCGCCGGCCTTTTGTTCAAACAAGGAGATGGCCCCGATGGAATGCGCCGATGCGCGCAGGGGAAGGGGCCGCGGGCGCACGGCCAAAGTGCCGTGCCAATCAGGCTGTCAGATATGCAGGCTGACGCCAAGGCCAAGCTCCCCGGCCGGCCGGGCCGGTCTGGATGGTGAGGATGGCGGGATCAATGAACATGTTTTGAGTGTAATGGAGTTGGGAGACAGGCTTGCGCCTGCGCAGAAACCGGGGGCTTTCCATAGTGACGTTGCGGCGAAAAAAACCATCGCCGCAACGGGTCCATTCCATCATCCCACCCCCTGCAAAGGCACTTGCCGTGCCTCACACTTGGCAGGCTACGGGGGTTCAACCTAGAAAACCGCCGTTGAACGCGCTCGCCAGTGCCGTAATCGGCGTGCCATGCAAGGACGTGCAACGCCGCATGGCGCACCGAACTCGGTGCTGGCGGGTGCATACCGCCCTCCCCCAAAAGCTGAAGCGCAGCGAAGTAGCACAAGTCAATATCCATGCGGCTTCCATCAAGATAACAAGCGCTCAACCCAAGCGATCTACGGTCGTTTCTAGGTTGTTATAGTGCAAGGCCCATTGGCATTGGGAATGACGATGTCTGAATTAAGTTACGCCGCTCCCACCTCTGTGGATGAAGCCGTTCAATGCCTCAGCCGGGCCGCTGGACGCGCCAAGGTGATGGCCGGGGGCACCGACCTGCTGGTGCAACTGCGCGCGGGCCGGGTCCAGCCGGATCTGATCGTCGACCTCAAACGAATCCCCGGCATCATCGGTATCCGGCACGAAAGCGGCGGCTACGTGATCGGCGCGGCGACGCCGGGCGCGGTGGTGTGTGCCCATGCGGGCCTGAAGGCTGCCTGGCCGGGGGTGGTGGAAGCGCTGGATCTGATCGGCTCCACGCAGGTGCAGGGCCGTTGCACGCTGGCGGGCAATCTGTGCAACGCATCACCC
>JAITWT010000042.1 GCA_031285125.1 Burkholderiaceae bacterium | reverse complement strand
TAGTGCAGCCAGGGGCGCAAGACAGCTTGGTAATAGGCAATGCCGTCATCGGACTTGACCAGGGCAAACTCAAAACACAGGCCGTTGAAGTAACGCAAAGAGCCATCGGCGCGCACCAGCTCGACACACAGCATCTTGCCCATGAAGTCCTTGAGGGCGAGATGGGCGTTGTCGCTGAGCAGTTCGAGGGTGTATTGGAAGTCAAGGCCGAGGCCTTCTTGGGCCTCCAGGCGGTTGATGACGAGTTCGGAGTGTTGGGAGGTTTGAGGGGCGTCGTCGTGGGGGAAGGTCAGGCGTAACAACCGTTTGGTCTGGCTCAGGCGGCGCAGGTGGTCGTAGGCTTCCACTGGGGTCATGGTGATGGCTCCCTCTTTTTTGTTTGGACTATTGAAGCTTGGCAGTCTATCTGACGGCCAGCCGTTATCGCACTGTTTTA
This sequence comes from Burkholderiaceae bacterium, assembly GCA_031285125.1. Taxonomy (GTDB): domain Bacteria; phylum Pseudomonadota; class Gammaproteobacteria; order Burkholderiales; family Burkholderiaceae_C; genus JAITWT01. The sequence continues at coordinate 12,532 of JAITWT010000042.1, read as the reverse complement.
TCTCAAGGTCATCTGTTACCTGTACTTCTGACCATTGCGTATTGACACCTTCCGGGGGGGCGTTGTTGGTATGCGTTCAGCGACCCGCAGGGGCTAATTGCATCGTGATGGCGGGCGGGCCGTTGAAAAATACGACTTCCGGCGCCATGTGGGCCGGGGTGGGGAGGGATTCCCCGCTATCCGTATTTTTTGTCATCTTCCATATGCCCACTTCTAGTACCAAACTTCCTTTCCAGGCTGAGGTTGCGCAGCTTTTGCACCTCGTTACGCATTCGCTGTATTCCAACAAGGAAATTTTTCTGCGTGAGTTGATTTCCAACGCTTCGGACGCTTGCGACAAGCTGCGCTTCGAGGCCATTGGCGATCCGGCGCTGTACGGCGATCAGCCTACGCTCGAAGTGCGCGTGAGCTTTGACGCGGCCGCGCGGACTTTGACGATTACCGATACGGGGATCGGTATGTCACGTCAGGAGGCGATCGACAATTTGGGCACCATCGCCAAGAGTGGCACGCGCGATTTCATGAGCCGGCTGACGGGCGACCAGAAAGCCGATGCGCAGTTGATCGGCCAGTTCGGCGTGGGTTTTTATTCGGGCTTCATCGTTGCCGACCGGATCACGGTGGAATCGCGCGGCGCCGGGCTCAAGGCCGAAGAGGGCGTGCGCTGGATCAGCGGCGGCGCGGGCGATTTCGAGGTGCAAGAGATCACGCGCGCCGAGCGCGGCACTTCCGTGATCTTGCATCTGCGCGAGGGTGAGGAGGCGCAGGAGTTCCTCAACGGCTGGAAGCTGCGATCGACCATCGGTAAATATTCCGACCACATCGCTTTGCCGATCCGCATGGAAAAGCAGGAATGGAAGGAGGGCGAGAAAGACCAGCCGGGCGCGATGGTTTCGACCGGCGAGTGGGAAACCGTGAACCAGGCCAGCGCGTTGTGGACGCGCGCGAAAAAAGACATCAGCAACGAGCAATACACCGAGTTCTACAAAGCCATCGCGCACGATGCGCAAGCGCCGCTGGCGTGGAGCCACAATCGCGTCGAAGGCAGCACGGAGTACACCCAGTTGCTGTACCTGCCGGCCAAGGCGCCGTTTGATCTGTGGAACCGGGAACATGCCGCGGGCGTGAAGCTGTACGTCAAGCGCGTGTTCATCATGGATGAAGCCGAAGCGCTGATGCCGGTGTATCTGCGCTTCGTCAAAGGGGTGATCGATTCGGCCGACCTGCCGCTCAATGTCAGCCGCGAGTTATTGCAGGAAAGCCGCGATGTCAAGGCAATCCGCGAAGGCAATACGCGCCGCGTGCTGGGCATGCTCGAAGATCTCGTCAAACAGGAAAAAGACGAGGCCGCGAGCGCCGAAGACCAGGCCAAGTACGCCAGCTTCTACGCCGAATTCGGCGCTGTGCTCAAGGAAGGGCTGGGCGAGGATTACGGCAACCGCGAGCGTCTGGCCAAACTGCTGCGTTTTGCCTCGACCGTGAGCGATACGCTCAGCGTGAGCCTGGGCGACTACAAGGCGCGCATGAAAGAGGGGCAGGAGGCGATTTACTACATCACCGCCGACACGCTGGCCGCCGCCAAGAACAGTCCGCAACTTGAACTGTTCCGCAAGAAGGGCATCGAGGTGCTGCTGATGACCGACCGCGTCGATGAGTGGGCGCTGGGCTTTCTGCCCGAGTTCGACGGCACGCCGCTGCAAAGCGTGGCCAAGGGCGCGGTCGATCTGGGCAAGCTGCAGGACGAGGCCGAGAAGAAAGCCGCCGAGGAAGCGGCCGAATCCTTCAAGCCCGTGCTCGAAAAACTCAAGGCGGCGCTCAAGGACAAAGCCGAAGACGTGCGCGTGACCACGCGCTTGGTGGATTCCCCGGCCTGCCTGGTGGTCAAGGACGACGGCATGAGCCTGCAATTGGCGCGCCTGCTCAAGCAGAACGGCCAGCAAGCGCCCGAAACCAAGCCGGTGCTCGAAGTCAACCCGCAACATGCGCTGGTGCGCAAGCTTGAATCGGATGGTGCGCATTTCGATGATTTGGCGCACATTCTGTTTGATCAAGCGCTGCTGGCCGAAGGCGGACTGCCCGAGGATCCGGCGGCCTATGTCAAGCGGGTCAACGCGTTATTGGCGTAACCGCGATATATCTGGCGCAACTTAGCGCAACCTGGTGCAAAACGCCTTTGCGCTGTGTTCCGGCATAGATAATCGCATTCATGCTCGAACACAGCGCGCTGCCTTCGATTCATCCGCTGATCCTCACGCCCGCCTATGGCGGCTCGGTGACTTCAAGCTACGCCAATAGCGTGCTGGCGTTGAGCAAGCTCGCCATGCGCGTGGGGATGCCGCTGGATTTCGGCATCAGCGGCGGCTCCAGCCTGGTGACGCGCGCGCGCAATGAAATGCTGGTGGATTTTCTGGTTCACCCGCAATTCACGCACGTGGTGTGGATCGACGCCGATATTTCTTTTGATCCGCAAGATTTGCTGCGGATGCTGCTGCTGGACCTGGATGTGGTGGCGGCGGCCTATCCGGTCAAGAATTACCGCTGGCCGATCGACGTCGCGCCGGGTGCGCGCGAGGTGACGCGCGCGGAATTCATGCGCCAGGCGCTGCGCTATCCGGTCAACAGCCACGAGGCCGCTGCGCTGCCGCTCACGCCCGATGCGAACGGTCTGCTCGAAGTGACCGAAGCGCCAACCGGCTTCATGGCGATCAAGCGCGGCGTGTTCGACCTGATGCGCGCGCGTTTTCCCCATCTGCGCTACGTCCCCGACGGCCTCTGGCCGCCTGAGCGCAGGGCGCAGTGCTACCGGTTTTTCGACACGATGGTCGAGGAATCGACCCAGCGCTATCTTTCCGAAGACTACGCTTTCTGCAACCGCTGGCGTTCGATCGGCGGCCGTGTATTCATCGACACCCGCGTGAGCTTGGGTCACACCGGCACCCACGAGTTTCGCGGCAGCCTCGCCGACGCACTGGCGCAACCGCGGCGCTTTCCGGCGATGGGCGGCGGGCGGATCGATCCCGCTGTTTTCGCTGAAAAGACGAATTCCTCGGGGGATGGCAAGGCAGAGGGATGATATTTTTATCAATGCCTCTTTTACGGCGGGCGTAATTGATTCTGTTATTTTGTGATTTAACCTGAAAATAGCGGTTGAACGCTTGTTAATTTTCAGAAATCCAGAAGGGGTATTGGTTTTATCAATTTCTGAAAACTTCACCTTTTGGGTAACAGCGCCACGCCTTCCTCAGTGCCCTGCCCAATGCGCCTTGCGGTATCGAAAATCCTCGCAATATCGGTGGTATTGCGAGGATTTTTATTTGGATAAACGTCCCCGGATGGGTAATACGCCGGCTGCGATGGATTTATACAGAAGTTCCTTAATAGATTTTTAGTATCCCCGGATTCGGAAAATTCTACTTGCCTCCAGATCATTGATTCCCCTACGATGGGTTTTTTCTCCCCAACCACGATCCTGGAGTGCGTCATGTCATCTGAAGCCAAGTGCCCGATCTCCGGCCATGCCGTTCCTTCTGCGCATGCGATGGGTGCCGGGACCACCAACAGAGATTGGTGGCCCAATCAACTGCGCCTCGACCTCTTGAGCCAGCACACCGAGCAGTCCAATCCGCTGGGCCGGAAGTTCAACTACCGCGAAGAATTCAAAAAGCTTGATTACGAAGCCCTGAAAGGCGATTTGCGCCAATTGATGACCGATTCGCAAGCGTGGTGGCCTGCCGATTTCGGCCACTACGGCCCGCAATTCATCCGCATGGCCTGGCATGCCGCCGGGACCTACCGCATCGGCGATGGCCGTGGCGGTGCGGGCCGCGGGCAGCAGCGTTTCGCCCCGCTGAACTCCTGGCCGGATAACGTCAACATCGACAAGTCGCGCCGCCTGCTGTGGCCGATCAAGCAGAAATACGGCCAAAAAATTTCATGGGCTGATTTGATGATCCTCACCGGCAATGTGGCCCTCGAAACCATGGGCTTTCGTACCTTCGGTTTCGCCGCCGGACGCGAAGACACCTGGGAGCCGGACAACGACGTTTACTGGGGCGCCGAAAGACAGTGGCTGGCCACCAGTGACCAGCCCAACAGCCGCTATCGCGGCGAGCGCGATCTGGACAATCCGCTGGCCGCCGTGCAGATGGGTTTGATCTATGTCAATCCAGAGGGGCCGGATGGCAACGGCGACCCCCTTGCCGCGGCCCGCGATATTCGTGAGACCTTCGCCCGCATGGCGATGGATGACGAGGAGACCGTCGCGCTGATCGCCGGCGGACATACCTTCGGCAAGACACACGGCGCTGGCCCGGCCAGCCATGTGGGGCCTGCGGTTGAAGCGGCGCCGCTTGAAGCCCAAGGTCTGGGCTGGGCCAGCACCTACAAGTCCGGCAAAGGCGCCGACGCCATCACCAGCGGGCTGGAGGTGATCTGGACCCAGACGCCGGCGCAATGGAGCAACTACTTCTTCGAAAATCTGTTCAAGTACGAATGGGTCAAGGAAAAAAGTCCGGCGGGCGCCATCCAATGGGTCGCCAAGGATGCCGAGGCCGTCATCCCCGGCCCGGCCTCTGATTCGCCCAAGCGCCTGCCCACGATGCTGACCACCGACCTGTCGTTGCGCTTGGACCCGGCCTATGAAAAGATTTCGCGCCGCTTCCTGAACAACCCGCAGGCCTTCGCCGAAGCTTTCGCCCGCGCTTGGTTCAAGCTGACCCACCGCGACGTGGGCCCGAAAGCGCGCTATCTTGGCCCCGAAGTGCCCAAGGAAGACCTGCTCTGGCAGGACCCTCTGCCCAAAGCCGCGCATGCTCCCAGCGCATCGGATATTGCCCGCCTCAAAACGGCGATTACCGCTTTGGGCCTGCCGGCATCGGCGCTTGTGGCCATCGCTTGGGCTTCGGCTTCGACCTTCCGCGGCTCCGACAAGCGCGGCGGTGCCAATGGCGCGCGCATCCGTCTTGCGCCGCAAAAGGGCTGGGATGTCAACCAGTCCGTACTTCATACCCTGGCCCAGCTGGAGGCGATCCAGCAAAGTTCCGGCAAGGCATCGTTGGCCGACGTGATCGTGCTGGCGGGCAGCGTAGGCATTGAAATGGCCGCGAAAGCCGCCGGTATCGATCTGAGCGTGCCGTTCACGCCAGGCCGCGTGGATGCCAGCGCCGAGCAGACCGATGCCGTCTCTATGGCCGTGCTGGAGCCCCTCGCCGATGGTTTTCGCAACTACCTCAAAACCCCATACGCCACGCCGGCCGAAGCCCTGCTGATCGACAAGGCGCAACTGCTGACGCTGAGCGCGCCCGAACTCACGGCGCTGATCGGCGGCCTGCGTGTCATCAACATCAACGCCGACGCAAGTGCGCACGGTGTGCTCACCAACACGCCGGGCGTGCTCACCAATGACTTCTTCGTCAACCTCCTGGACATGGGCACGCAGTGGCGTCCCGCGCAGGACGGGATCTATGAGGGCTACGACGGCAAGACAGGGCAGTTGAAATGGACGGGCACCCGTGTCGACCTGGTGTTCGGATCGAACGCTGTGCTGCGCGCGCTCGCCGAGGTCTATGCCTGCGCGGATGGCCCAACGAGATTCATCAACGATTTCGTCGCCGCATGGGTCAAGGTGATGAACCTTGACCGCTTTGATTTGGCTTGACCGCAAACAGGTTCTAAGACGCACTGGGGTTTGAAACCCCGCGCTTGAAGGCCGCGGCGCGATGGATCGTTGTCTGGACCGTTGCTTACGCCATCAACGGCGCTGCCTCCATCGCCTCGCACTGGTCTTGCAGCATTTGAATCTGGCCTTTCCAGTAGTCGCTGCTGCCGAACCAGGGGAAATTGATCGGGAAAATCGGGTCGCGCCAGCGCCGCGCCAGCCAGGCGCTGTAGTGGATCAGGCGCAGCGTGCGCAGGGGCTCGATGAGCGCGAGTTCACGGCGGTCGAATTCGCGCATTTGCTCGTAACCGTCGAGCAGGGCCGACAGTTGGGCCGTGCGCTGCGCCCGTTCGCCGCACAGGAGCATCCACAAATCTTGCACGGCGCAGGCGCTGCGCGCGTCGTCCAGGTCGACGAAATGCGGGCCGCCCTCCGGGCGGTCGGTGGGGGTCCACAGGATGTTGCCGGGGTGGCAGTCGCCATGCACGCGGATGCGCGTCAGCGTGGGGTCGGCCAGCGCGCTGGCGGCGATCTGATCGAGCGCCGCATTGCAGGCGCGTTCCCAAGCGTGCTGCACGTCCAGCGGGATCATCTCGTGCGTGAGCAGCCAGTCGCGCGAGTCGATGCCGAAGCTGTGCAGGTCGAGCGCGGGCCGGGCTGCGAAGGCGCGCGCGCTGCCGATGGCGTGGATGCGCGCGAGAAAGCGCCCGGTCCATTCAAGCGCTTCGAAATCATCCAGCTCGGGCACGCGCCCGCCGCGCCACGGGCTGACGCTGAAAGCAAAGCCTGCGTGTTCATGCAGCGTGCGTCCGGCCCATTCCAGCGGGGCGACGACCGGGATTTCGCTGGCGGCCAGTTCGCATGCGAAGGCGTGTTCTTCCAGAATTTGCGCCGAGCTCCACCGGCCGGGCCGGTAGAACTTCAGCACCAGGGCGCGGCCATCTTCCAGGTGGACCTGGTAGACGCGGTTTTCGTAGGAGCCGAGCGCGAGCAGCCGGCCATCGCCGTTCAGGCCGAGCGTGGCCAAGGCGTCGAACACCACATCGGGCGTCAGCGACTCGTAGGGGTGGATATTGGAGCGCATCAGCAGGGCTGGGCAAGGTGGTGCAGCTTCCGTCGTTTCAATAGGAGTAGACCCCGCGCCCGGTCTTGCGTCCGAGTTGCCCGGCGGCCACCATTTCCTTGAGCAGCGGGCAGGGGCGGTATTTGGCATCGCCGAATTGTTCGAGATACACCTGCATCACCGCCAGACACACGTCCAGCCCGATCATGTCCGCCAGCGCCAGCGGGCCGATGGGCTGGTTGCAGCCCAGCTTCATACCGGCGTCGATGTCTTCGGCGCTTGCCAGCCCCTCGGCAAGCACGAAAAACGCCTCGTTGATCATCGGCACCAGAATCCGGTTGACCACGAAGCCCGGCGCGTTTTTGACCGTGATCGGTGATTTACCCAGGCGCTGTGCGAGCGCCTTGACCGCGTCATGCGTGGCATCGCTGGTCAGGTAGCCGCGGATGATTTCCACCAGCGCCATCATCGGCACCGGGTTGAAAAAGTGCATGCCGATAAAGCGCTCGGGCCGCTTCGTGTCGGCGGCCAATTGCGTGATCGAGATCGACGAGGTGTTGGTGGCGATGATGACTTCGGGCGCGAGTTGCGCATCGACCTGTTGCAGGATTTTGCGTTTGATCGCGTAGTTTTCGGTCGCGGCTTCGATCACCAGTTGGGCCTGGTTGAGTTGCGCGTAGTCGGTCGAGCCCTCGATCAACGCGAGCGCGGCGGCTTTTTGCGCGGGGCTGAGCTTGTCTTTTTTGATGAGCCGATCCAGGCTGCTGGAAATGGTGGCGATGCCCTTATCAACGGCCTGCTGCGAGATGTCGATCATCACCGCGCGGATGCCCGCGATCGCGCAAGCCTGCGCGATGCCGTTGCCCATGGCGCCAGCGCCGATGATGCCGACGGTTTGGATGGAAGAGCTATTCATAGTATGGGTTCCTTTCACTGCGTAGTAAAACCAATCGCGTGCGCGGGCATGCTGGTGCGTCAGCCGGTACAAAACTTCGTATCATCGGCGATCTGTAAATCGGGCTTTTAAATCGGGCTTTTATGAGTCAGAACGCCTGAGAGAATTTGTAACAATATACGCAGAATCCATCCGCATAATGCAACCCCATGGCTTTCCTGGCGATTGACATTGGCAACACGCGCTTGAAATGGGCGCTTTACGAGGGGCCCCGTTTGGGCGCTGCATTGCTGGCGCACGGGGTGGAGTTCCTCGATCACATCGAGCGGCTGGCTGAAGGGGCATGGGCGCGTTTGCCTGCTGCGCCCGATACCATGCTCGGCTGCGCCGTGGCGGCCGACCCGGTGCGCCGCCGCGCTGAGGAGCAAATCCGTGAGCGTTTCGACTGCGAACCGCACTGGGTTGTGCCCGACGAAACCGAGGCGGGCCTCGTCAACGGTTACGACCACCCCTCGCGCCTGGGGGCCGACCGCTGGGTGGCGATGATCGGTGCGCGTCACCGGCTGCTGCGTGAAGGCCCGCCGCGCCCGCTGATCGTGGTCATGATCGGCACCGCGGTCACGGTCGATGCGGTCGATACCGAGGGGCGCTTTCTCGGCGGCCTGATCCTGCCGGGCCACGGCATCATGCTGCGCGCCCTCGAATCGGGGACCGCCGGGCTGCATGTGCCCACGGGCGAGGTGGCCGAGTTCCCGACCAACACCTCCGATGCGCTGACCAGCGGCGGCACTTACGCCATCGCCGGTGCGGTCGATCGCATGGTGCGGCACTTGCGCCGGCGCTGCGGCGGCGCCGAGCCCGTGCGCTACCTGAGCGGCGGCGCGGGCTGGAAGATGGCGCCTTCGATGTTGCAGCCCTTCGAGTTGATCGAGGGGCTGATCATGGACGGCCTGCTCTCGATCGCCGAGCAGCGCGCAGGCACGCGCTGGCTCAACCCCGCGCAGGTGCTAGAAAACGTTCGGCCAGCCGCACCCACAAGGTCGCTCCGAGCGTAATCAATTCGTCATTGAAGTCGTAGCTGGCGTTGTGCAGCAGGCACGGGCCCGCGCCGTGCGGCAGCGTGCGGTGGGCGCCATCGCCGTTGCCGATGAAAGCGTAGGCGCCGGGTTTGGCTTGCAGCATGAAGGAGAAATCCTCCGCTGTCATCGCCGGCGTTTGCGTCAGCACGTTTTCCGCGCCAAACGTTTCGGTCATGACCTGGCGCATGAAGTCCGCCTGGGCGGCGTGGTTGATCGTGGGCGGATAGTTGCGGTTGAAATCGAAGGTACAGCGCACGCCGTGCGCCGCGCAGGTGTGTTCGGCAATCTCGCGCATGCGCTGCTCGATCAAATCCAGCAACTCGATTGAAAAGGTACGCACCGTTCCGGCGATGCATGCCTCGTCCGGGACGATGTTGTTTTTGTCGCCGGCATGGAACATCGTCACCGATAGCACGCCGGGTTCGACCGGGTTTTTATTGCGCGAGAGGATGCCTTGAAACGCCTGCACCATCGCGCAGCCCGCCAGCAGCGGGTCGGCGCCGGTGTGGGGCAAGGCAGCGTGGCCGCCTTGGCCGTGAATGACGATTTCAAAATCGTTAGACGAACCCATGACCGGCCCGGGGCTGACGGCGAATTGACCGGTTTTCATCCCCGGCCAGTTGTGCATGGCGAAGACGGCATCCATCGCAAAGCGATCGAACAGTCCGTCCTCGATCATCTTGTGCGCGCCGCCGCCGCCTTCTTCGGCGGGTTGAAAGATCAGGTACACCGTGCCGTCGAAATTGCGCTGGCGCGCCAGATGCTGCGCCGCGGCCAGCAGCATGGTGGTGTGCCCGTCGTGACCGCAGGCGTGCATCTTGCCGGGGTCTAGGCTGGCGTGTGCGAAAGTGTTCAACTCGGTGATCGGCAACGCATCCATATCGGCGCGCAGCCCCACGGCGCGCGCGCTGTGGCCATTTTTCACGATGCCGACGAGACCTGTTTGACCCAGGCCGCGATGGATGGGAATACCCCATTCGGTGAGTTTGCCGGCCACCAGCGCCGCCGTGCGTTGCTCCTGAAAGGACAATTCAGGGTGCGCATGCAGATCGTGCCGGATGGCGGCCATTTCATCGGCATGATCGAGCAATGACTCAATGCGTTCCATCGAACAAAGTTTAGCGTGGTCTGCGTTTGAGTGTGTGCGCGCATCGGCTGTTTTGGGGTGCAACCGGTCTTGAATCGGCTGCCCTCTCAGGCTTTTGTAGCCGCCCGTCCGGTCGCGCGCCGGGCGCGGGCAAAAGCGCGGCGATCGCTGGCGGTGCGGTCGAACTGGCGGGCGATGTTGTCGCACACCAGATCGCACAGCGCGTAGATCGAGTCGTCGGCAATCCGGTAATAGACGCTGGTGCCGCGCCCTTCGCGCTCGACCAGCCCTTGCCGCATCAGAAAGGCCAGATGCCGCGAGACGTTGGCCGCGGTATAGCCGCACAGCCCGGCGAGTTCGCCCACGCTGCGCTCGCCGCCGCGCAGCAGGTTGAGCAGTTGCAGCCGCGCGGGCTGCGCCAGGGCCTGGAAATAGGCCGCGACTTCATTCAATGCTTCCGAGGGCAGTCCTTGCATGGGAGACGGGTATCAAAAAAAGAATCTTAAGAACCTGTTTACGGTTTGAAATGGTTCACGTTGTACCGCAATCGGGGGCCGCCCAATCGCTCGCCAAATCGTTCGTTATGGGCTGCGCGCTGCGCCTTGCATCCCATCCTGAAAAGGGGTTTGCGTAAGCCATTTCAGATCGTAAACAGGTTTAAAGCAACGCGGAAAAAGTCCTAGGGCCTGTTCACACTATTTCCACAGTGCGGAAATAGTGTGAACAGGCCCTAAGCCAGGACTCGGTCATGGTGAAACCCCTACTTGACTATTTAACTGATTACGTAAATATTAGAATAACACAAGCTTCACATTGTCCAACTGCCATGCCTGTTTCGCTTTCCTTGCTGTTTCCGTTGACCGCGCCGCGCTGCGCCTTGCGTTGGGCGCTGGCCGCGTTGCTGATGGCGAGCGCGCTACCGGCACTACCGGCGCGGGCGGCATCGCAAGCAGCGCCTAACGCCGCACTGGCGAGCGCGCCGGTGACGGCCAGCGACCACGCGGCGCGCGCCAGCTTGGATGGCGTGGTCGAGGCGGTGCGCCAGACCACGCTGGCGGCGCAGGTGCCGGGCGCGGTGGTGGCGCTGCCGGTCAAGGCGGGCGACAGTGTGCGCGCCGGCCAGGTGCTGGCGCGGCTGGATGCCCGCGCCGCCGAGCAGGACGCTGCCGCCCGCGCGGCGCAGGTGCGGGCGGCGCAGGCCACCCACGATGCGGCGGCGCGCGAGGTCGAGCGCCAGCGCCAACTGTTTGCCAAAAATTACATCAGCCAGGCCGCGCTGGACCGTGCCGAAGCGCAATACAAGGCCACGCAGGCCGAAACCGCCGCGCAACGGGCCGGCGCCAGCGCGGCGCGCACCCAGTCGGGTTTCTATGTGATTCGCGCGCCTTACGCCGGGGTGGTGGCCGATGTGAATGTGGTGCTGGGCGACATGGCGATGCCGGGCCGCGCGCTGCTGACGGTGTACGACCCGGCGGCGCTGCGCGTGCGGGTGCGGGCGCCCGAGAGCGTGGCTGCCGCCGCCGCTGCTATGACACCGCAGCAGATCAGCATCCGTTTGGCGGGCGAGTCCGCGCAGTTGCACCCCGCTGCGTTCCAATGGCTGCCTGCTGCCGATCCCGGTACGCACACGCGCGAGTTGCGGCTGGCCTTGCCTGCGGGTTGGATCGGTGCGCGCCCGGGGCAATTCGCGCAAGTCGAGCTTCCGGCGCAGCCTTCAATCCGTCGTGGCAGCGGTGGCAGCAGCGGGATTTCTGCGCAGCGTTTGTATGTCCCGGCGGCAGCGGTGGTGCGCCGCGCTGAACTGACGGCGGTTTATGTGGTGGGGCAGGGCGGCAAACCGTTATTGCGGCAGGTGCGGCTGGGCCCGGCGGCGGGTGACCGGGTCGAAGTGCTGGCGGGCGTGGCCGCTGGCGAGCGGGTCGCGCTCGATCCGCAAGCCGCCGCGCGTGTGCGTTGAAAGATGTTCTCCCCCCTCTCCCTTGAGTCCCACGGGATAAATAGGGAGAGGGGCCGGGGGAGAGGGTGGGGAATAAGTCTGTCGCTTTGTTCTTTCGCCCTCTCCCCAACCCCTCACCCCTCAAGGGGGAGGGGCTAAAAAGGCCAGTTTCACAAAATCAAGCAGGAATAACACCCAGAGAATACGCATGAGTCCATCCGTCCCATCCCATCTCGGCATCTCCGGCCGCATCGCCGCCTACTTTCAAGGGGCGCGCATCACGCCGCTGCTGGCGCTGGTGGCGTTGCTGATGGGCTTGTTCGCGGTGCTGGTGACGCCGCGCGAGGAGGAGCCGCAAATCAACGTGACGATGGCCAACGTCTTGATCCCCTTCCCCGGCGCGGCGACGCAGGACGTGGAGCAGATGGTCACCACGCCCGCCGAGCAGGTGCTCTCGCAGATCGCGGGCGTCGAGCACGTGATGTCGATGTCGCGTCCCGGCATGGCGATGGTGACGGTGCAGTTCAAGGTCGGCGTGCCGCGCACCGAGGCGCTGGTGCGGCTGTGGGACACGGTCAATGCCAACGCCGACTGGCTGCCGCGCGGCCTCGGTGTGGGGCAGCCGCTGGTCAAGCCCAAGGGCATCGACGACGTGCCCATCGTCAGCCTGACGCTCTATGCCACCGATGCGGCCATCGGCCCCTACGATCTGGAGCGCGTCGCGCACAGCATGGAGGTGGACATCAAGCGTGTACGCGGTACGCGCGAGGTGCGCACCATCGGCGGGCCGGGCCGGGCCGTGTTGATCGAGATGGA
>JAITWT010000229.1 GCA_031285125.1 Burkholderiaceae bacterium | reverse complement strand
GGTGGGTTTCGCTGCGCTCTACCCACCCTACATAACTATTAATTCAATAGCTTGTACCGCGATTCATATGGACATTTGAAATTATTTTTGATCTGATTCATCCTGCTGGATCGCGCTACCAGCAATCATAACAATAGCAATCCGCAACGCCCCGACGGGGGATTGACCGTCACGTGCGAGAAGCGGCTTCTTCGGCCAGCCACGCCAGCACCGGCAGCGCGCCGGGCAGCACGGGGCTGACTTGCACCGGCAGGCGTTGCCAGCAAAAGCGCTGGCCTTCGCGCATTTGCAGTTCGCCGCGCCACTGCGTCAGCTTGCAAAAGTGCAGCCGCACCAGCGCGTGCGGGTAGTCCACCAGTTGTTCGCGCCAGCGTTGCACGGCGCGGGCATCCACGGCGAGGCCCAGTTCCTCGCGCAACTCGCGCGCCAGCGCCTGCTCGACGCTTTCACCCGTTTCCAGCTTGCCGCCCGGAAATTCCCAGTAGCCGGCATACACCTTGCCGGCGGGCCGCGAGGTCAGCAAAAAATCGCCCTCGGGCCGCAGCAGCACGCCGACGGCCACGTCGGTGACGGCGCGCCGCCCGGCATCCGCGCGTTGCAGATGCGGGTCGGCGTGGAGCACGGGGGCGTTCATGTCTGATGAAGAAAAGGTTGAGCGTTGAGCGTAAAACCCGCACCGCGCGCGCTGGACGCTAAACGCTCAACGCTCGACCTTTACGCCCGCCCCATGAAATCGCGCGCGAACTGATACGCCACGCGGCCCGAGCGCGAGCCGCGCTCCAGCGCCCAGACCAGCGCCTCGGGCCGGGCGGCTTCGATTTGCGCGGCGCTGGCGCCCAAGGCGCGCAGCCATTGTGCGGCGATGACCAGGTATTCGTCCTGGCTGAACGGATAAAAACTCACCCACAGGCCAAAGCGTTCGGAGAGCGAGATTTTTTCTTCGACCACTTCGCCGGGGTGAATTTCGCCGTCGTCGGCGTGGGTGTAGCTCAGGTTGTCCTTCATGTACTCGGGCAGCAGGTGGCGGCGGTTGCTGGTGGCGTAAACCAGCACGTTGGGCGTGCTGGCGGCGACGCTGCCGTCGAGAATGCTTTTCAGCGCCTTGTAGCCGCGCTCGCCTTCGTCAAAGCTCAGGTCGTCGCAATAGACGATGAACTTCTCGGGCCGGGCGGCGACCACGTCCACGATGTCGGGCAGATCGGTGAGGTCGGCCTTGTCCACCTCGATCAAGCGCAGGCCGCGCGGCGCGTAGGCGTTCAGGCACGCCTTGATAAGCGACGACTTGCCGGTGCCGCGCGCGCCAGTCAGCAGCACGTTGTTGGCGGGCCGGCCTTCGACGAACTGGCGCGTGTTGCGCTCGATCTTGTCCTTTTGCGCGTCGATCTCTTTCAGGTCGGCCAGCGCGATGCCGCCGACATGGCGCACCGGCTCCAGCACGCCGTGGCCCGACGCGCGCTTGCGGTAGCGCCAGGCGACGGCGCGCGGCCAATCGGGCGCGCTCAAGGGCTGGGGCAAAACGGCTTCGATGCGGGCGATGAGCTGCTCGGCGCGCTCGATGAGATGTTCAAATTTTTCGTTCATTTCAGTGGTTCATGGCGCTGGCGCGCCACCCGCGCCGCATGAAACGGTTTAGCGTTTGGCGTTGAGCGTTTAGCGTGAATACCTCTTTCGGATTTCACGCTAAACGCTAAACGCTCAACGCTTAACGTTGCATTTCAAGAACGATAGTCCGCATTGATGCTCACATACTCATGGCTGAAATCGGTCGTCCACACCGTCTCGGCGGCGCTGCCACGGCCCAGATTCACGCGCACGGTGATTTCGGCTTGCTTCATCACGCGCTGGCCGTCTTCTTCGCGGTAGGCGGGGCGGCGGCCGCCGTGCTGGACGACGTGTACGTCGTCGAGGTACAGGTCGATTTTTGTCTGATCCAGATCGCCGATGCCCGCGTAACCCACCGCCGCGAGGATGCGGCCCTGATTCGGGTCGCTGGCGAAGAAGGCGGTTTTGACCAGCGGCGAGTGCGCGATGGCAAACGCCGCCTTGAGGCACTCGGCGCCGTCGCGCCCGCCTTCAATGCGCACGGTGATGAATTTGGTCGCGCCTTCGCCGTCGCGGATGATGGCCTGCGCGAGGCTGCGCGCCACGCCGGTCATGGCCTCGGCCAGGGCGCGGCCTTCGGCGCTGTCCAGCGCGGTGATGGGGGCGTTGCCCGCCTTGCCCGTGGCGATGACGATGAAGGAATCGTTGGTCGAGGTGTCGCCATCGACCGTGATGCGGTTGAACGAGGCATCGGCCAACTGCTGCGCCAGCGGCTGCAGCAGCGCGGGCGCAATGGCTGCGTCGGTGGCCAGAAAGCCCAGCATGGTCGCCATGTTCGGGTGGATCATGCCCGCGCCCTTGCTGATGCCGGTGACGGTCACCGGCTGGCCGCCGAGCGTGATTTGGCGGCTGAACGCTTTGGGCACGGTGTCGGTGGTCATGATCGCCTCGGCGGCGCGGGCCCAATGCGTGGGCGCGGCATCGGCCAGCGCGGCGGGTAGGCCCGCAGTGAGGCGCTCGATCGGCAGCGGCTCCATGATGACGCCGGTCGAAAACGGCAGTACCTGTGCGGGCACGAGGTTGAGCAACCCGGCCAGCGCCGTGCAGGTGGCGCGGGCATCGGCCAGACCGCGCTCGCCGGTGCCCGCGTTGGCGTTGCCGGTGTTGATGACCAGCGCGCGGATGCCGCTGCCGCCGGCCAGATGTTCGCGGCAGACCTGCACCGGCGCGGCGCAGAAGCGGTTTTGCGTGAACACGCCGCCGACGTGGCTGCCCGCGTCGAGCAGCAGCACGGTCAGGTCTTTGCGGCCCGCTTTGCGGATGCCCGCTTCGGCAATGCCCAGCCGCACGCCGGGTACGGGGTGGATGTCCGCCGGGTTGGGCGCTTTCAGGTTGACGGCCATAACGAAAATCTCCTGCCACGCCCGATGGTGTTCAAGCACGGCCAAATGGTTGGACGATGGGATCGCAAAAGTGCAACAAAAGCAGAACTATAGACGCCACGTGCGCCAGCCCAGCGGGCTCGCCGACCGGTTCATGTGAAAGATCAGAGAAAGATCAGGATGAAAAATTACGCATCCCTGCACGCATCTCCTGTACGCATCCCCTGCACGCCTTCCGTAAGAACCTGTTGACGCACCCGAGCAGACCTGAACCCTCGCCGACAAGCCTGGGAAATTTGGTACGCTGCGCCAAGCGCAGACCGTGCTGTAGCACAACAAGGGACATCGTTTGACATCGAAACGAAATGACGTGCTCTAGTGCAGTGTTCGGCGCTAGTGCAAGTTGTAGGGAGCAACACTCTGACTGATCTGTCTTTTTTCCAGCACTGGCTGCCCACGCCGGACCATCATCTGGTCGTGGTTCTGATCGCGCTGCTGGTCTACATCCTGACGACGCGCAGCAGACACCAACAGCGCTCACCATCGACCGCCATTGCGTGGGTGTTGGGGCTGGCGCTGTTGCCCTATTTAGTGCTGCCGATTTATGTGCTCTTCGGCCAGCGCAAAGTGCGGCCCGTGGGCGCCTTGCATGCGCGGCGCAGCACGCCGATTGCGCATTGGGCGGCTGAATTGATCGAAAGTTTCGGCCTCGCGCCGCCCAGCCGCTGCTCGATCCGGATGCACCCGGACGGCAACGCCGCGCGCCAGGCGCTCTGGGAGCTGATCGAGGGCGCGCGCCAGCACATCGATATCTGCACCTTCATCATCGGCAACGACGCGCTCGGGCGCGAGGTGATCCATCGTCTGGCACTGCGCGCGGCACAGGGGGTGAAGGTCCGCGTGCTGCTGGACGGCTTTGGCGCGCTCTCGCTGGGGCGCGGACACTTTCGCGCCTTGCGCGCCGCCGGCGGCGAGGTGGCTGTGTTCCGTCCGCTGTTCAGCCTGCGCGGCTCGGGCCCGCGCAATCTGCGCAACCATCGCAAGTTCGCGCTCGCCGACGGACGCTGGCTGTGGCTGGGCGGGCGCAATCTGGCGGGCGAGTATTTCGGCGCCGCTGAAGCAAACAAGGGTGAAAAGCACACGCAAGACCGTGCCGACAAAAGCGCCGGGGGCCAAGCACCGGGCTGGGTCGATCTGTCTTTTGATCTGCAAGGTGACGTCGCCACGGCAGCGGCACGCCAGTTCGAGCACGACTGGGATTCGGTGCACCGGCGCCAAAGCACACCGCGTCCCATCACGCCCCTGCCGTGGGTCTCAAAAGGCAGCCATGCGCAATTCCTGCCCAGCGGACCCGACCAGGCGGAAGATACGGCGCATGCGCTGCTGATCGACGCCTGCTTTCGCGCCCAGCGCCGCTTCATCGCGGTAACGCCTTATTTCGTGCCGGGCGATGACTTGCGCGACGCCTTGCGGCTGGCGGCGCGGCGCGGCGTGGAAGTGATGATCGCCATTCCAGAAAAGTCGAACCATCGGTTGGCCGATTTCGTGCGTACGCGCGCAATGCGCGATCTGGCGCGCGCCGGGGTCAAATTCCGGATGCTGCCCTTCATGGCACACGCCAAGGCCATCGTGATGGACGACGACCTGGCGCTGTGCGGATCGATCAACCTGGACTTGCGCAGCCTGCTCATCAATTACGAGGCCGCGGTGGTCTTCTATGACCGGCGCGAAATCGACTGGCTGGCGCACTGGATCGAAGAGACCGCCTCGACCGGCCAGGACTACCACGCCCAGCGCCCCAGCCTGCTGCGCGACGTGGCCGAAGGGTTGCTGCTGACGGTGACGTTTCAGCTTTGATGGAAATGGACAGGACTTACGCAAACAGGCCTTATCAGCGCTTCTTTCCTCTTGGCGAAGCATTGTGAAAGCATCCTTTTTGCGTCAGTCGTGTGGAATCACCCATTCAGCGCCCAGGCCACATGTTCGCGCACCAATGCGCTCGGATCGGCGCTGCGGCTCTGAAGGGCGGGACCGGCACGGGCGTCGCCCGCGCGCAGCGCGTTACCCAGCGCAACGGCGATGTTGCGCAGCCAGCGTTCGTGGCCGATGCGGCGGATGGGACTGCCTTGCGTGCGCTGTAGAAAGTCGGCCTCGCTCCAAGCGAACAGCGCGGCCAGGGAGGCGCCCACCCACTGCGCGCGGGCGTCGAAATCGGGCACGGCGCTGCGGCGCGCGAATTTGTTCCAGGGGCACATTAACTGGCAATCGTCGCAACCATAAATGCGGTTGCCCATCAGGGTGCGCAGCTCGACCGGAATCGCGCCCGGATGTTCGATGGTGAGGTACGAAATGCAGCGGCGCGCATCCAGCCGGTACGGCGCGACGATGGCGCGCGTCGGGCACCGGTCGATACAGGCGCTGCACCGGCCGCAATGGGACGAAGCGGGGGTGGACGGCGCTGGGGTGGACGGGACTGAGGTATCAGCCTCATCCCCCGGCAGTGCGAAATCAACATAGATTTCGCCGAGAAAAAACATCGATCCGCCCTCGCGCGCCAACACCAGCGTGTGCTTGCCGCGCCAGCCCTGCCCGCTGCGCGCGGCCAGCTCGGCTTCAAGCACGGGGGCCGAGTCGGTAAACACGCGGTGGCCGAAAGGCCCGATCTGCTGCGCGATGCCTTCGGCCAGACGGGCCAGGCGCGCGCGCAGCACCTTGTGGTAGTCGCGCCCGCGTGCATACAGCGAGACAATGCCTTCGGCGGGCCGCTGCAGCCGCGCCAGTTCGACCGCCTGCCACCCTTCGGGCGTGGCGTGCGGCAGATAATCCATGCGCGCGGTGATGACGCTCACGGTGCCGGGAACGAGTTGCGCGGGCCGCGCGCGCTTCAGGCCGTGCGCGGCCATGTAATCCATGCGGCCATGAAAGCCTTCGGCGAGCCAGCGCATCAAGCCGGGTTCGGCCTCTGAAAGGTCAATGCCGGCGATGCCGATTTGGGAAAATCCAAGCTCTCGCGCCAGCGCCCGAATCCGGGCGACCAGCGCCTTGCCCTGATTGCCGTGACTGCTGCCGATCATCACCCGCCCATTGTAGAAACTGTGTCCATAGAAGAAACCGTGCAAACGCGCTGCTGGCGCAGCGAAGCCGACACCGCGGCGTGCGCGCGCGCGCTGGCCGCGGCGATGCGCGCCGAGCCCGCGCTGCGCGACAGCTTTATCGCGCTGCACGGCGATCTGGGCGCGGGCAAGACGACCTTCGTGCGCTATCTGCTGCGCGCCCTGGGCGTGACCGGGCGCATCAAGAGCCCGACCTACACCGTGGTCGAGCCGCATGAAGCCGGCGCCGATCAAGCCGGCCCGCGCTGGGCGGCCTATCACCTGGACTTCTACCGCTTCAACGATCCGCGCGAGTGGGATGATGCGGGCCTGCGCGACCTGTACGCCGCGCCGGGTCTGAAGCTGGCCGAATGGCCGGACAAGGCCGCCGGACACCTGCCCGCGCCAGATTTGATTCTTAGAATTGAAACCGTCGACGACGATTTCCGTGCCGTCTCCTTCCAAGCCGCGAGCCCGCGCGGCCGGCGTCTGCTGACCCTGATGCTGACGCCGGCGCCCGATGCGCCGTCCGCCGCTGCTTCCGCTACCCCTTCATGATGCAACCCCACAATTTTGATCGTCGCCGCTTCCTTCAGAGCAGCTCTCTGGCCCTGCTGCTGGGCATCCAGGAGATTGCACGCGGCGCATCGATTCTGGCTGTGCGCGTTTGGCCCGCCGAGGATTACACGCGCATCACCATCGAATCGGACGCCCGTTTGCAAACGCAGCAGCTCATGGTCGGTGATCCGCCGCGGCTGGCCATCGACATCGAAGGCATCTCGCTGCATCCGGCGTTGCGCGAACTGGTGGGCAAGGTCAAGCACGATGACCCTTACATCGCGGGATTGCGCATCGGGCAGAACATGCCGACGGTGGTGCGCATCGTGTTCGACCTCAAAAAAGCAGTGCAGCCGCAGATCTATACGTTAACGCCCGTGGCGGCATACAACTACCGGCTGGTCCTCGATCTGTTCCCGGCGCGCCCGACCGATCCGATGGAGAGCTTGATTGCCGGGCTGCCGCGCGAATCCTCCAAGTCGACGCCTGAGCTGCCTTCATCGGCGACGCCGCCGCGCAACGCCAGCTTGCTGGACCGGCTGATTGCGCAGCGCAAAGCGTATACGCCGCCGCGCGCGCCCTCTGGCGCACCCACCCCGGCTCTGACGCCGGATCAAGATTCCGCGCCGCCGGTTGCCGCCGATACGCCGCCGCGCCGCGCGGGCAACCGCGGCATCGCCGCGCGCGTTGACCGCCTGATCATCATCGCCCTCGACCCCGGTCACGGCGGTGAAGACCCGGGCGCCACCGGGCCGGCGGGCACACACGAAAAAGACGTGGTGCTGCAAATTGCCCGCCGGCTGCGCGCGCGCATCGATAGCACGACCTTCAGGGGCAGCCCGATGCGTGCCTTCATGACGCGCGACGCCGATTTTTTCGTTCCGCTGGGCGTCCGCGTACAAAAAGCGCGACGGGTGCAGGCCAATCTGTTCATGAGCATTCATGCCGACGCCTTCACCACGCCGCAGGCGCATGGCGCGAGCGTGTTCGCGCTCAGCGACCACGGCGCTTCCAGCAGCGCGGCACGCTGGCTGGCCAGCAGCGAGAACAATTCAGACGCGATCGGCGGCGTCAACTTCGCCCGGCTGCGCGACCAGAGCGCGCAACGCGCGTTGCTGGATATGAGCACGACCGCGCAGATCACCGACAGCCTCAGTTTCGGCGCGCAATTGCTGGGCCAAATCAGCAAGGTCGGCCAGCTGCACAGCCCGCGCGTCGAGCGCGCGGGGTTCGCGGTGCTCAAGGCGCCGGACATTCCCAGCGTGCTGGTGGAAACCGCCTTCATCAGCAACCCCGAGGAAGAACAGCAGTTGCTCTCGGCCGAGTTCCAAGAACACATGGCTGACGCGCTGATGACCGGCATCCTGCGTTACTTCGCACAGAACCCGCCGGTGCCGCGGTCCCGGCAGATCTGATCGCCGCCGGGTGACGCGCGGCAACGGCAACAACAACAACAACGATGCACCATGCACGATAAGCGTTCGTTCCTACGCCCATTGGCCCGAGGGCTGGCCGACAGCCTGTCGATCGGCGCCGGCTATGTGCCGATCGCCATTTCTTTCGGTTTGACGGCGCTGCACGCCAAATTGCCGGCGGCGATTGCCGTGCTGATTTCGGTCGCCGTCTTCGCGGGCGCGAGCCAGTTCGCGCTGATCGCGCTGCTGGCCGCCGGAGGATCCTTCGCGTTCGTGGTGCTGACGGTGCTGCTGATGAATATCCGCCATGTGTTTTACGGCCCCGCGCTGCTGACCCGGATAGAGCCGGGCCGTCACGAAGGCGTGCATGAGGGCGTGTCCGAGGTCGCGCCCGAGCGGGCGCATGGGAGCGCCATGCATGGGCATAGGCATGGGCCTGGCGGCGGGCCGGCTCACACGGCAGCGGCGCTGCCCTCGCCGCTGCTGGCTTTCGGGTTGACCGACGAAGTCTTTGCATCGGCCATCGCCAAGCTGCCGCACGTCGACGCTGCGGATCGGCCGTGGTGGTATGTCGGCCTGCAACTGGGCGCCTATCTGAGTTGGATTGCCGGTACCGTGCTGGGGGTCGCGCTGGGCCAGGAAGTCTTCAACCGCGTACCTTTTTTGCGCGATGCGCTGGCCTTCGTCCTGCCCGCCCTGTTTTTTGCGCTGCTGCTGGAAATCAGAGCCCACGCGCGGCGCCGGGTCCTGATGGGCGCGGCCATTGCGGCGGCGCTGGCGAGCATGTATTTGCCGGTCTATCTGGCGATCGTGGTCGCCATGCTGGCGGGAGCCGCCTTCGGCTATCGGAGAAATTCTTGAGCCCTTCAATCCCTTCCATCGCGTGGACCGTGCTCGCCTGTGGCGCCGTCACCTTTTTGCTGCGCGTGCTGCCGATCCGGTTCTGGAAACCCGGCGCGGGCCGGGCCAATTCCCGCTATAAGCCGCTGCTGGGCATCCTCCAAGCGATCGGCCCGGCGGCCATTACCGCGCTGCTGGTGGTTTCGCTCTGGCCTGCACGGGGCACCCCGGTGCAAGCGCACACTCTGCTGGCGATCGTGCTCGGGCTGGCCGTGGTGGCAGGAGCCAAGAAGATGATCGGCGGCATCGCTTTCCCCGCCTTGTTCGGCGCAATCGCCTACGGGCTGTGCCTTCAGTGGGGCTGACGGGTGCCTGGACTCCCGCTCTTGCTGGCACCGGCACTGGCACTGTTGCTGGCTTTCTCGCCACGCCCGGCGTGCCAGGCGCCGTAGATGGCAATCAGGCTCGGCACCAGGATCAATCCCCAGATGATGATTTCCAGATGCTGGCGTACCGCAGGCAAGTTACCAAAGAAATAACCCGCGGCAGCCACGCCCAGCACCCACAATGCGCCGCCCATGACATTGAATAGCGTGAACCGCCGGCGGTCCATGGCGGCCACGCCGGCCACGAAGGGCACGAAGGTCCGGATGAACGGCATGAAGCGCGCCAGCACCACCGTGACGCTGCCATAGCGCTGGTAGAAGGCATGCGCCCGATCGAACGCTTTGCGATTGAAAAAGCGCGAGCTTTCCCACTGGAAGACCTTGGGCCCGAAATACCGTCCGATGCTGAAATTGCACTGATCCCCCGCGATGGCCGCGACCAGCATCAACGCGGTGGCCAGCGAGAAGTTCATCATGCCCGCGCCGCACAAGGCGCCGACGATGAACAACAGCGAATCGCCCGGCAGGAAGGGCATCACCACCAGTCCGGTTTCGATAAAGATGATGACGAACACCAGTGCATACACCCAGACCCCGTAGGCACCGACAAAAGCCTCCAGGTGCCGGTCGATGTGCAGCACGAAATCGATGAGCATATTGATGATATCCATGGGGGGCGATTATCGAGTGTCCGCCTTTGCGGTTCAGCGCCCAGGGCTGAACCGGCCTTCAGGCCGGGGCTTCAACCCCAAGCCCGTCTTAAAACCTGTTTACGATCTTCCGCTTAGCGCCTGTTTACGATGAAAGCGCGCCGCGCTGAACTGGCCAGCCGGTACAACGTTTTGGACGTTTTGTATCCGCATGCGCGCAACGAAACCCTCGCAATCTGCGATAAAAATAGAACCCCTCTTTCTGGAATCCTCCGGTGAACCTTTCTGCCCCCCCCTCGCGCCACCCCATCCGTGAGCTGCCCGACGAACTTGTCAGCCAAATCGCCGCGGGCGAGGTGGTCGAACGCCCGGCGTCGGTGGTGCGCGAGCTGGTGGATAACGCGCTGGACGCGGGCGCAAGCCAAATTACTGTGCGTCTGCTGGCCGGCGGCGTGCGGCTGATTTCGGTCGAAGACGATGGGCAAGGTATTGCGCCGCAGGAGCTGCCGATGGCGCTGCGCCGGCATGCCACCAGCAAGATCCGCAGCCTGCATGACCTCGAAACCGTGGACACGATGGGCTTTCGCGGAGAGGCGTTGGCGGCGATTAACGCGATCGCGCAGTTATGCATTCATTCGCGTACCGCCGATGCGAGCAGCGGCCATTCGCTCGATGGTCACAGCGGCGAGCTGCGCCCGGCCGCGCGCGCCGTGGGAACCACGGTCGAGGTGCGCGAGCTGTTTTATGCCACCCCGGCGCGGCGCAAGTTCCTCAAGACCGACGCCACCGAATTGGCCCATTGCATCGAGGCGCTGCGCCGTCACGCGCTGGCGCGGCCCGATGTGAGCTTCGCGCTGTGGCACGAAGGCAAGCCGGTCGAGCAGTGGCGCGCGGGCGATCTGGGTGATCCACGCATGAACGACGCGCGCCTGGCCGGCGTGCTCGGCGCGGATTTCGTCGAGCGCAGCGTGGCGGTTGAATACAGCGCCGGCGGCGACGCAGCGCATGCGCGCACGATCCGCGTGCACGGCCGCGCCGGTTTGCCGGACGCGGCGCGCGCGCGCGCGGACCAGCAATATTTCTACGTCAATGGCCGCTTCGTGCGCGATAAGGTGCTCGCGCACGCGGTGCGCAGCGCCTACGCCGACGTGCTGCACGGCCAGCGCCAGCCGGTTTATGTGCTGCACCTGGAGATCGACCCGGCGCGCGTCGATGTGAACGTCCACCCGACCAAGGTCGAAGTGCGCTTTCGTGATGGGCGCGACATCCACCAAGCCGTTCGCCACGCCGTCGAGAACGCGCTGGCACAGTCTCGCGCCGGGCAAGCTGGACAGGTTGGACAAAGCGCCACGGCGCGACCCGCCGCATGGCCGGCAGCGCTGACCGCGCCCGCTGCGCCGGTATCGGGACAACCGGGGCTGGGTGGCCCGATCCGGTCGTCCCAAGGTTCCCGAGGTTCCCAAGGTTCCCAAACGCCCGCCGTGTCCGTGCCCGCGTGGCGCCAGCCTTCGATCCCCTTGCCCCCCCCTGTCGCGGCCGAACGCGGCTGGGGCGACTATGCCGCGCTGTGGCCCCAAGGTCCGGCCACAACGGCCCAACCGGCCCAAACGACGGCAGCGCCTGGAACGCACGCCCCGGCCCTCGCGCCGCAGGATCCGGCCGGCGCACCGGATGAGGACGCACGGGACTGGCCGCTGGGCCGCGCCCTCGCGCAACTGCAAGGCATCTACATCCTGGCCGAGAACCGCCAGGGACTGGTCATCGTTGACATGCACGCGGCGCACGAGCGCATCGTCTATGAAGGTCTGAAGGCGCAAATGGAGCAGCGCGACGGCGCGGTGATCGCCGGTCAGCCGCTGCTGATTCCCGCCACCTTCGCCGCCACGCCGCAAGAAGTCGCCACCGCCGAAGCCTGTATCGACGTGTTGCCGTGCCTGGGGCTGGAAATCACCCCGTTCTCGGCGCGTACGCTGGCGGTGCGCATGACGCCGGCGGTGCTGGCCGATGGCGACCCGGTCGAACTGGCGCGCAGTGTGCTGGCCGAGCTGGCCCAGCACGACACCAGCACCGTGGTGCAGCGCGCCCGCGACGAGCTGCTGGCGACCATGGCCTGCCACGGTTCGGTGCGCGCGAACCGGCAACTGACCGTGCCTGAAATGAACGCCCTGCTGCGTCAAATGGAAAGCACTGGGCGTGCCGATCAATGCAATCATGGCCGCCCGACCTGGCGGCAGATGAGTCTGCGCGAGCTGGACGCGCTGTTTTTACGCGGGCGCTGAAATCAAGCGCCCCTCAAGCGGCCGGCCCGGCCGCGTCGCAATCAAGCGTTCAGCAAGCGCGGATTGAGCGTGTACAGGCCGGTCAGCGCAGCCTGCGCCAGGATATGTCCCTGCATCGCGGTACGCACGGCCGCTCCGGTCAACGGGCCCTCGACCTGCAGGCGTGGAACGTCCAGCGCATACAGCGTGAAGATGTAGTGGTGAACGATGCTGTCGTTCCACGGCGGACAGGGGCCATCGTAGCCGTAGTAGTCGCCGCGCATGGCGGGATCGCCCGCGAACCAGCCGGTGTAATCGTTCAAGCCCTGGCGCATATCGCCCGGCACTTGCGTCACGCCTGTAACGCCCGGCCCCGGCTTGCCGTGCGCGGTGATGCCCGCGCTATGGCTGCCGGCTTCAATCGCGCACTGTGCCGCCGGAATATCGATCAGGACCCAGTGGAAAAAATCCACGCGCGGCAGCGCTGCGGGAACCTCGCGGCCTTCCTGGTTGACGTCGTCGCCCTGGCTGGGCACATCCTTGTCGTGGCAGATCAGGGCGAACGAACGGGTTTGCGCCGGCGCCCCCTCCCAGGCCAAATGCGGATTGCGGTTGCTGGACAAGGCCACATGCTGGGCCGCGTCCGCAACGCCGAACGCGTACGCGCCAGGAATCGGGGTCATCTCCGCAAAGCTGCGGCTCGATAGTCTCATCATCATCTCCTTTATGAAACGTTACGAAACGAAAACAAAGGCTTCGGCGCGCCCATCCTATCCCGAACCGGTACGCAAAATACGCATCCGCCAAGCGCGCATGAACGGGCGCATACGCTTTCAAGACGCGGGTTGATCTCAACACGGTAAATCCTGCAAACACACAAGGAGTACCCTCGGGTGCGATGGCGCATTCTTCCCCGTTCTCTGCTCTCCCCCACGGCTGGATCGGCCTGGCCGGCCCAACCGCCAGCGGCAAAACCGCCGCGGCACTCGCACTGGCGCGCAGCCGCCGCACCGCACCGGTGGAAATCATCAGCGTCGATTCAGCGCTGGTCTACCGCGGCATGGACATCGGAACCGCCAAACCCAGCGCCGCCGAACGCACGCAAGCGCCGCACCACCTGATCGACATCCGCGATCCAAGCCAGACCTACAACGCCGCCGCCTTCGTGCAGGACGCCACCGGCCTGATCGCCGAAATCCGCGCGCGCGGCCATCTGCCGCTGCTGGTGGGCGGCACGATGCTGTACTTCAATGCGCTGGCGCGCGGAATCGACCCCATGCCCGCCGCTGATCCCGCGGTGCGCGCGCAACTCGACGCCGAAGCCGCGCGCCTAGGCTGGCCGGCGCTGCACGCGCGGCTGGCGCAGATCGATCCGCCCACCGCCGCGCGGTTAGCGCCCCATGACAGCCAGCGCATTCAGCGCGCACTCGAAGTCTGGATGGCCAGCGGGCAACCGCTGTCGCACTTTCACGCGATCGCACAGCGGCGCACAGCCGCCGCCCCAGCGGGCACGCTGATCTCGCTCGAACCCGCCTCTCGCGCCTGGCTGCACACACGCATCGCGCAGCGGCTGGAAGCGATGCTGGCGCAAGGCTTTATCGACGAAGTGCGCACCCTGCGCGCGCGCGGCGATCTGCACGCCGGCCTGCCCGCGATGCGCTGCGTCGGCTACCGGCAAGCATGGGAAGCCCTGGAAGGCTGCTGGCCGATGGAACAACTGCATGAACGCGCCAGCGCCGCCACACGCCAACTCGCCAAGCGCCAACTCACCTGGCTGCGCGCGATGCCGGAGCGGATCGTGATTGAGGCGGATGCGCCCGACGCCCTCGCCCGCGCGGTCGATGCAATCGCCCAAGCCGCGGCGGGAGGCGGGTTGGGATAAGCCGCAATTGAAGTGAACGCGGCCTATTCGACTATTGCCCAGTTGAAAGCTGGACGGAATCAGTCAGACCATCACTGTCGATCAGACCCTGGTTGGTTAGCAGGCCGAGGAATTTATTGGAAGCTAAGATCTGAATTCACCGGTCTGACACGGCTTACCGCGGCAGGTCCGATGAAATGACTGCTTGGGCATTTTTTAAAAGCGCAATAACCGCATTGCGATCGCGGCGGGACTTGTCTTCGTTTTGCAATTTAAGCGCAAACCCGAGTGGTGTAAGCCCAAGATGACTATCCTTCAAGGACAGATTTGCGCCGTTGTTCAACAGCATTTGAATTTCGTCCTCGGAGTTGGCCAAAACAGCTCCATGCAATGGCGGAAGTTGGCTCACGCCAGCACGATTGACGTCAAGCCCTTTGTCAACCAAAAATTTCAACAGTTCCGAGCGCTCTGATACTGTTGATTTACCTTGCACTACAAATAGTGCGCCAATCCCTTGTTCCAGAGTATCAATATCTTTTCTAGAACCTCGAAAAGCAAAAAAATAATTACGGCAAATATGCTTTGAAAAAGGTATTTTTAACCCACCGTGATCTGCACATATAAGCAGCTGTTCAATTCCTTGCGCCGATACTGCATATGCGGCTGACCCGATATAGCCAAATAGCAAGACCGCCACAATGAAGGCAGCAATTGTCTTCTTCATTTCTACCCCCACAGCCGGTCATACTGATTGGGTGCCGAACAGTTGACACAGGTTACAAACAACTGCTGTTGCTGTTGCCCTTGAGCTTTTGCTTCAAGCATAATCCGGAAGGGGCTTCGGAAATTCCGCGCAAGTTGCTCACGAACACTTTCGTAAATTTTTGCATCGGCTAGTGATTGGTCCTGCTTTAAGTGTTTGAACCAGTATCGAGCGGCTTGGGATGCAAGTTTTCGAAGTGCCTTCTTCAAACCCTGCCCGGGGTTGGTGGCCCACCTGAACGTTAGTTCAATCCACCCCATTGCATAAGATGCATCGACTGCGGCAACAAGCAATCCCTGAGCGAAATTACGTAGCTCATTCGTAATTTGAGTTGACCCAATTAATTCGCGATCCGCCTGGAAGAAAAACTTTAGAATTTCTTTCGTTTCTTGCTCATCGAATATGAGCTCCGCTTCCGTGAAATCGCGAAGTTGTATATATTCCCGTTCTGCTGACATTGCGGATTCCTATGTAACAAATAAAGATCGCGGTGATTTGTTAGTGTTCAACGAATGAGGGGGAAGCCGCTGCAGACAAGTTAGGTGCGATGCGGTTCATTTGGCGCGTACGCTCTTGGAGCGAAAGTAAAAATAGCATGACAAACCAACCATCATTGGAATTCTAGCAACAAGAAAAGCCAAAAACCCGCTGCAGCCGCGCCGTAGAACACCCGTTGCACAACAACCTGACTTAGAACCTGTTTACGATCTCAAATGGCCATTTGAGATCGTAAACAGGTTCTTACAGCTTCATCCTCTAGGTTGTCAAAGAAGCCTGTGCCGTCGTGCGGTTTTCTTCTTTCATTCATTGGAGTGTTTATCTCCAATGATCTTCAAGCTGTCCACTGCTGTTTTTACGATCCCTCAGCAGCGGCGCTGCATTTTTCGCACGTACCGTGCTATTCCGGCACCGACGCAGGCGCAAAGCGCGGCGCGCGCTTTTCCAGGTTGGCCCAGACCGCTTCGATTTGATTGGCGCTGCCGATCAGCGCTTTCTGCTCGACCGATTCAGCCAGCAAGGTGGCCGCCGTGTCGCCGCGCGCGGCGGTGTTGAACAGGCGTTTGGCGGCGCGGATGGCATCGGGGTTTTTCTGCGCGATCTCGCGCGCGGTCGCCAGCGCGAGCGCATGGGGATCGTCGGCGACGCGCGTGGCCAGGCCGAGTTCGACGGCTTCGGCGGCCGAGACGATGCGCGCCGTATAGACCAGCTCTCGCAGATGATCGGCGCGCACCAGATCGCGTGTGAGCACCATGCCGCCCATGTCGGGCACCAGGCCCCATTTCATTTCCATGACCGAAAGCCGCGCATCGGGCGCGACGTAGCGCAGATCGGCGCCGAGCGCCAGTTGCAGCCCGCCGCCAAAGGCCACGCCATGCACCGCGGCGATCACCGGCACCGGCAGTTCGCGCCAGAGCGTGCAGATGTACTGGGCGGCGTTGCTCAGACCGTGCGTGCGCTCGGTGATCGGTATTTCACGCGCGATTTGCGCGAGCGCGGCCATGCTCTGGATGTCCAGCCCGGCACAAAAAGCCTTGCCGTTGCCCGAGAGCACCACCGCACGCAGATCGGCCTGTTGCGCAAGGCGTTCGCCGGCCGCGATGATCGCGCCGAACAGCGCCGGATTCAGCGCATTGCACTTGTCGGGGCGATTCAGGCGCACGTCGGCGACGCCGTCATTGAAGGTGATATCGACGAGGGTGTTGTCGATGGTGTCGTCCGTCATGCTCATGGAGTGGCTCCTGTAGTGAATGGATTGAAATTTAGCGGCGCAGGCTAGGGCCTGTTCACACTATTTCCACAGTCGCGAAGGGCAGTATTGGCCTGCCCATCAAGGCACGCGACGCCGCACGGGCTACATGCCCATGCAAGGAGCGTAACGCCGAGGGGCGGGCCAATACTGCCCTTCCCTTCGGGTTGCGCACCCGAGGGGCCGTCTGCGGCGTTGCAGGCGCTTGCAAGGCATCAAGCCTTGCTGCGCGCCTGCGCCTTGCATCCAGCCCCTCGGGTGCACAACGCGACTGCG
>JAITWT010000153.1 GCA_031285125.1 Burkholderiaceae bacterium | reverse complement strand
GCGGTTCAGGCGCGACAGGTCGGAGTCTTCCTTCCAGTTCGACATCTGCGCATCGACCGCGCCCACCGCCTGCGCAAGCTGGGCGGCGATTTGGTTTTCATCGATGGTGGGCGGCGCGTAAAACGTCGCCGTATAGCGCGTGCCCATCGTCGCGCCGTTGAGTTCAATACGCATCTTCGACATAACGCCCCTGTGCTTTGAGTTGCGCGACCGACAAGCCGCTGCCCGCGAGGATGCGCTCCCACGCCTGCGCGACGCCATCGGCCACACGGCGGCCGCCGCAGACCATGATCTGCGCGCCTTGCGCGATCAGCGCGCGCAGGTTCGGCGCATCGGCCAGCAGCCGCTCTTGCACATAAGTCCGATTGCCCGAGCGCGAGAACGCGGTGTTCAACGCGCGCAAGCGCTGGTCGCTCACGAGGCCCTGGAGTTCGTCGCGGTACAGAAAGCCGTTCTCGGCATCGCGCGCGCCGAAATACAGGTGCATTGGCCGCCGCGCCGTGTTCTGGCGGATGAAGCCGACCAGTGGACCGACACCGGCGCCGGCGCCGATCAGGATCACGGCGTCGCCGCCCGCCTGGGGCCGGAAGCGCGCGTGCGCACGGATGAAGGCGCGGATCGTCTCGCCAGGCCGCAGATCGGTCAGATACGCCGAGCACAAGCCCTGCGGATGACGCCGCACGCAAATCTCGACCATGCCGTCCGCCGCCGCGCTCGCCAGCGAGTAATAGCGCGGCGCGCTGGCATCCGGCGGCACCACGCCGAGCAGATCGCTGACCTCGAACGCGGGCTGGCGCGCGCCTTCGGGCACGAAGCGCAGCACCGCGGTCAGGTCCGACGCATCGCGCCCATAGTCGTCACGCGAGACCAGTTTGAGCGCCACCGTGGGCGGCAGCATCGGCGTGTAGCGGATGTCCAGCCGTCGATCCGATGGAAGGCCGAGCGCCCCGCCGAGCCCTTCGCACCATTGGCGGAATTCGGGCTCGGATTGCCGATCGACCATGCCCGGCTCGGCCAGCGCCCGCAATCCACGGGCCATCAGCGCGTCATGCACCTTGCGCGCATAGCCGCAAAAGTTCGGGAACTGCCGGTCGCCAAAGCCCAGCACCGCGAAGGCCGCGCCCTCCGGCGCCGTCCACTGCGGGAGCTTCGAGAGAAAGCGCGCCGCGCTCTCGGGCGCATCGCCGTCGCCGTAAGTCGCGGTCAACACCAGCAGGCGCTTCATGGCGCGGTAACTGTCCGCCAGCTCGTTCATCGGCGCGACGTGCACGCGCAGGCCGACCGCGGTCAAAGCCGTGTGCAGCGCGGCGGCGAAGCCCCAGGTGCTGTTGCTCTCGCTGCCCACCAGCAGCACGGTATCGGCATCGCGCGCCGGCGCATTGACCGCCGTCAGCTTGGGGCTGGCGCGCCGCCGGCCCAGCCAGAGCAGCAGACCCGTCACGCCCAGCACGGGCACCGACAGCGACGCCGCACCCAGCAGCAGCCCGAGCCACCACAAGCCCTGCCCCGTGTGCAGCATGCGCACCAGCCCATTCATGCGCTGCCAGCCGTCGGCCGACTGGAAGCCGAGCCACTGGCCAGTCGCCGGATCGACGGCGCCCGTGCCGTCCCCGGTATCAAGTTCGATCACATCGCCCGGGGCGTCCGGGCTGGGGAACGTCAGTTGGCGCAGGCTGGAAAGACCGATGTCGAGCGCCGCCATCCGCCCAATCGGCAGCGGCGGCGCGGAGGCCGGTGCGGCGGTGTACTCGGGCTCCTGTCCGCCGCCTTCGGGAATCAGGCCGAAGCTCGCCAGGGACATGACGAGCCCCGTCAGCGCGGAAAGCGCGAGCCCGGCCAGCACGACCCGCGCGGTCTCGTTGTGCAGCCGTTGCAGACCGCTGCCGCGGATCGGATCAAGCACGCGCCGCCAGCCGCCCATGCGGCGCGCGAGCAGGGCCAGCCCGGAAAAGGTCACGAGCAGCATGAACGCGGCGGTGACGCCCACCGCGACCCGGCCCGCGTCACCGAGAAAGAGCTTGCGGTGCAGGTTCTTCAGCCAACGCCATGCGGACGAAGGCAGGTAGTCGCCCACCGCCGCGCCGGTGGCGGGATCGATGATCGAAGCGCGCTGTTCACCATCGAGCTGGCTGTACGCAATCACCATTCCGGAGGGCCGGCGCACCAGCGTTTCGACCCCGGGCATGCGCTCACTCACGCGGCTGGCGAGCGTGGCGACGCTGATCGCCCCCGGCCCGGCGTCAACCGCGCTCGCGCGTTCGAGCGCCGGGCTCAGCGACAGCACCGCGCCCGACAAGGCCACGACCGTCAACAGCAGCGCGGCGGCCAGCCCTGAGATCAAATGGAGTTTGCGCAACATCCATGAACTCCTTTGCCCCGTCTCAAAGTGAATAGCGGAACGACTTCACGTAGCCGCTGCCCTGCACCGCCTTGTTCGCGCCCGCAGTGGTCAGCGGCGCCACGACTTCGGAGGGGTTCTTCTTCATGTCCTCGACCGCGGTATCGATGCGGACCTCATAGCCCGCGTCGATCAGCGTGTCGGCCAAATCCAGCGTCACGCGCAGCGTCTTGCCCGCGCCGACGCTGGCGCCGGTGACGCCGTCGACCCGCGCGCCGCCCTTGGCGCGCGACCAATCGCGCAGGTGCCGGTGGTACTTGACCTTGGGCCCGGCGACCCACAGCGTGCTGTGGTACTGGCCGGCGCGGTCGGTGAGGTACAGGGCGACATAGGCGCCGTCACCGCCGTAGTTGGACATTTGCGTCTCGAACGTGACCTGACGCGCCGCGGCGAATGAAGGCACGGCCAGCGCAGCCGCCAGCACCGTCATCGGAAATACGTATTTCATTGGGATCATTTGGACTCTCCTGACATTGATAGAAACACCGCGCCATCGCGCTGTGACCTGGGCGCGGCGCGTTTGAGCACAGGGATTCAGCGGATTTCGACCTGGGGCCTCGGGCCGGGCTGCGACGGAGCTTCGGGTGCGGTCCTGCCGTCATCACCGCGGTCGCCGCGATCACGCCGATCACCGCGCCCCCGATCGCCATGGCCGCGGTAGTCACCGTGTTTACCGTGATCGCCATCGGCGCGCTTCATACGCACGACATCGAGCGTGACCGGATCGATCTTGGCCTTGAAACGCTGCCCGCCGGCATCCTGGCCCCGGATCACGTAGCAGCCGTCATCGATCTTGAGCCGGTCGATCTGCCAGCCTTTGCGCTGGGCCATGTCCCTGACGGCATCGCGCGGCTTCCATTGATTGACCGGCGCATCACAATCATCGTCATCGCGCGGGCCCGCTTGCGCCGTTTGAAGACCGGCAATGCTGCCCATCAGCAGCAGCGCGAGCACAAGCACGAGGCTTTTTTTCACGTCGATTTGAAAGCGCTTCATCTTTCATCACTCCTTCTTAGAACCTGTTTACGATCTCAAATGGCTCACGTTGGGCCGCAATCGGGATGAGTGGGTGGTCAACGGCGCGCCGCATGGGCTGATGCCCATGCAAGCGACTTGGCCGCCCAATCGCCC
>JAITWT010000165.1 GCA_031285125.1 Burkholderiaceae bacterium | reverse complement strand
TCGGGCATCCGCAGCCACAGGAACATGCCGCCGGCGGGCGCGTTCCAGCGCGCGTCCAGCCCGGCCATTTCGCGCGCGAGCGCGGCCAGCATGGCGTCGCGCTGCTGTTTGTAGAGCGCGCGGATGGCGGGTACGTGGCGGTCAAGAAAGCCGTCTTTGATGACCTCGTAGGCGGTGCGCTGGGTGAAGCTGGGCGTGTGCAGGTCCACCGCCTGCTTGGCTTGCAGCAGTTTGGGATAGACCGCCTTGGGCGCGACCAGAAAGCCCAGCCGCAGCCCCGGCGCGAGGATTTTGGAAAACGACCCCAGATAGATCGCGCCTTCCGGGTTGCGGCCCGCCAGCGGCGCGGGCGGCGGCTGGTCGAACCACAGGTCGCCGTAGGGGTTGTCTTCGATGATCGGCAACCCGGTGCGCGCGGCGGCGGCCAGCACGGCGGCGCGGCGCGCTTCGCTCATGGTGCGCCCGGTCGGGTTCTGGAAGTTGGGCAGCAGGTAGATGAAGCGCGCGCCCGGCGCTTTCGCGGCAAGGTCGTCGGGCAGCACGCCTTCATCGTCGCTGGCGACGGCGGCGGGCTGCGGCTCCATCGGCGCGAAAGCCTGCAGCGCGCCGAGGTAGGTGGGCGTTTCCACCAGCACGCGGCTGCCGGCGTCGATCAGCACCTTGGCCGCCAGATCCAGCCCTTGCTGCGAGCCGGTGGTCATCAGCACCTGCGCCGGATCGACCGGCCACGGCAGCATCGCCGCCACCGCATCGCGCAGCGGGCCGTAGCCTTCGCTGGCGGCGTATTGCAGCGCCGCCGCGCCTTGATCGCGCAGCACACGGGCACAGGCTTCGGCGAAGGCAGGGATCGGAAAGGTCTTGGGCGAAGGCAAGCCCCCGGCCAGGCTGATGATGCCGGGGCATTCGGGCAGTTTCAGAATTTCGCGCAACGCCGACGAATTCATGTTTGCCGTGCGCGCGGAGAAGGTCCAGGTCATGTGGGTTTCCTTGGGGTGGGTGTGCAGTCTGTGTTGATTGCGTTGTTCGTCGCGCGCTCCGTGCTGGTGACGGCTCACCAGAACCGGGCACGGGTTGGCGGCTACATGAGGGGAAACGGGCGGTGCGGCGGGACATACCATTTTTCGACCTCTTGTCGCTCATAGCCTTTGGATCGCATGCATGCGTCCCGGCTGTCGGTCCAAATCCGGGGCGGGCGGGAGCCGCTATCGCTGCGGAAGCAAAAAGAGAGGATGTCCTGCCGGTTCTTGCCGGTCGGCGCCGCCCCGTCAGCCAGGCCGAGCTGGCCGCACGCCCACGCCGCGCCCCATCGGCCGTCTGGCGCGACGTAGCCGTAATCGGCGATCGCGCTTTTGCAGTCCGACAGCAGCCGCGCCTCGCATTGCGCCACATAGGCCTCGTGGCACTGGCTGAGCGCAGTTTCCGCATTGACCCTCGGTGGGTCGACTTGCTTCCAGCTTTCTTCCTTGACCCGGGTCGCCGAGAGGCAGCCTGCCAGCCCTGTTGAGGCAACGACCAGCATCACGATCAGACGATTTTTCATGCCCCCCGCGTCAACACGCGCCCCTGCTCAAAAAACGCGATCAGGGTGTCGGCGGCCCGTTCGGCCATCGCACTCTGTTTGCCTTGCAGGCCGCGCACCCGTTCCGCGCTGTTCCAGGCCGAGTTCCAGACCGTGTCGCCGGTGTTGGGCGAGACCTCGAAGTGATGGGTCAGACGTTCCGGCGTTTCAGGGAAGGCGGCGCGGGGCGCCAGAATTTTGGAGCGGGTCATGGGGTCTCCTGTGGGCTGGGTACGCGCGGTTTGGGCGCCGCGGGCATGACGTATTTTTTACCAGCAATCACGGTGCTGACCACCGCCGCAGCGAAGATCAGCGTCAGGGGTTCAAGGGATTCGCCCAGCAGCAGCGCTGCCGCCACGATCGAGATGAAGGGTTGCAGCAATTGCGTCTGGCTCACGCGCAGCGCGCCGCCGATGGCCATGCCGCGGTACCAGGCGAAAAAACCGGCCCACATCGACACCACGCCGGTGTAAATGAAGCCGCCCCAGGCTGGCGCGGGCACCGGCTGCGCGGGCCACAGCAGCAGTGTGCCCGGCAAGGTGAGGGGCAGCGCCAGCACGCAGACCCAGCAAATCACGCGCTCGGCGCCCAGCGCGGGCGTCACCTGTGCACCGTAAACGTAGCCCATCGCACCAGCCATCACTGCGCCGATCAATAGCAAGTCGGCCCAGGCAAAGCTGAAGTGGCCGCCATGCCCGGTGCTTTGCGTGTAGGCGCGCAGCAGCGAGAACACCCCCACCAGCGCACTGCCCAGCACGGCGCACAGCCAAAAGCCCAGCCGCGCGCGCTGGTGCAGCACCCATGCCGCCACCGCCGCCGTCGCCAGCGGTAACAGCGCGGTAATGACCGCGGCATGACTGGCATTCACGCTGCGCAGCGCGTAACTCAAGAACAGCGGATAGCCGAGCGCGTTGCCCAGCAGCGCCAGCGTCAGCGGTTTGAGTTGCGCGCGGCGCGGCAACGGCGAGCGCGTCGCCAGCAAAAAAATGACCGACAGTCCGCCCGCCAGCGCCGCGCGCCCGAAGGTGACAAACCAGGGCGACAGCGCCGGCGCGCTTTCCGATCCGGTCGCCAGCCGCGTGGCCGGCAGCGTCAGCGCGAAGCAGAACACGCCCAGCAGGCCCAGCCAGAGGCCGAGCGTCTCGTTGCGTGCGGCGGTGTGGGTACGGTTCACGATGGTTTCAGTTGTGGAGGGAACCTATTTGCGGGTTCGTGCGGCGCACTCTACACTTGGGATGGATACAGTATAGATACAGTATTTCGAACAAATCACCGCTCTGTATCGGTCAATCTGCCGATACAACCCCGCCGTCCACGGTTTTCATGGTCATGCCGATACCTGCTGCCCCCCTGATCCGCAACGCCGGTCAACCGCTGGCCGGACAGTTGGCCGCGCG
>JAITWT010000144.1 GCA_031285125.1 Burkholderiaceae bacterium | reverse complement strand
CGAACACCACCTGCGGCAAACCGGCTTGGGCGGCAAGCGCCAGTCCGCTCGCGGCCATCAGCACGGTCAGCAAATAAAGCAGGTAGTGCGCCGCGGTTGACAGCCGATCCCACCCGCGCTCCCACCCGGTGTGGCCGCCGTAGGCCGGGGGCGGGTGCGCCGTTTTGAGCCGTACCGCGAGCCGGATCAGCGTCAGGATCAGGATCAGATTGCCAGCGGCCATGTGGTTGCGCAGCGCCAGCAGCTTTTCGGGCGCGTCGTTGGATGTGTGCGTAAGAAAGGTGCTGCCCAATCCGATTTCAACCAGCAGCAGCAGCGCCAGCAGCCAGTGCAGCGCGACCAGAGCGGCGTGATAGCGTTTGACGGTCATATCGTAAAAATCCAATGCTGTGCAGTGACGTCATTGCGAGCCAAGTGAAGCCATCCCGTGGCGCATGACTGGATTGCTTCCCCAACGCTACGCTCTGGGTTGCAATGACGGGGGTGTTGCCGCTGTCTCATATTCGCTTCGCTGCAAACTGTATGGATCGCAAGTCCGTTGTTGATTCGAGGATGTGCGCATCATCGGCTGGAACCGCTCTGGAATAAAGGCGGTTATGTTCAAATCATTGCTCCATTCATGGAGCAATGAACATGGACCGAGTGTCGCGCCAGACCCCGAATGCCGATGACGGCACACCCATCCGGCCGTCGAGACCTGACGCGACACTGGCCAACATGGCCCTGTTCGTGGCGGTCGCCAAGGCCAAGGGCTTTCGCCGCGCCGCGCAGTCGCTTGGAATGCCGAACTCCACGTTGTCGCGGCGCATCACCGGGCTGGAAAAAACCATCGGCCTGCGCCTGTTGCACCGCACCACGCGCCGCATGGAACTCACTGAGGCGGGCCGGATTTACTTCGAGCGCTGCAAGCGCATCATTGATGAAGCGCGCTCCGCGCACGAACAGCTGGGCGACATGCGGACACAGCCCAGCGGCGTACTGCGCGCCTCGCTGCCGGTAGATTTCACCGCCGGCTATCTGACGCCGCTGATCGCCGAATTTGCCCGGCTTTATCCGGGGATTGCCTTCGATTTGGACTTGAGCCCGCGCCGGGTCGATCTGGTCAGTGAACCTTTCGACGTGGCGATCCGCATCGGGCCGATCCAGGACTCGCCACTGATCGCGCGCACGCTGATCACGCTCACGCCCGGCCTGTATGCCTCGCCCGGCTACTTGGAACGCGCGGGCCAGCCGCGCCAGCCCGCGGAACTGGAGCGGCATCAGTGCTTGAACATCTCCGGCGTGGACCGGTGGACCCTGCAACGCGGCAAAAAAAGCGTCACGGTCCCGGTCAGCGGACGCTTCCGGCTCAACAACGTCGGCATGATCCGCCACCTGGCCACGTTGGACATGGGTTTGATCCTGCTGCCC
Source organism: Burkholderiaceae bacterium (assembly GCA_031285125.1). Taxonomy (GTDB): domain Bacteria; phylum Pseudomonadota; class Gammaproteobacteria; order Burkholderiales; family Burkholderiaceae_C; genus JAITWT01. The sequence goes on along the minus strand of JAITWT010000144.1, from coordinate 3,536 downwards.
GAACAAGTGGTCGCCGATGCGTTGAGCAGCGGCCAGCTGCGCCGCGTCCTGCCCGGCTGGCATGGTGCGCCGATCCCCGTCGTGGCCCTGACAGAAACCCGCCTGCTCCCGGCCAAAACGCAGCATTTCATTGCATTTTTGCGGGAACGAATCAAGCCCTGATTCGATTTTCAGATCAAACGAATACGGACGCAGCCGCCAACGGCCGCGCGATTTGCGCGGTTCGGGCGCGCGCGATCACCATCGACGGTTTATGGACAATGGTTTATCAAGGTCACCGACAATGCCATTTCATTCGTTGAAACTAGGGCCTGTTCACACTATTTCCGCAGTCGCGAAGGGCAGTATTGGCCTGCCCTTCGCGACTGCGGAAATAGTGTGAACAGGCCCTAAACCCGTGGCTTCGGATTTGAGCCCCTCATGAACACCCCCATGACCGCCGATGACAAACTCGTCGTTGCCATTTCCTCGCGCGCGCTGTTCGATCTCGAAGAAGAAAACCGTATCTTCGAGTCGGGCGATGCGCAAGGCTACATGCGCTTGCAACTTGAACGCCTGGACGTGCCGGCATCCCCCGGTATCGCGTATTCGATGGTGCGCAAGCTCCTGCGCTTCAACACGGATGGCACCGAGCGGGTCGAGGTGGTGATCCTTTCGCGCAACGATCCGGTCTCGGGCTTGCGCATCTTCCAGTCGAGCGCGGCGGCGGCGCTTCAATTACAACGCGGCGTTTTTACTCAAGGCCGTGCGCCCTTCGGCTACCTGCGCGCACTTCACGCCGATATCTTTTTGTCGGCCAATGTGCAGGACGTGCGCGAAGCGCTGGCCGGCGGATTTCCCGCCGCGCACGTGATGGTCGATGCCGCGCACGCCAGCAACCGCCACCCGGATGAAGTGCGCATCGCCTTCGATGGCGATGCCGTGCTGTTCAGCGACGAAGCCGAGCGCGTGTTCGAGCGCGAGGGTCTGGCCGCTTTCCAGCAACACGAATCGGCCAAGGCGGATGAACCTTTGCCCGAGGGCCCCTTCAAACCCTTTCTGGCGGCGCTGCACCGCTTGCAGCATTCGGGCGCGGGCGGGATGCGTATCCGCACCGCGCTGGTGACCGCGCGCGGGGCCCCCGCGCACCGGCGTGCGATTCAGACGCTGATGAAGTGGAACATCCGCGTGGATGAGGCCATGTTCCTGGCGGGCTTGCCCAAAGGCGAGTTTCTGCGCGCGTTTGAGCCGGATTTTTTCTTCGACGACCAGACCGGTCACGTCAGCGCCGCGGCGCGCCATGTCCCGGCGGGGCATGTGGCCAGCGGGGTGCGCAACTGACGCGCACCGCAAGAATCCAGATCCAGCCCCGGCCCGCACGGGCCTTCAGGCCGGAGGGGCAAACCGAGGCGCAATTTACGATCAAACGCGGTGGCGTTCGATGCCATCGGTCAGCGCCGCACGCAGCGATTGGACGTCGCGCTGCGGCGCTTCAAAGACAAAGCGTGTGGGCTTGCCGTCGACTTTCAGATCGGCGCCGTAGCGGTCGATCCCCGCGACTTCAAGGCCGGGCCGCCGCGCCCGATGGGTCTCGAAGAATCCGATGAGCGCGGCTTCTTCCTCGGCGGGCAGCGCATCGAGCGGGTCCAGATCCGCGCCCTCCAGCCAGCCCGCGAGGCCAAATCCGCCGATGTAACGCAGCCGCTCGATGCGCAGCGCCCAGAACCCGAAGTCACCCAGCGCGAGGTAACGCTGCGCGCCCGGGTGATAACGCAAATAGCGGCGCGCGACCGCCTCGGCGTGCTCCGCGTCAACCGGTATGAATGCGCCCAGCAGCGTTGCGCGCGCGCCATCGAGCACGGCGCTATCGAGCGTTTGCGCAACCAGAAAGCCCGCGCGCGGATCGTCTTGCAGATTGCGGGTATGTTCTGCAAGCCGGCTCACCAGAATCAACGGGCGATGCCGTGCGTCTGGCGCGAAGGGCATTGCCGTCGGATACGGAAAGCCGTCCAACTTGCGCGCGTGCGTGGCAAGGATACCGACGGGCGCCTGGTGCAGCAGATGAAGCGCGTCGCGCGCAGGGACTTTCAACAGAATCTCCTCTTGGATCGCTCAAACAGCATCATGCACGGACGGTGGCGCATGCGACGCGTGCTCTGGCTGGCGTGAACGCGGCAGCGGAACCCCTTGCGTCCAACCCAGAATCAGCCACAGCAGCGCCAAAATAGTCGTCACCGTAAACACCGCCGCCGAGCCGAAATGTTTGAACAGCAGGCCGCCCAGCGCGCCGCCCACGAACAGGCCCAGCGATTGCAGCGTGTTGTAAACGCCCAGCGCCGCGCCGCGCGCCGATTGCGGGGCCAAACGTGAAATCAGACTGGGCTGCGTGGCTTCCAGCATCATAAAAGCGACGAAGAAAAAGAACAGCACGATGCCCACGGTCCACACCCCCGGCAGCGTTGGCGCCACCCGCCACAGCGCCAATTGCACCAGCAGCAGCAGCGCGATTCCCCCGCGCAGCACCGCGCGCAGATAGCGTCCGCGCTCCAGTCCAAAGATCAGCACCAGCACCACAATCGACAGCAGCACCGCCGGCACGTAAACGTGCCATTGCTGCTGCTTGGCCAAGCCCGCCTGCACCAGCAGCCCCGGCACCACGACCCACATCGCCATCTGCACCGTGTGCAGCACGAACACGCCCAAATCCAGCCGCCACAGTTTGGGATGGGTCCATACATCGGCGATGCGCCCGTGCGGCTGATCGGCATGGCGCTTGGGCTCGGGCGGCGTCACCCAGAGCACCAGCACGATGCCCGCCAGCGCCAGCAGCGCCGTCAGCGCAAAGATTCCGGGCAGGCCGAACCAATGGTTGAGCGTGGGCGCGATCATCATCGACAGCGCGAACATCAGCCCGATGCTGGCGCCGACCATCGCCATGCCCTTGCTGCGCACCTCATCGCGCGTCAGATCGGCCAGCAGCGCCGTCACCGCCGCCGAAATTGCGCCTGCGCCCTGCACCGCGCGCCCGATCACAGGCCCAGCACCGTCCCCGCGCAGGCCGACAGCACACTGCCCGCGGCAAACACGATCAGCCCCAGCACGATCACGCGTTTGCGCCCATAACGGTCACTGGCCAGGCCCAGCGGTACTTGCAACACCGCCTGCGTCAGGCCATAGATGCCCATCGCCAGTCCGACCAGCGCCGTATCGTGCCCGCCCGGCAGATGCGCGGTTTCCAGGGTGAACACCGGCATCACCAGAAACAGCCCCAGCATCCGCAACGCAAAGACCGCCGCCAGCGAAAAACTGGCGCTGCGCTCGGCGCCGGTCATACGAAAAGCCGAATGCGCCGATGGCGGATCGGACAAAGGCAGCGGTGAAGAATCGACAGAAGCAGACATGAGGGCGCATATTGTCCGCCGATTCCATCAAAACCTGTTGACGATCTCAGAACCTGTTTACGATCTCAAATGGCTCACGTTGGGCCGCAATCGGGATGAGTGGGTGGCCAACGGCGCGCCGCATGGGCTTTGTGCCCATGCAAGCGACTGGGTCGC
>JAITWT010000043.1 GCA_031285125.1 Burkholderiaceae bacterium | reverse complement strand
CCCCCCACCGCCATCGTCATCGAAGACGAACCGCAAATCCGCCGCTTCGTGCGCGGCGCGCTGCAAGGCGAAGGCTGGCAGGTGCACGAGGCCGCGACGCTGCGCGAAGGGCTGACGGCGGCGGGGACGCGCCAACCTGATCTGCTGGTGCTCGACCTCGGTCTGCCCGATGGCGACGGCGTGACGCTGATCCGCGACGTGCGCGGCTGGTCGAACGTGCCGATCATCGTGCTGTCGGCGCGCTCGGATGAATCCGACAAGATCGCCGCGCTCGATGCCGGAGCCGACGACTACCTGACCAAACCCTTCGGCGCGGGCGAACTGCTGGCCCGCGTGCGCGCCAATCTGCGGCGCTCGCGCGCGGCGGCGGGCGGCGAAGAAGCGCAGGCGCTGCTGCGCTTTGGCGACATCGAGATTGACCGCGCCGCCCGCTTGGTGCGCCGCGCGGGCACTGAAGTGCACCTCACGCCCATCGAATACCGCTTACTCGCGGTGCTCACCGCCAACGCGGGCCGCGTGCTCACGCAGCGCCAATTGCTGCGCGAAGTCTGGGGTCCCGCGCAATCGGATCAAAGCCACTACCTGCGCATCTACATGGGCCATTTGCGCCACAAGCTCGAAACCGACCCGGCGCAGCCGCGGCATTTGCTCACCGAAACCGGCGTGGGCTACCGGCTGGTGCTTTGATTTCAGCGCTGCAAGCGCCCGCCGGCCAATCGCAACATACGATCGCAGCGGCGCGCCAGATCGTCATCGTGCGTAACCAGCACGAAGGCCGTGCGCAGGCGGCGGGCCAGGTCGAGCATGAGGGCGAATACGGTGTCGGCCGTGACGCGGTCGAGGTTGCCGGTGGGCTCGTCGGCCAGCACGCAATTCGGTTGCGTTACCAGCGCGCGCGCGATGGCCACCCGCTGGCGCTCGCCACCGGAGAGCTCGGCGGGGCGGTGTACCAGGCGCTCGTCCAAGCCCACGGCGGCGAGCATGTCCTTCGCGCGCGCGCGCGCTTCGGGCACGGGCAGGCGGCGGATACGCAGCGGCATCGCAACGTTGTCTTGCGCGCTGAATTCGGGCAGCAGGTGATGGAACTGGTAGACGAAACCCAGATGCTTGTTGCGCAGGCGTCCTTGTTCGGCAGCGCTGGCGCGCGCGAGGTCGTAGCCCATCAGATCCACGCGGCCGCTGCTGGGCGCATCCAAGCCGCCCATCAGGTGCAGCAGCGTGCTCTTGCCCGAGCCGGAGGCTCCGACGATGGCAACCGTTTCGCCCGCTTGCACTTCAAGGTCGATGCCATGCAGGACCGTCAGATCGATGCTGCCTTCGTGGAAGCGTTTGGCCAGGCCGCTGACTTTCAGAATGGTCTGGGCAGGGGTACTGATTGCGGGCGCGCCCGCGCCCGCACCGGTATTGCCGGCTGGGAAAAGGGCGTCATTCATAACGCAATGCCTCCGCGGGGTTGACACGGCTGGCACGCCAGCTTGGATAGAGCGTGGCGACGAAGGCCAGCAGCAGCGAGATCAGCGTGATCGGCACGATATCGCTGCGCTGCGGGTCGCTGGGCATGCGGCTGATCAGATAGATGTCCTTGGGCAGGAAGGTGGTGTGCAGCAGGTGCTCCAGCGCCGGGACGATAACGTCGATGTTGTACGCCACCAGCAGGCCCAGCAGCAGCCCGCCGAACGTACCAATCACGCCCACCAGCGCGCCTTGCACTACAAAGATGCTCATGACGCTGCCCGGACTGGCGCCGAGCGTGCGCAGGATGGCGATGTCGGCGCGCTTGTCGATGACGGTCATAACCAGCGTGGAGACCAGGTTGAAGGCTGCGATCGCGATGATCAGCGACAGGATGATGAACATCATCCGCTTTTCGACCTGCACCGCGGCAAACCACGTGGGGTTCTGACGTGTCCAGTCGCGGATGTTGAACCCCACGCCGAACTGTTCGGGCAGCATTGCAGCGAACTGGCCGGTCGCTTTGGGCCCCTGGTGCAGGAACTTCAAAATCGTGGTGATCTGGCCCGCCATATCGGGGGCCTGGGGCAATTCAAAGAACTGCAAAATTTCCGAGAGCCGCTGAACCACATAGGGCTCCTGGGGCAAGCTTTTGAGCCAGAGCGGAATCAGCGTGGCCGCGAGTTGGTCGGCCACCTCGGGGGCTTGGTGCTGGTCTTTGAGTCTGAGTTGAATGCCGGTGGGCCCGCCCAGGCGGAACATGCGCTGCGCATCCTGCATGTGGATCATCGCCAGGGTCGAGTCGTACTCGTAGTGGCCGGAATTGAAAAGGCCCACCACCGTGAACTGTTTCAGGCGCGGCAGCACGCCCGCCGGGGTGACCTGCCCGCCCGGAGCGATCAGCGTGATCTTGTCGCCCGGGCCGACATAGAGCGAACGCGCCAAATCCGAACCCAGCACGATGCCGAATTCCCCCGCTTGCAGATGTGCCAAAGCGGCGCCTTGCTTGCCGGCGAGAACGCGGGTCACGTTCGGCTCAAGCTTCGGGTCGATGCCGCGCACCAGCGCGCCCTTCATGTTCTCGCCATTGGCCAGCAGCGCCTGTGTGGCGATGAAAGGCGTGGCGGCGACGACTTGCGGGTTTTGCAGCACCGTTTGCGTGATCAGCCCGATGCCGTCGAGCGCCTGACCATCGGGCGAAAAGATTTCGATGTGCGGAATCACACTGAGCATGCGGTCGCGCACCTCTTTCTGAAAGCCGTTCATCACCGATAAAACGATGATGAGCGTTGCCACGCCCAGGGTAATGCCCAGCATGGAAATACTTGAGATGAAGGAGATGAAGCCGTTGCGCCGTGTCGTGCGGCCTGCGCGGATGTAGCGCCAGCCGAGCTGGAGCTCGTAGGGAAATCGCATGGGTGCGATTGTGGCATTGTGCGCGACACCGATGCGCCGATGGGCGGACCAGGCTTTGCGTGCGCGCGCGGATTTTCAAACCTTGAAAGTCCAAACGGCGGCAACGCTGTACCCCTGTGCGCAGACAGAACAAAACCGGCGAGGCCGCCCGAGGCGACAATTCGAGTTCAATGCCTTCCGTCTCTTTTTCTACGGCTGTTCCCCGTCACCTCATCATTGCATTTGCGGGCCCTGGCCAGGCTGCGCCCGCCTGCCGCGCGGCCATCGCGCAATTGCGCTTGCCTGCGCTGAGTACGTTGCTGACTCGCCTGGCGCCAGCGGGCGAGGATGTTTATGACGAGGACAGCTTTTCCCCTTCGCACGAACGCGCGTTGGCCGATGCGCTCGGGCTGCAAGCGGCTGATGGTCTGCTGCCTTGGGGCGCACTCGAAGCGCACGGCGAGCACTTGCCCGGCGCGCAGCCGGGGGAGGGTTGGGGCATCGTCACACTGTGCCAGTGGCAGGTCGATCTCGACGATGTGGTGCTGGCCGAACCCGAAGCGCTCGCCCTCAGCGTGGCCGAATCACAAGCGTTGCGCACTGCCGCCGCGCCCTTGTTTGCCCAGGAGGGGCTGACGCTGTACCCCGGCACGCATCCTGGACACTGGCTTGTGCACGGTACAGCGCTCGCGGGCCTGGCCAGCGCCTCGCTCGATCGCGTGGCGGGCCGATCGGCCGCCCGCTGGTCGCTGCAAACGCCGGGCGCGCGCGCGCTGCTGCGTTTGCAAAATGAAGTGCAAATGCTTTTTTATACCCATCCCGTGAACCAGGCGCGTGACGCGCATGATTTGCCCGCCGTCAACGCCTTCTGGCTCAGCGGCACGGGCGTGCTGCCGGCGACGGCGGCGCTCGACGCGCCACGTCCGCAACTGGATCGGTCCTTGCGCCAATCCCTGCTGCGCGACGATGCGCAGGCCTGGGTACAAGCATGGCAGGCGCTCGATGCAGGACCGCTGGCGCAGTGCTTGGAACCCCTGCCGGCGCGCGGCGCGCGCCCTCTGGATAACGCTGATGGTGCCGGTGATACCGGTGATGCCGATACCGTATTGCGCTTGACGCTGTGCGGTATGCGATCCGCGCGTCATTTTTGCAACGCGCCACGCGCGCTGGGTGCGCGGGTCTGGGCGCGTGTCTGGACGCAGATGGGGGCGCGATTCAGGCCACCCGCGCTGGCTGGTGTGCTGGAGGCGCTATGAAAATCAGCATCCGTCAGGCGCCGCCGCGCGCCGTCTGGACGCTCGAACAGGCGGGCGTGCATCCACTGCTTGCGCGCCTGTATGCAGCGCGCGGCGTGCGCGGCAAGGACGAACTGGACGAATCGCTGGCGCGCCTGCTGCCGCCCGAAACGCTGCGCGGCGCCCGCGCGGCGGCGCAACTTCTGGCCGATGCGATCGCGCAGCAGCGGCGCATCTGCATCGTTGCCGATTACGACTGCGACGGCGCCAGCGCCTGTGCCGTCGCGCTGCGCGGGCTGCGGATGCTCGGCGCGCAACAGCTCACTTACCTCGTGCCCGACCGCATCACCGACGGCTATGGCCTGACACCGACGATCGCCGAGCGCGTGGCCGCCACCGGCGCGCAGGTGCTGGTCACGGTGGACAACGGTATTGGCAGCGTCGAAGGCGTGGCGCGCGCCAAAGCCCTGGGCATGGTGGTGCTGCTCACCGACCACCACCTGCCCGGCCCGGCGTTGCCCGCCGCCGATGTCATCGTCAACCCCAACCAGAGCGGCTGCACTTTCGAGAGCAAAAGCCTGGCCGGCGTGGGCGTGATGTTTTACGTGCTGCTGGCGCTGCGCGCCGAGCTGCGCGCGCGCGGCGCTTTCGATGCCGCGCACCAGCCCCGGCTCGACACGCTGTTGCCGCTGGTCGCGCTGGGCACCGTGGCCGATGTAGTCTCGCTCGATGCCAACAATCGCCGCCTGGTCGCGCAGGGCTTGCGGCGCATCCGCGCGGGCGCGCTGCCCGCGGGGATGACGGCCCTTTTCGATGCGGCTGGACGCAAGACGCCAACCGCGTCTACTTTCGATCTGGGCTTTGCGCTCGGCCCGCGCATCAATGCCGCCGGGCGGCTGGCCGACATGACCCTGGGCATCGAATGCCTGACGACCGACGATGCCGCGCACGCCAGCGAACTGGCGCGCACGCTTGACGGCATCAACCGCGAGCGCCGCCAGATCGAAGGCGGCATGCGCGATCAGGCGCTGGCGCTGACCGCGGCGCTGTTTACCGATGAGGACACGCCGCCGCCGGCGATCAGCGTATTCGATCCGCGCTTTCACGAAGGCGTGGTGGGCATCGTCGCCTCGCGCATCAAAGATGGCTTTCACCGCCCGGTTTTCGTCTTTGCCGCCAGCGCGGCGGCCGGTGAGCTTAAAGGCTCGGGGCGCTCGATCGCGGGCTTTCATCTGCGCGATGCGCTCGACCTGGTGGCCAAGCGCCATCCGGGCGTCCTGCTGCGCTTTGGCGGCCATGCGATGGCTGCCGGCTGCACCATTGCGCGCGACCAGTTCGAGACTTTCGAACGCGCCTTCGCCCAGGTCGCCGCCGAATGGCTCGATGCCGCCACGCTGACGCGCCATATCGAGACCGACGGCCCGATCGAGCAGGAATATTTGCGCGTCGATCTGATCGATACCCTGCAACGCGAAGTCTGGGGCCAGGGCTTCGCGCCGCCGACCTTCAGCGAGGAAGTGGATGTGCTTTCGCAACGCCTGATCGGTGAACGCCATCTTGGGCTCAAGCTGCGCCACCGCGGTCACCCCATTGATGCGATCTGGTTCGGCCACACCGAACCGCTGCCGCCCAAGGCGCTGTTGGCCTTCCGCCTCGATGCCGACGAATGGCAGGGCGTGCGGCGGCTGCGCCTTCTGGTCGAGGGTGCCAGCCCCGTTTCAAAACCGGGAACACCGCCTCAGAACTGAAATCACAAAGCAAGCGGAATTAATCTGTATTTAACTTTTTCGCAATATTCCTCGTAGCCGGGCAGCGACTGTTTTAAAGTTTTTTCTTCATCAATCGCACGGAAAAAAAGCACCGCAATCAAACACCCTGACAATATCATCGCCCAATAAGAACCCAATGCCGGCGGGGTGAAAATAATCTGCAAAGAAAGCGCAAAATACATGGGATGACGCACAATTCCATACAACCCAGTGGAGACGACTTTTTGATTTTCCTGTATTTCCACACTGGTACTGAGAAAACGGTTTTGCCTGAACACGAAAAATAGAATAGCAAAAGAAACCAGCACCATAATTTCGGAAAAACAGGATACCCAAAACGGAACCAAAGACCACTTGAAGCGAGAATCAAACGCAGAGACCGCATAAATACATACGGTAAAAACTCCTGCAGTCAATTGAATAATTTTTTGCAGAAGCCGAGGCTCATCAATCGGAGACAGCAAACGCTTTCTCAGCAAGTCTTTGTCGAACAAAAACAAATAACACGCGATGATCGCGGCTGCACCAAAAAATATCGCAAGATATGTCCACGCCAAAGGATAATACAAACTCATACGGGGTAAGAACAAAGATAGCCCCATAATGGAAAAGTTAATTAAAAATACCGCTATAGTTTTAAGCAACATTTTATATTCTTTCTCTTTTGTTAATCCATGATCAAAGCCCGGCGTAAGACTTGAAACGGGTGCTCCAGCCGAAGCTGACGCGCGCCTCTTCCTTCAGCGTCCGCGGAAGATTCGGGTAAAAAATCCTGGTCCCGCTTCAGGTCAATTTTAACCCACACAAGCAGTCTTTCAATCAATTTTGTCGTGGTCTCTCTGCCACGACGGCTGTTTCAATGCAGGCCGATCGCGCAGTCGCATAAAATGCTGAATGGCCATGCTGATGTTCAATAGGTCATATTTGCTGGGAAACTGCTGAATAAAGCGCCGCCCGACTCGATTTCATTGAACCGGCACACCTGGTTTTCATCATACTGAAAAAACGATACAAATTTTGGTTTTCTCCGAACATCTATACCGAATCAAGCTTTTTTCGGCTATTGGGGTATTTCATTGTCAGATTGACTCGGGTTTAAAACCCTGGTCTAAAAGTCGATTTTAAGTCGTTGCGGCCCAAAAAATAATCGTTGTCCTTCTTGGCCTGATGCATCCCTAGAACAGTTTGGGTTGAGATGTGCACAACGCTTCCTGCAAGTGCCGTCATTACGAGCGTAGCGACGCAATCCAGTTCACAGTATTCTGGATTGCTTCGCCTTCGGCTCGCAATGACGAAAGTCATTGAACATTTGTCATCGACTCAACAAACGATGCTGAGCTAACGCAGTGTTCAGGCTTTGTAAAAGGGAAACCCATAGGCCCCCCCGGCTCGGATCGTCCCCCCCACTGCTCACGCGCCGGGCTTAATCTTGCATGCGTGATCCATCAGGCGTTCCGCGTACCCTGTGCCCCAGTCCCGATCCACCCCGCTGTGGACGATCAGCCACCCGTCGTGCGCGGTGTCAGGCCCAGCGCCCATCACAAGAATCGTCTGATCATCCATCTGCTGGCGCCGGCCTAGGCTGCGTTGCACGACACGAAATGGATTGTCCTGATCCGTCAGACTCATCACGCGCATCACACGGTAGCTGTGGCCGCCCAACCTGGCTGGCCGCCACGCGCCCAGCGGGTCGCTGCGATGCGGCGCGAGCGCGGCTGTCACGTCCGCGCGCATGCAGTCGATATGAATGTGCAACTGGTTCTGCGTGCGTTGCCCCGCCGAATTGATCTCCAGCCCCAACTGGTTCGCGGCGAGCGGCATTCGCAGCCGCGCACGAACATAACGCCCTGCGTCCCATGCGTGCTGCCAGTATTCGGGGGCGCTTTCATGGAGGATCTCCGGGGTTTCGATACCGGCGACGCGGTCGGTCGGAATCAGCAGATATTGCGTACGGCCGCTGATGTCCTTGATCACTGCATAGCGGCGCACCAAGTCCACGGCCGTGCACGGCCCTGAATTGTTCGCACTGCGCTGATTCGGCACACACCAGCCACCGACGATTTTCCAAAGCGCATTGGAATCGATAGTGCGCAAACGAGCACAGCTATTGACGGAAAAAAGCGCCGCCGCGAATACAGCGAACAGGACGGTTTTAGCAAGATAGCGTGTTGGTGTGGAGTGCCCCATAGAGTATGACAGCGATGGAATAAATAAAATTATGGAAAAATATTTCTGCTTGATGTCGCAATAAAGTCGATAGAGCCTGCGCCCAGCACCGCATCCAGCGGCCCTTCCCCCTCTACTCCACTATCAAATATAGCGGCAGCCATTCCAGAAAAAGTTAGCGCGCATACTGAGTTATTCATCAGAATAGTTTTCGAGGAAAATTCCACACCCAACATTTCCCAGAATTCTCTGGGCTTATTCTTTATTCAGAAGTTGAAGCCGCTCCTGATTTTTAATGTACAGCACAATCCGCCGTGCAATTCGCACGCAGTTCCATGCGAATGATTTTATCCGTAGGCTCCCTTTCGATCCCAGATCACAGTAAAATCCCACACGTGATGCCTGTCTTCTCCATTCCTGTTCTCCTGCACGCCGATGGCTGCGGCAAGCCGCCTCTATTGCACATGGCGTGCATACGCCGCCAGACCACGCGCGACCGAATTTGAACGGCGGAAGGTGTTGCGCGGCTGCCCGCCTTGGAACACAGCGCCTTCCGCCCTTTCCCTGTTGCTCCCGCGCTCGCCGACGGCTGGCGCTTTCCCGGTTTCCCTGTACCTCTTTCGTGCGTCCTCGCCTGCCTGCCGTACCGCAAGCACGCCTTCATTGGAATTTTCATGGCTGACAACAAATCCACTTCCGCCGCCGATTCCGGCAAGCCCGATTACCGCCATACCTTGAACCTGCCGGACACGCCGTTCCCCATGCGCGGCGATTTGCCCAAGCGCGAGCCGGGCTGGATCAAGGACTGGAACGAGCAAGGCGCCTACCACCGTCTGCGCGACGCACGCCGGGGCGCGCCCAAGTTCATCTTGCACGATGGGCCGCCCTACGCCAACGGGCAGATTCACATGGGGCACGCGGTCAACAAGATTCTCAAGGACATGATCGTCAAGGCGCGCCAGCTCGAAGGCTATGACGCGCTGTACGTGCCGGGCTG
>JAITWT010000031.1 GCA_031285125.1 Burkholderiaceae bacterium | reverse complement strand
TCGGGCGATTGGGCGGCCCAGTCGCTTGCATGGGCACCAGCCCATGCGGCGCGCCATGGGCCACCCACTCATCCCGATTGCGGCCCAACGTGAGCCATTTGAGATCGTAAACAGGTTCTAAGGGAAGCTCTGAACAACTCCGACGCGGCGGTCGCATCCCGGATTCGGGCGGTCTGCTTCGTTGCAAATGCTCGCGATACCGCCCGGTATCGCTGTGCTTTGCGCCTCGCAGCCCATCCCGAATCCGGGCGCGTCCACTCGCGGGGAGTTGTTCAGAGGTTCCCAAGGTTTGAGGGGGCCGCGATGACGGGGATCTTGCGTTTTTTAAAATTCCCCGATGGCAATCAAACAAGCAAGCAATCAAGCAAGTATTTATGAGGAAGCGTCGATCCGCGTCCTCAAGGGGCTGGAGCCGGTCAAGCAGCGCCCGGGGATGTACACCCGCACCGACAACCCGTTGCACATTATTCAGGAGGCCATCGATAACGCGGCCGACGAGGCGCTGGCGGGTTTTGCCCAGAAGATCGAGGTGACGCTGCACGCCGATGGTTCGGTGAGCGTGGCCGACGATGGCCGCGGCATTCCGTTCGGGATGCACCCCGAGGAGAAAGCGCCCGTGATCGAGCTGGTGTACACGCGGCTGCACGCGGGGGGCAAGTTCGACAAAGGCGCGGGCGGGGCCTACAACTTCGCGGGCGGTCTGCACGGCGTGGGCGTGAGCGTGACCAATGCGCTGTCGCGGCGGCTGGAGGTGCAGTCATTGCGCGCGGGGAAGGTGGCGCGGATCGTCTTTGCGGATGGCGATGTGGCCGAGAAGCTGCAGGTCTCGAAGGCCGAAGCCGGTTCGCGCAAGCAGGGCACGATCGTGCGCGCCTGGCCCGATCCGAAATATTTCGAGTCGCCCGCGCTGCCGATGGCCGAGCTGACGCATCTGCTGCGCAGTAAGGCCGTGCTGATGCCGGGGCTTGCGGTGACGCTTTCCAACGAGAAAACCGGGGAACGCCAACAGTGGCGCTACCAGGGCGGTTTGCGCGATTACCTGACGCAGACCCTCGGCGGTGATCCGGTGGTTCCGCTGTTCGAGGGGGCGGGCTATGCCGACAGCGACGCCGACAATTTCGCCGAAGGCGAGGGCGCGGCATGGTGCCTGGCGTTCACCGCGGACGGCGCGACGGTGCGCGAGAGCTATGTCAATCTGATTCCGACCAGCGCCGGAGGCACGCACGACAGCGGCTTGCGCGACGGTGTGTTTGGCGCCATCAAGAGTTTTGTTGATCTGCACGCGCTGTTGCCCAAGGGCGTCAAGCTGATGCCCGAGGATGTGTTTGGCCGCGCCTCCTACGTGTTGAGCGCGAAGGTGCTCGATCCGCAATTCCAGGGCCAGATCAAGGAGCGGCTGAATTCGCGCGACGCGGTGCGGCTGGTGTCCGGCTTCGTGCGTCCGGCGCTGGAGTTGTGGCTCAATCAGCATGTCGAGTACGGCAAGAAACTCGCCGAACTGGCGATCAGGGCCGCGCAAACGCGCCAGCGCGCCGGGCAGAAGGTGGAAAAACGCAAGGGCTCGGGCGTGGCCGTGCTGCCGGGCAAGCTCACCGATTGCGAGAGCCGCGACATTGCGCACAACGAGGTGTTCCTGGTCGAGGGCGACTCAGCGGGCGGCAGCGCCAAGATGGGCCGCGACAAGGAACTCCAGGCGATCCTGCCGTTGCGCGGCAAGGTGCTCAACACCTGGGAGGTCGAGCGCGACCGGCTGTTCGCCAACACCGAGGTGCACGATATTGCGGTGGCCATGGGCGTCGATCCGCACGGGCCGGGCGATACGCCCGATCTTTCCGGGCTGCGCTACGGGAAGATTTGCATCCTCAGCGATGCCGATGTCGATGGCTCGCACATTCAGGTGCTGCTGTTGACCCTGTTTTTCCGCCACTTCCCCAAGTTGATCGAGGCCGGACATGTGTTCGTTGCCAAGCCGCCGCTGTTTCGTGTCGATGCGCCCGCGCGCGGCAAGAAACCGGCCGCCAAGGTCTATGCGCTCGATGAAGGTGAACTTGCGGCCATTCTGGACAAACTGCGCAAGGACGGTGTGCGCGAAGGCGCATGGACCATCAGCCGCTTCAAGGGGCTGGGCGAAATGAGCGCCGAGCAGTTGTGGGAGACCACGCTCAACCCCGATACGCGCCGTCTGCTGCAGGTGCGGCTGGGCCGTTGGGATTTCGGCCAAACCCAGGGGGAGATGACCAAACTCATGGGCAAGGGCGAAGCCGCCGCACGGCGCGAGTTGATGGAATTGCGCGCGGATGAGGTCGAGGTGGATATTTGATCGGTGCGCTGGGTCTCTTATCACACGAATCACACGAATCACACGAATCACACGAATCCACGGCGTCTGCTCAGCCAGCCCAGAGGAGGCTTGTTGGCGCATCCCGGGGGCATTTTGCGGTCGATCGTGAGCGCGGTTATCCTGTGGTATCTCTGGTGCTTCTGGTGCTGTGTGGGCGCGGTGATCGGCGGCTCAACATCACCTCTGCGCAACAAAACTTTGCGGCGCGAGCCGCGTAAACAAGGAAAGGGGCTGGAGGCGGCGATCCTCGCTGCATCAAGCCCCGTTTGGTTTTTTCATGGATTCTCAATCGACGCTTGAGCTGACTGTTCCCGACAACGAAGATAGCCTGACCTTGGCCGACTATGCGCAGCGCGCCTATCTTGAATATGCCCTGAGCGTGGTCAAGGGCCGCGCGCTGCCCGATGTGTGCGATGGCCAGAAGCCGGTGCAGCGGCGCATCCTGTACGCCATGGCGCGCATGGGGTTGGGCTTTGGCGGCGCCCAGGGTGCGACGGGGGCCAAGCCGGTCAAGAGCGCGCGCGTGGTCGGCGACGTACTGGGCCGCTTTCATCCGCACGGCGACCAGGCCGCCTACGACGCGCTGGTGCGCATGGCGCAGGATTTCGCGCAGCGCTACCCGCTGATCGACGGGCAGGGCAACTTCGGCAGCCGCGACGGCGATGGCCCGGCCGCCATGCGCTATACCGAGACGCGGCTGGCGCGCATTGCCGCGCTGTTGCTTGACGAGATCGACGAGGGGACGGCCGATTTCATTCCAAACTACGACGGCTCCACCGAGGAGCCGCGCTTGCTGCCGGCGCGGCTGCCCTTGAATCTGCTCAACGGCGCCAGCGGTATCGCCGTCGGCCTGGCCACCGAGATTCCGAGCCATAACCTGCGCGAGGTCGCCGGCGCGTGCGTGGCGCTCATCAAAAGCAACGGCAAGATCAACGATGCAGAACTGGCCGCGCTCATTCCCGGCCCCGACTATCCGGGCGGCGCACAAATCATCAGCAGCGCCGACGACATCGCCGAGGTGTACCGCAGCGGGCGCGGCTCGCTGAAGGTGCGCGCGCGCTGGAAGGTCGAAGAATTGGCGCGCGGTCAGTGGCAGGTGGTCGTGTACGAATTACCGCCGGGCGTGAGTACGCAAAAAGTGCTCGAAGAAATCGAGGAGCTCACCAACCCCAAGGTCCGCGCCGGCAAGAAAGCCCTCAGCGCCGAGCAGGTGCAACTGAAGGCCGCTGTGCTTGCGGTGCTCGATGGCGTGCGCGACGAATCGAGCAAGGACGCGCCGGTGCGCCTGGTTTTCGAGCCCAAGACTTCGCGCATCGCCCAGGATGAATTCGTCACCACGCTGCTGGCGCACACCGCGCTGGAAAGCTCCGCGCCGGTCAATCTGACGATGGTCGGAATCGATGGCCGCCCGGTACAGAAGTCGCTGCGGCAGATCTTGCTCGAATGGATCGCTTTTCGTGAACAGACCGTGCAGCGGCGCTCGCGCCACCGGCTCGACAAGGTGCTCGACCGCATCCACATCCTCGAAGGGCGGCAACTGGTGCTGCTCAACATTGATGAGGTGATTGCCATCATCCGCAACGCGCAGGAGCCCAAGGCCGCGTTGATCGCGCGGTTCAAACTCAGTGAACGCCAGGCCGAGGACATTCTGGAAATCCGGCTGCGCCAGTTGGCGCGGCTTGAAGCCATCAAGATCGAGCAGGAGCTCAAGTCGCTGCGCGAGGCGCAGAAAAAGCTCGAAGAAATTCTGGGCAGCCCGGCGACCCTGCGGCGTTTGCTCATCAAGGAGATCGAGCAAGATGCCAAAACTTTCGGCGATGCACGCCGCACGCTGATCCAGGCCGACAAGCGTGCCGTCGTCGAAATGCGAGTGCTCGATGAACCGGTCACCGTCATCGTCTCGGAAAAAGGCTGGGTGCGCGCGCAAAAAGGCTGGTCGAGCGAGGCGGTCCAATACAGTTTCAAGTCCGGCGATGCGCTCTACGGCGTCTTCGAATGCCGCACCGTCGACACCTTGCTGATCTTCGGCACCGCCAAGGATCGCAGTGTGCGCGTCTACAGCGTGCCGGTGGCACAACTGCCGGGTGCGCGCGGCGATGGTCAGCCGGTCACGTCGCTGATCGAGCTGGAGGCGGGAACGCAACCCGTGCATTACTACGCCGGCGCGCCGGGGGCGCAGCTGCTCCTGTCGGGCACGCGCGGTTTCGGCTTCATCGCCAGCGTCGAAAACATGAGCTCACGCCTGCGTGGCGGCAAGGCGTTTGTCGATGTCGGCGATGGTGAGCAGTTGTGCCGCCCCTCGCTGGTGGGGGGCGCCAATGCCGGCCCGGGCGGTGGCGAGCCCCTGCCGATGGCCACGCACGTGTGCTGCGCCTCCACGGGCGGACGTATTCTCAGTTTCGCCATCGAGGAACTCAAGACGCTGCCCAAAGGCGGGCGCGGCCTGATGCTGATCGCCCTCGATGCCAACGATGCCCTGGCCGGCGCGGCAGCCTATGCCCGCAGCGTGCGCATCCAGGGCGTGGGCCGCGGCGGCAAAACGCGTGTGGAAATGCTCGAAGTGCGTAGCCTGAACAATGCGCGCGCCGCGCGCGGACGCAAAGGCAAAGCCGCCGATTGGGGGTTCAAGCCCGTGGGGGTGGTACGGTTGGCTTGATGAAAACAGGTTCTAAGCCGCTGCGCTGAGCGACGGGTGTTTCGCTGGAAGCGGGGCCGCGCGGATCGGCAAACTGGAGGGCCAAAAAATTTTCACTGTCCAAGCCCTTTTGATAGTGTCAGCGCGCACTAACATATTTTGGGCTAACAACAATTTTGTTAGGATGCGCTGATCCTAACTGCCATGTAAGGTATAAGAGCAAGAATTTTGTTCACTATGCGAGATATCCTCTGACCGTCCACCTGGATTCCACAGAGCGTCCACAAGTTGTACAAAAAGCATCCCATGAATCTGTGGATAATTTGTTGATAACTTGGTTGCTGGGAACCCACAACAACGCTCTGATCGCAGCTCAAATCCTGTACGCACGCGCCCTTTTGCCTACAATGAAGCTCCAACTCATGCAGTTGCCATTGCTTGTTGGTTCGGGGCGCGTCTTCCATGGACGCGCCCTTTTTCTTGCCCGTATCATCGCGTGCGCAAGGCAATTCAAGCAGTTAACCTTTCCCGTTGATGAAGCACATCAGAAACTTTTCAATCATCGCGCATATTGACCACGGCAAATCCACGCTGGCCGATCGCCTCATCCAGCGCTGCGGCGGTTTGGCCGAGCGCCAAATGGAAGCGCAGGTACTCGACTCGATGGACATCGAGCGCGAGCGGGGGATAACTATCAAAGCGCAGACCGCCGCATTGCAATACAAGGCGCGCGATGGGCAGATCTACAACCTCAACTTGATCGACACCCCCGGGCACGTGGACTTTTCTTACGAAGTCTCGCGCTCGTTGTCGGCGTGTGAAGGCGCGCTGCTGGTGGTCGATGCCAGTCAGGGCGTCGAGGCGCAGACGGTGGCCAATTGCTACACCGCGCTCGATCTGGGCGTCGAGGTGTTGCCCGTGCTCAACAAGATGGATCTGCCGCAGGCCGACCCCGATGCCGCCAAGGCCGAAATCGAGGACGTGATCGGTATCGACGCCAGCGCTGCGATTGCTTGCTCGGCCAAGACCGGTGAGGGCATCGAGGAGGTGCTGGAAGCGATCGTCTCCAAAGTGCCGTCGCCGCGCGGCAATCCGCAGGCGGCATTGCGCGCCATGATTATTGACAGCTGGTTCGACTCCTATGTGGGTGTCGTGATGCTGGTGCGCGTGGTCGATGGCCGTCTGCCCAAGGGCGAGCGCATCAAGATGATGGCCAGCGGGGCGACCTACATCGCCGATGGTTTGGGTGTATTCACGCCAGCCAACCAGCCGCGCGAAGCGCTGGAAGCGGGTGAAGTGGGCTACATCGTCGCAGGCATCAAGGAGTTGCAGGCCGCGCGCGTTGGCGATACCGTAACCGCCGTGCGCGCCGGTACCGGCGGCGCGGCCTTCACCGCGACCGAAGCGTTGCCCGGTTTCAAGGAAATCCAGCCGCAGGTGTTCGCCGGCTTGTACCCGACCGAGGCCAGCGAGTACGACGCTTTGCGCGACGCGCTGGAAAAGCTCAAGCTCAACGACGCCTCCTTGCATTACGAACCCGAGGTCAGCCAGGCGCTGGGGTTCGGTTTTCGCTGCGGCTTTCTGGGGCTGCTGCACATGGAAATCGTGCAGGAGCGGCTGGAGCGCGAGTTCGACCAGGATCTGATTACGACCGCTCCGAGCGTGGTCTATGAGGTGCTCAAGAACGACGATCAGGTCCTCATGGTCGAAAACCCGTCCAAGATGCCCGATACGGGCCGGCTGGCTGAAATCCGCGAACCGATCGTCACCGTGCACTTATATATGCCGCAGGAATACGTCGGCCCGGTCATGACGCTGGCCAACCAGAAGCGCGGCGTACAAATCAATATGGCTTACCACGGCCGCCAGGTGATGCTCAGCTACGAGATGCCGCTGGCCGAAATCGTGCTGGATTTTTTCGATAAGCTTAAATCGATCAGCCGCGGTTACGCCTCGATGGATTACGAGTTCAAGGAATACCGCGCCTCGGACGTTGTCAAAGTAGACATTTTGCTCAACGGTGACAAGGTCGATGCGCTGTCGATCATCGTGCACCGCACGCAGGCGCAGTTCCGGGGGAGGGCGGTGGTCGCGAAAATGCGCGAAATCATCTCCCGCCAGATGTACGACGTTGCCATCCAGGCGGCGATCGGTTCGAACATCATTGCGCGTGAGACAATCAAAGCTTTGCGTAAGAATGTATTAGCAAAGTGCTACGGGGGTGACATCACCCGTAAGCGCAAACTACTCGAAAAGCAAAAGGCGGGCAAGAAGCGTATGAAACAAATCGGTACCGTCGAGGTGCCGCAGGAAGCCTTCCTGGCGATCTTGCAAGTCGAAGACTGAATGTCCTGAAGTTTTACATATGCCCGTTCTCACTTTCATAGTTCTGGCCGCGTTTGTCGGCTATATCGGTGCTTGGCTATTTGGCGCTGTCCAAGGTAATTTTGAGCTGCTGCTGTTTATAGCGACCGTGGTCACGGGGCTGTACTGGCTGGCCGAGCGTTTTTATTTTCTGCCGCGCCGCCGCGCCGCCGCCGCCAAGCTTGAGGGCTCGCTCGCGCAGCGCAATGAAAGCCTGGCGCGCCAGGGCATCACCCAGGTCGATACGGCCGATCCGAAGGCCAAGGAGCATTTGCTGATGCAGCCTTGGTGGCTGGATTGGACGGCGGGGTTGTTCCCGGTCATTTTGGTGGTCTTCCTGCTGCGCTCTTTTATCGCTGAACCCTTCAAAATTCCTTCGGGTTCGATGACGCCGACGCTGCTGACCGGGGATTTCATCCTTGTCAACAAATTCACCTATGGCATGCGCCTGCCCGTGATCTACACCAAACTCACCAACGGTCATCCGCTCCAGCGTGGCGATGTGGTGGTGTTCCGTTATCCGCTCAATCTCAGCGAGAACTACATCAAGCGGGTCGTTGGCTTGCCGGGTGACGAAGTGGCCTACTTGAACAAGCGCTTGACGATCAATGGCCAGCCGGTCAATGAAACCCCGCTGCCCGACTATTCCAATGAAGAGGAACACGGCTACCGTCAGCAGTTCAGTGAAACTTTGGGTGAACGTGAGCATCGCATGCTCAACACGGACATGTACCCGCCGGGTGTTCCGGAGTCGGCCGTTTTACCTTTCGAACATCGTGAAAATTGTCAATACAGCTACGATGGCGTGATCTGCAAGGTGCCGCCGGGCGCGTATTTCATGATGGGTGACAATCGCGACAATTCGGAAGATTCGCGCTACTGGGGGTTCGTGCCGGATCGCAATATCGTTGGTAAGGCTTTCTTTATCGCGATGAATTTCAGTGACCTCAAACGTATCGGCCCTTTCCATTGAATCTAGAAACGGTGGTTGAATATGCCCGTCAGTGCCGCGATCGGCGTTCCAGGCCAGGCGCAAGGACGCGGCGGGCGGATGCCTGTCAGAACGGGCGACGCTGTAACGTGCATCAGGCGCGCGTGAAAGCGCGTAAGGAGTCCACCGCAATGGCCGCTGCCAGGATGAATACGTGCTGGAGACGGCGGGCAACCAAGGAAATCGGGGGGGCGATGTGAAAGCAAGCCCATCGAGCACCGCGGGCTTGGCCACTGGTGTGCTGGCCGCATTGCAGGATCTGCAGGATCGGCTCGGCTATCGCTTCGCCGACCCGCGCCTGTTGCAGCGTGCGCTCACGCATCGCAGCTTTTCGTCCGATCACAACGAGCGGCTCGAATTTCTCGGCGATTCGGTGCTCAACCTTGCGGTTTCGCACCTGCTGTTCCTGCGTCTGGCCGAAATGCCCGAAGGCGACCTCTCGCGTGTGCGCGCCAATCTGGTGCGGCAGGAAACGTTGCATCGCCTCGCCTTAGACCTGGAACTGTCGCCGTTGCTGCGCCTGGGTGAAGGCGAAGTGCGCTCCGGCGGTCCGCGCCGCCCGTCGATCTTGGCCGATGCGCTGGAGGCCGTGATTGGCGCGGTCTACCTGGACGCCGGTTATGCCGCCGCCCAAGCGTTGGTGCATCGGTTCTATGAGTCGGTCGAAATCAATCCAGACATGCCCGCTGCCGCCAAGGATCCGAAAACCGAATTGCAGGAATGGCTGCAAGGCCACAAGATGCAGTTGCCGGTTTACCGCGTGGTGGCGACCTTGGGCGCCGCGCACAAGCAGACCTTTGATGTCGAATGCGAAGTCAGCGAACGCGGCTGGGCCGAGCGCGGTATCGGCGGTTCGCGCCGGGCCGGCGAACAGGCCGCGGCAGCGGCCATGCTGGTACGGCTAAAGGCACCGCCGGCGCCGGCGCCGAAAACGCGCAAAGGAGACAAGGCGTGAGCGCTCCTGACACACCTGATCGAGCCGATGCGGCCGATGAAGCGGGCGCAGATGCGAGCGCAGATGCGAGCGCAGACGCCGCGCAGCGTTGTGGGCTGATTGCTATCGCCGGCCGGCCCAACGTCGGTAAATCGACCTTGTTCAACGCGCTCGTCGGGCAAAAACTCAGCATCACCTCGCGCAAGGCGCAAACCACGCGCCATCGCATCACCGGCATTCGCACGGCGGGCGCGGCGCAGTTTGTCTTCGTTGATACGCCGGGCTTTCAGACGCGTCATGGCAATGCGCTGAACCGCGCGCTCAACAAAACCGTGCTGGGCGCAGTGACCGATGTCGATTTAATTTTGTTCGTCGTCGAAGCCGGCCGTTTCACGCCCGCCGACGAGCAGGTGCTGGCCCGCCTGGGGCCGGACATTGCGGTGCTGCTGGTGGCCAATAAGCTCGATCACATCCATCGCCGCGCGGAGCTGGCGCCGTGGCTCAAGCAAATGCAGCAGCGCCGCGCCTTTGCCGAATATGTGCCGATGTCGGCCAAGAACTCGGGCGATGTGCGGCGCCTGCTGGCGATCTGCGAGAAATACCTGCCCGTGCAGCCCTGGTGGTACGGGCCAGACGAATTGACCGATCGCAGCGAGCGCTTCCTCGTCAGCGAAGTGGTGCGCGAGAAGCTGTTTCGCCTGACCGGCGACGAATTGCCCTACACCTGCACGGTGGTGGTGGACCGTTTCGAGGAAGAGGCGCCGCAAAAGAAGGGCCAGAAACGATTGTTGCGCATCGCCGCCACCCTCATCGTTGATCGTGACGGTCACAAGGCGATGGTGATTGGCGAGCATGGCGAGCGCATCAAGCGCATCGGCACCGAAGCGCGGCAGGAGCTCGAGCAGATGCTGGACGCCAAAGTGTTCATCGAGCTGTGGGTCAAGGTGCGTTCGGGCTGGGCTGATGATGAGGCCCGCGTGCGCTCCTTCGGCTATGAGTAATCCGTAACCCTGGGTCAGCGTCCCCGTGGCCAAGCGTGTCACCCACGAACCTGCTTTCGTGCTCCATCGCTATGACTGGAGCGAATCAAGCCTGATTCTGGAAATATTCACCCGTCACCACGGCCGTATCGCCCTGGCGGCGAAGGGGGTCAAGCGCCCGAGTTCCAATTTCCGGCCCGTGCTTTTGCCGTTGCAGCCTTTACAAATTGCTTTTGGCGGTGAGGGTGAAATCCGCGCGCTCAAGGGCGCTGAGTGGATGGGCAGGCAGGTCATGCCCATCGGCGAGGCGCTGCTGTCGGGCTACTACCTCAACGAACTGCTGCTGCGCCTGCTCGCGCGCGACGATCCGCACGAGGCGCTGTTCGATGCCTATGCGGGCGCGGTTGGCGTGCTGGCCACGCCGGGTCCGGAGCCGGCACAAGGCGTGGCGCGCTCCTGCGCGTTGAGGTCCTTTGAATTGCTGCTGTTGCGCGAGACCGGTTTGTTGCCCGCGCTTGATGTGCAGACCGCCACGCTGGCGCCATTGCATGAGGATGAGCGCTATGCACTGCTGGCCGAACAGGGGCTGCGCGAGGCAGCGCCCGGGGAAAGCGCGCTCGATGGCGCCGCTTGGTGCGCGCTGCAAGGGGCGCTTGGCGATGTTGCGCCGTTGACTTTGAATCGTCCTCGGCCGACCCCCTGGTCCGCGCTGATGGGCATCGTCGCTACGCTGCCGCCAGGGGCCAATGCGGCGTTGCGGACCCAGTTGCGCGCCGTGCTCCTCTACCATTGCGGCGCCGCCACGCTACGCACGCGGCAGATGATGAAAGAATTGCAATCTCTATGAATACGGTGAGTGATACGGTGACTTCTGCTGTTCCAACGGTTTTCCCTGCGGTGGGCACGGCGCTGTCCATCAACGTCAACAAAGTCGCGCTGGTGCGTAACACGCGCCACCTGGGTATTCCCAGCGTGCTGCGCGCGGCCACGCAATGCTTGCAAGCGGGCGCGCAGGGCATCACGGTGCACCCGCGTCCCGATGAGCGCCACATCCGCGCGCAAGACGTGCGCGATCTGTCCGCGCTGCTCGCGCGCGATTGGCCGCGCGCCGAATTCAACATCGAGGGCAATCCCTTTCACAATCTGATGGATTTTGTGCGTGCGTTGCGCCCGCACCAAGTCACCTTCGTGCCCGATACTGAAGATCAGTTCACCAGCGACCACGGCTGGAGCTTCCCGTCCGATGCACAACGCCTGCGCCCGCTGATTGCGCAGGCCCAAGCGCTGGGCGCGCGCGTGAGCCTGTTCATGGATCCCGACCCGTTGGCCATGGCCGCGGCCAAGGCCGCCGGCGCCGATCGTGTCGAGTTGTACACCGAGGGCTATGCGGCCTCGCGCGGCACGCCCGAAGCCGATGCCGTGTTGCGCCGCTATGTTCAAGCCGGGCGCGCCGCGCAGGCGGCGGGCCTGCAAGTCAACGCCGGGCATGACCTCAGCCGCGACAATCTGACCGAATTCCTGCGCGCCGTGCCGGGTGTACGCGAGGTGTCGATCGGCCATGCCTTCATCGCCGATGCGCTTGAACTGGGCTATACCGCCGCTGTGCGCGAATACCTGTGTTGCATCGCAGCGGCTGCTGGGTAGCCGCTAAGAACCTGTTTACGATCTCAAACGGCCCTGGCCGCCACACCCTCTGACCATGAGTGCGATCTACGGTATAGGCACCGACATTTGCGATATTCGCCGCATGGCCCAGGCGCTTGAACGCCACGGTGAGCATTTCGCGCGCCGGGTGCTGGCCGATGGCGAGTTTCTCACTTGGCAAGCGCGCGGCGCGCGTTGGCCGCAGCGTGGCGTGCGCTATCTGGCCACGCGCTTCTCGGCCAAGGAAGCGTTCAGCAAAGCGATCGGCCTGGGGATGCGAATGCCGATGGGGTGGCAGTTGTGCGAAATCGCCAAGCTGCCCAGCGGGCAGCCCATGATCGTGCTGCATGGCGTGCTCAAGGCATGGTTCGAGGCGCGCGCACTGCGTGCCCATGTCAGCATCACCGATGAAAACGATTACGCGGCCAGTTTTGTGGTCGTGGAGAAAAAAGAAGGGGGCTCCCCGAATGAGCGCTAATTTGCATGCCCCGCTCATCATCGACATTGCCGGCCCTGCGTTAAGCGCCGATGACCGTCGCCGTCTGACCGATCCGCACGTGGGCGGTGTGATCCATTTCGCGCGCAATTGGCAAGGCGGCGGGCAAGGCGGCGGGCAGGGCCGCGCGGCGATGGGCGAGCTCAACGCGCAGATCAAAGCGCTGCGCCCCGATGTGCTCATTGCTGTCGATCACGAAGGCGGGCGCGTGCAGCGTTTCCGTGACGATGGCTTCACGCACCTGCCCGCGATGCGCGCGCTCGGCCAGGCGTGGATGCTTGATCCGATGCACGCCGTGCAAAGGGCCGAGGCCTGCGGCTTCGTCCTGGCCAGCGAATTGCGTGCGGTCGGTGTCGATTTCAGCTTCGCGCCGGTGCTCGACCTCGATCATGGCGGCAGCAGTGTGATCGGGGATCGCAGCTTGCACCGCGATGCGCGCGTGGTCGCCCTGCTGGCGCAAAGTCTCGCGCACGGCATGTTGCGTGCCGGCATGGGCTGCTGCGGCAAGCATTTTCCGGGGCATGGCTACGTCCAGGCCGATTCGCACGTCGCCATCCCGATCGACCGCCGTTCGCTGCGCGCGATTTTGGCCGACGATGCGCGGCCTTTCGAATGGCTCGCCGGCAGCCTGAGCGCGGTCATGCCCGCGCATGTGATCTACGCGCGTGTCGATGCGCGCCCCGCCGGCTTTTCGCGCCGCTGGCTGCAAGACATTCTGCGCACGCGGCTGGGTTTCGAGGGCGCCATCTTCAGCGACGATCTGGGCATGGAAGCCGCCCGCTTCATCGATGGCCAGCGGCTCGATTACACCGAAGCCGCCTTGGCCGCGCTGGATGCGGGCTGTGATCTGGCGCTGCTTTGCAACAAAAGCCTGAACGGCGGCGCTGAACTCGACACGTTGCTCGAAGGCATGGTGCGCGCCGAGCATGAAGGCCGCTGGCGGCCCGACCGGCGCAGCGAAGCACGCCGTCGCGCCCTGTTGCCGTGCCGGCCCGCCTTGGCGTGGGAGGCGCTGGCCGATTCGCCGGCTTACCGCCGGGCGCGTGAATGGGTGGAGAAATAGCGCAAGCCAATATTCATGCGGCTTCCATGAAGATAACCAGCGGCCAACTGCCGGTCAACTACCGGTCAACTACCGCTTCTAGAGCATCTTTTGTTGAGTCGATTACAAATTTTCAATGACTTTCGTCATTGCGAGCCGAAGGCGAAGCAATCCAGTGTGCTGTGAACTGGATGGCTTCGCTACGCTCGCAATGACGGCACTTGCAGGAGGAGTTGTGGTTGTGCACATCTCAACCAAAACTGCTCTAGGTTTAGTCCTCACCAAACGCATAGATCCGCGGATAGTCATTTGAGGCCAGCTCGCGCTCCGCCGCGTGGGTCAATTCACCGTGGTGCGGCGTGATGAGGTAGAGGTTTTGGTCGGCGCACAGGTGCAGCAAATGTGTCTTTGATTTAACCTGCAGCGACAGGTCGCCAATCGTCAGCGCCCCCGGGAAAGCGGCGTCGGCGTATTGGTTGTAAATATCCTTGCCGCGGCCCAGCAAGGACACCTGGTGGTTCAGCACCCGGTAGCCCGTCTGGTAGAACATCTTGCGCGCATCGTAGTCGGTGAAAAAACGCAGGTGTGTAAAGTCCAGCAGCCCGGCGCGGCGGTATTTCCAAAAGCCCTGCAGTGCGTCGTACAGCAGCGCAATATTCGATACATTGGGCAGGCTGACCAGCAGATGCGCATCGGTTGCAATGCGCGGCAGCAAGTTGTGCAGCAGTTGCCAGGGGTTGAACAGATGTTCGAGCACGTCGAACAGGCAGACCAGGTCAAACGGTTTTTTCAGGCCGAGCGCGGAGAAATCGACGCTTTCAACGTCCTGTTCGACCACATGGTCGAAATGCTCGCGCGCTTGTTGTGCGGCGGTGCTCTCGAGTTCGCAGCCCCACAGCTCGCAGTGAGGAAAGAGTTGCCGCAGGGCATGGCCGACGCCGCCGCTGCCGCAGCCGATGTCCAGTGCAACGGTTGGCGCGCGCTGGATCATCGTCAAGCATTCAATCCGGGGATTGAAGGCGTAAACGTATTCTTGTTTATCCCGGTCTTGCCAAAGAAAATCAGACGCTGCGGAGTGTTTGCGTGGCATGCGGTTTTCTGCGTAATTAATGCTCGCGCCGCAGCGCGGGGAACAGAATCACGTCGCGAATGCTCGGCGAATCGGTCAGCAACATCATCAGCCGGTCGATGCCGATGCCGCAACCGCCGGCCGGCGGCATGCCGTATTCAAGCGCGCGCACGAAGTCGGCATCGTAGTACATCGCCTCGTCGTCCCCGGCGTCCTTGGCGCTGGCCTGGGCCTGGAAGCGCGCGGCCTGGTCTTCGGCGTCGTTGAGCTCGCTGAAGCCGTTGCCGAATTCGCGGCCCGTGATGTAGAGCTCGAAGCGCTCCGTCACCTCGGGGCGCTCGTCGTTGGCGCGCGCCAGCGGCGAGATTTCGGTCGGGTGCTCCATGATGAAGGTCGGCTGCCAGAGCTTTTCTTCGACCGTTTCCTCGAAGTACATGACTTGCAACGCGGCCAGGCTGCGTTGCGAGAGTTTGTCTTTCTCCTCGCTCAGGCCGAGTTTGCGCAATGCGTTGATGAGCCACGCCGCGTCGTCCACGTTCGCGCCGGCCTCGGTGTGCTTGCTGATCGCCTCGCGGATCGTGAGTCGCTCGAAGGGCTGGCTCAAATCCACGGCCTTGCCTTGGTACGTCAACTGCTGCCGGCCGGCCGCCTTGTCAGCGATCGCGCGGATCAGCGTCTCGGTGAAGTCCATCAGATCGCGGTAATTCCAGTAGGCCGCGTAGAACTCCATCATCGTGAACTCGGGGTTGTGGCGCACCGAGATGCCTTCGTTGCGGTAGCTGCGGTTGATCTCGAACACGCGCTCGAAGCCGCCGACGATCAGCCGCTTCAAGTACAGCTCGGGCGCGATGCGCAGGAACATCTCCTGATCGAGCGCGTTGTGGTGCGTTTTGAACGGCTTGGCGTTGGCGCCGCCCGGAATCGGATGCAGCATCGGCGTCTCGACTTCGAGGAAATCGTGGCTGACCATAAATTCGCGCACCGCCGCGACCGTGCGGCTGCGGGTGATGAAGCGCGCGCGCGCCTGCTCGTCGGTGATGAGGTCCACGTAGCGCTGGCGGTACTTTTGCTCCTGATCGGCCATGCCGTGAAATTTGTCGGGCAGCGGACGCAGGCTCTTGGTCAGCAGGCGCAGCGCCGTGACCTTGATCGACAGCTCGCCGGTGCGCGTTTTGAACACCGCGCCTTCGGCGCCGACGATGTCGCCCAAATCCCAGTGTTTGAAGCGGGCATACGCCGCATCGCCGATCAGATCACGCTGCACGTAAAGCTGGATGCGGCCACTGGCGTCTTGCAGCGTGGCGAAGCTGGCCTTGCCCATGACGCGCTTGAGCATCATCCGGCCCGCCACGCGGGTTGTTACCGGCTGCGCTTCGAGCGATTCGGCGCTGTGCCCGCCATACCGCGCCAGCAGCGCGCCGGTATGGTCGGCGGGTTTGAAATCGTTGGGAAAGGCCGGGCCCTGGCCTTGCGCCTGCGCCTGGCGCAGCGCCTTGAGCTTCTCGCGGCGCTCGGCAATGAGCTGGTTGTCCTCAGGTGCGGTGGCGGTGGACGCGGCAGGCGTGGAGGCGGGTGTGGAATCGGTCATGAGGGATATGCGCACCAGCGCGTGCGCCTTGGTGCGGGGAAACAAGGGTGGAAAGTGGCGCGTGGTCCGTAATTATCGAGTAACGGGTGCGTTCGAGTGAGCGGCTTCATCCGGCCTTTTCCGCCATCCCCTGGTGCCGCAATAGCGCATCCAATTGCGGTTCGCGTCCGCGAAAGGCTTTGAACGATTCCATCGCCGGGCGGCTGCCGCCAGCTTCCAGAATGGCCTGCCGGTAGCGGCGGCTGGTCTCCAGGCTGTGCCGGCCTTGGGGGTCGACGCTTTCCTCGAAGGCCGCGTAGGCGTCGGCGCTGAGGACTTCCGCCCATTTGTAGCTGTAATAGCCGGCCGCGTAGCCGCCCGAGAAGATATGGCTGAAGGTGTTGGGCGTGCGCGCGAAGGGGGGCGCGGGCAGTACGGCGACTTCGGCGTGAATTTGCGCCAGCAGTTCACGCACGCGCTGGCCGGTGTGATCGAGCTGGCGGGCGTCGATTTCGCTGTGCAGGCGCATGTCGAAGAGCGCGAATTCGACCTGGCGCAGTGTTTGCATGCCGCTTTGGTAGTTTTTGGCGGCGATCATTTTGTCGTAAAGCGCGCGCGGCAGCGGCTCCCCGGTGTCGACATGGGCCGTCATGCGGTGCAGCGTTTCCCATTCCCAGCAGAAGTTTTCCATAAACTGGCTCGGCAGTTCGACCGCATCCCACTCGACGCCGCTGATGCCTGAGACATCATGCTCATCGACTTGCGTGAGCAAATGGTGCAGGCCGTGGCCGAATTCGTG
The DNA here is from genome assembly GCA_031285125.1 of Burkholderiaceae bacterium. GTDB lineage: Bacteria > Pseudomonadota > Gammaproteobacteria > Burkholderiales > Burkholderiaceae_C > JAITWT01. Next base: position 35,823 of record JAITWT010000031.1, on the reverse strand, counting down.
GAACAGGGTGAGGACGTCCTCGTGCGTGAGCAGCGGCGGTTTGCCCTGCGCGCCGGCGGCGAAGTTGCACACCAATTGCGCCACCGGCGTTTGCAAGGCGCCGGTGTCAGGGCGCCGCCAGCGCGAGCGCACGTCGTCCATCCAGGCGCCGCCGCGCTTGGCCGCGCGCGCCGAGGGGTCGAGGTAGAACTGGCCGATCAGTTGGCCGCTGCGCTCGATGCGGTAGAACTCGACGCTGGGGTGCCAGACCGGCGCGTTGTCGCGGCGAATGCGGACTTCAAACAAGGCTTCGACGGCTTGGAACAGCCCCGCGAGGACCTTGGGCGCGGGGAAGTAGGGGCGCAGCTCCTCTTCACTGAAGGCGTAGCGCGCCTGCTTGAGCTTTTCGCCGATGTAGCTCCAATCCCAGGGCTGCGGGTCGGCCAGGCCCAGTTCGCGGGCGGCAAAGGCGCGCAGATCGGCGACATCGCGCGCACCGAAAGGATGGGCGCGCGCGGCCAGGTCGCGCAGGAAATCGAGCACGCGTGCGGGCGAGGGCGCCATCTTCGGGGCGAGCGAGAGTTCGCCGTAATTGGCGTAGCCGAGCAGCTGCGCTTCTTCCTGCCGCAGTTGCAGGATGGCGCTGATGAGCGCGGTGTTGTCCAGCTTGGGGTCACCCAGCTCGCTGGCGCGGGTGACATAGGCGCGGTAGAGCTTTTCGCGCAGTGCGCTGTTGCGGGCGAACTGCATGACCGGCAGGTAGCAGGGCATTTGCAGCGTGAGTTTGTAGCCCGCCTTGTCTTCGGCTTGTGCGGCGGCTCGGGCGGCGGCGACCACGTCCGCGGGCAGGCCTGCGAGTTCGTCCAGGTGCGCGTAATGGGCGAAGGCGTCGGTGGCGTCGAGCGTGTTTTCGCTGAACTTCTGGCTCAGCTCGGCCAGTTGCTCCTGAATCTGGGCGTAGCGTTCGCGCGCCGCGCCGTGCAGTTCGGCGCCGCCGAGCACGAAATCGCGCAGGGCGTTCTGGCGCGCTTGGTGCTGCTCAAGGTTGAGCGTGGCGGGGTCGATCGTTTTGTATTTGGCATACAGGCGCTCGTCGCAACCCAGGCGCGTCCAGAACACGGTCACGCGCGGCAGCGCGGCGTTGTAGGCGGCGCGCAGCGCGGGCGTATCGGCCACGGCGTTGAGGTGGCTGACGGCGCCCCAGGCGCGGCCCAGACGCTCGGTCGCCACATCCAAAGTCCGGCTGAGCGCCGCCCATTCGGCGGGGAAGGCGGGCGCTGTGACTTGTTCGAGTGCGGTTTCGGCTTCGGTCAGCAGGGCGTCGATCGCGGGGGCGACATGTTCCGGGCGAATCTGGTCGAACAGCGGCAGGTCCGTGAAGTCCAGGAGGGGGTTGGCGGGGGAAACCGGGGAAACAGGGGGAGTGGGGGGAGGAGTGCTCATGGGCGGGCACTTTACGGCATCACGGCATACTGTCCTAAGAACCTGTTTACGATCCCGGCACGGGCGTGCGGGTGCGGGGCTTGGGCGGTCTGCGGCGTTGCAACGCTGGCCCATAGCGCTGGCTATGGGCTGCGCGCCGCGCCTTGCACCCCCTCCCGAAAAGGCATCTGCGTGGGCCATTTCAGATCGTAAACAGGTTCTAAAACTCACGCTAACAAGATCCCATCCCATGCACACACCGATTCGTAAAGCCGTATTCCCCGTTGCCGGTTTTGGCACCCGCTTCCTGCCGGCCACCAAGGCCCAGCCCAAGGAGATGCTGCCGGTGGTCGACAAGCCCTTGATCCAATACGCGGTCGAGGAGGCTTACGCCGCCGGCATCCGCGACATGATCTTTGTCACCGGCCGCAACAAGCGTGCCATCGAAGACCATTTCGACACCGCCTACGAGCTCGAAAGCCAGCTCGAAGCCAGCCACAAGACCACGCTGCTGCGGATCGTGCGCTCGGTCATGCCCGAGGACATGACCTGCTCCTACGTGCGTCAGCCGCGGATGCTGGGCTTGGGACATGCGGTGCTGTGCGCCGAACACCTCGTGGGCGATCAACCGTTTGCGGTATTGCTGGCTGACGATCTGATGGTCGGCCCCCATCCCAGCGCATCCGTGCTGGGGCAAATGGTCGATGTCTACGCGCGCACCGGCGGGCACTCGGTACTCGCGGTGCAGGAGGTGCCGCTCGATCAGGTCAACCGCTACGGCATCGTCGCGGGCGAACCGGCGGGTGAGCACCTGACGCGCGTCACGCGCATGATTGAAAAACCCAGCCCTGAAACCGCGCCCTCGCGTCTGGCCGTGGCGGGCCGTTACATCCTGACGCCAGCGGTGTTTTCCAAAATTCGCCAGCAACCTCGCGGGGCAGGCGGTGAAATTCAATTGACCGATGGGATTGCCGCGCTGCTCGCGCAAGAGCCGGTCCATGCCTACACCTACCAGGGTGTGCGTTACGACTGCGGCAGCAAGGACGGCTTTTTGCAGGCCACCGTCGAACTGGCCCTGCAGCACCCCGAAATTAGCGATTCGTTCCGGGCGTATCTCAAGGGGCTGGCGATTTGAGGGCCGTTCGCACGGGCTTGGCCCGCTGCCCGGGGACGCGTCGATCCCGGCACCCGTCGATAAGTCGATGTTGGCCCAGGCCGGCACAGTCGCAATCACACGCAGTCGCGGTCACAATCACTGCGTGCCTGTGTGCTCCACGCTAGTCAATCCCGCTCAGCAGGTCAACCTGCATACAGTCAGTTCCTGTCCCGAATACACGTCTCTGACCGATGGTAGCCCTGGTACCTGGTTCACCGCGAATAACAGCAGAACTAATTCTTCTTCCACCCTTGCCTCGGCCTTGGCCATATGGGTTCGTTCCTTCGATCAAACGCCGAGCAGGAAATGCTCGCGGTGCCACTGTAGGTAATGTTGGTGCTCGCGGGTCAGCCAGCGCAGTTTCATTTCTGGATGAATTTCAAGTCCCTGCCGATCGTTTGGGGATAGGCAGTCGCTGATCAGCAGATGCCAGACACCGTCAAAGCTGATGGGAAAACGGTCGAACAGGGTATCGAGATTGGCCACCAGCAAAAAGCCGTTGAAGGCGTCCAGCCGTTCGGCATCGCTCTCGCATTCGGCCCACGGCTTGGCATGGCTGGCGCGTAGCACTTCGGGAATCGCCACGCCGGTGACGGCGCAGACGCCGCTCCAGTAGTCGAGCATGGCGGCGCGGTAGCGGTCCTGGCCGATGCGCTGGCGCGCCATGCGTTCGATTTCGGTCCCCTGGCTGCCGGGCGGCAACTGGGCCAGCGCTTGTTGCACGGCGGTTTGGTAGTCGCGTTCTGCCTGATTGGGCAGCGCCTGCGACAAACGGGCAGCGCGGCGCAGCAGTTGAGACAGGTCGGCCAGCGTGGCGGCGTGGAATGAGGCGGCGTTCTTTATGCCGTCGCCGAAGCTGCGCCGTAATTCTGATAACAGCGCGGGGGATGCCGATTGGAAACGGGTGTCGAATTCATTCGATGGGGATAGGGAAACCTCGGCGCGGGTGCGATGGCGGGCGGATGCCAAGGTGACGGTTTCGGTGGATGGCAGCACGTGCTCGAAGCCGTTGTCGTGGCCGGCTTTTTCGATCAGGGTGCGCTGGAGGGGGTTCATGCGGTTGGAACTGAAGCAGTCTCAATGCTTACAGCGGTATGACTCCGATATTTTTCTTCAGCAAGGCTTGCATACGCGGTCGTCCAGCCGCAGAAGTCTCAAAGTCCAAGCCAGTTCGATAAATTTCGGGCAAGAACAGGCGCTCTTCTCCCAATTTTCCATCCTTATCTTCATAGATTACACCTAGCTCTTGCAAGGCATTTAGCAAAGTCGCATCCAAACCAGCCTGCTGAGCACTAAATGGTACTTTGAGGCTGTGAATATTTTTTTCATTCATTAGTTCAACCCATCTTTTGAGTGGCGCAATTTCAGCTTTGGCTTCCTCAACTTTCCCTGTGCTACAAGCTGGAATGGCTTTGCGCATCGATTCGGGTGTCAACAAACGATCTGTCCATGTCTGCACTGTTTTCTTGGACTCTTCATCAGCGGCAATTTTCAAGAAACGCACCAAGTCACGAGCCTGCACATTCCCCCTGAGGTCACACAAGGCCGTATATACCCAACGAGCAGAGTGCGCTTCTTTGGATTGTTCGCGACCCAGTTTTTTCCCCCACAATTGCTCAAGCTCGGATTTTAATTCATCCAGACGCAGAGATTCGGCGGGTTTTCCAGATGGAATGACATTTGCGTGACTGCTCAACATATATGCCAGTCTCAAGAAACTTTCTGCATTCCATTGCAATCTGAATGGTTCGAATCGCTGTAACCATTGTCCCAAATTTTGCCGAATTACTGTTTGTACATAGTCCGCCCGCACAAAAACTATGACACCAAGATGACGATTTTGTAGTTCGCTCACACGATTGGGCAGCCTCAACAAAGCGTCAATAGCCTCGGCAGATAGCAAATCAGCAGCATCTTTGAAAGCATCCTCAATGCCGTCAAACACAAAAATCATGCGAGCAGATTTTTTTATCAAAAGTTTATTAACCGCCTTTAATCCACCAGTGGCTACGCCCAATTGGGCGGTAATCAATTTATCCCAGAAGTCATCCCAGTTTTTTGATCTGCTTTTGAGTTGCGAATTAATTTTATTGCGCAAAACAGTTTTGCTCAGCAATTTGTCCTTGTTGCCTTCGATTGATTCAAGCGTACAACCTTGAGATATTTTTATTTCTCCATTGGGTTTGTCTTCAATATTATCAGACCACAACACAGGGAAAATAGTAGCATTGACAATATTTTCTGAATCAAAACCAAGTTTACCTAAAAAAGTTCGCCATGTTCTGGATTGAACTACTTGACGGAAAATAAATGTCTTGCCTGCACCTTTTGCACCTATCATCAATATACTTGGCAGATTGCTGGAATAGTGTTTGCCAAGGTTAAGCAGTGGCTCTGTGGCAAGGATGGGGCTTTCCTGTCCACCTTCTGCAAATTCGGCTGCTTGACAAGCCTTCGACAATTTTTTTGCTTGTTGTTGTCTCGATGATGCGTTGAATGAGTTTGTGCTGGTAACTTGTGACGATGATTGAGTTGATGGAGCATATAGCGAAGTTGCCCACTCCTTGGCGCTTGAAAACAAGCGACTGGACTGAGGCAAAATGTCCAAAGCTTCGCGTATTGAGGCAATGGACATCAGTGTGCTCATAAACTCGGCCTCCAGCCACTGCACTGATGGAGTCAATGAATCCTCCTCAGAATAGTCAGGGTATGCCGCCCCCAGTTTTCTCAATGCACTTTCATAGTGTTCGGAATCGCGCAGTTCTTTGGTTAGCAAGCTCAAGATAACAGTAGGACGTGCATCTTCCTGCCAATTTTGTGGTAACTGCCGATTATTTGCATACAGGCGGCACAAAACCTCTTTCATGCCCAAAATAGACTGAGGAGCCACCGTGCTAACAAAAAAATGATCAATACGTGGATCGAATAAAATCGGGCTTGCCAATTCACTCAGGCCAGCACGCAAATCAATGAAAACAGCATCAACACCTAGACGCTTTCCTAATGCATGCAAATGATCACTGAGCTGCCAATGGTTTTCCGGATTTCGAGCCAAATGTTCGGGAGTAACAGGCATATCCTGAATTTCAATCAAATCCAGTGCCGCAGGCAAAACAAACAGCTCTCGCTGTAATCCACCGAAACTCAATGACGTTTTTCTCAACTCATCGGCGAAAAAATCCAAGCTTGCACACAACCCCGCAGGCGGGTAGTGCAGTGCCTCAAGCAACTGCACAAAAGACACAGTTGGACGATTGCTGTCATCGAGCCAAAAACTGATCCCTGGAGCCTCCAGATCGGCGTCCACCACCAGAATTTTCTTGACATCTTTGCTGGCATCTTGCAAGCAAGCCGCAACATAGGTCATCAGAGCGGTAGTACGTCCCACGCCTCCTTTGAAAGAATGAAAAGAAACCAGATCTGGTCCCTCAACAAAGCGTTGTGGCAAACGAGGTTCGTGCGATTCCGGTACATCATTTGGCAGATCATTTTCCCTGATGTCAGGCAAATAGGCGACATCGCGCCACAAGGGGTAGCTTTGTGTTGCTGTCACCCTGCCTTGTTCCTCTACCAATTCGATCGGGTACAGTGTGGAGCCAATACGCAAGCGAATAGCTCGCGGCTCTCGCTGATAGACGCCACAAAAGGTTTTTGACAGCCACTCATCCACTTGATTGACTGAATCAGAGGCCAGGCGTATTTCCATTCCCTCGGAAAAACAATCAATGCTCCATACATCCTTAGGCAGTCGCGCCCATAGCTCAGTCACCTTTTTGAGCAAGCGTTCCACATCCAGCCATGTCAGTAAACGCTCTGTCATCGGTTGATATTCATTCATTTCAATTCTCCATGAATCCAGTTCAGCACTTTTTGCAATCTTTTTTCGCAATCCTTATCGGTAGGTGTCAGGCATTTTCCACCATAGCGCCATACCTGATGCAGATCATCAAAATCACCATTGCGGGGAATTTCCGTTTTATTGTGATTGACAGAATTTAATCGAAGATTTTGAGGCAACGAGAGATCGAAACCAACTTTCAAGTCTTTGAGTATCTTGCGCAAGCTGTGTCCTGTCATTTCGATGTCATCGCTGTCGAATAGAGTACGTCTTTGTTGCTTGAGCCACGCAGCTTTCAAGCCACACTCCACTGCATAGAAAAGCAGTAAACGATGTGGATTTTCACGAGAGATTCCAGCAGACGGCGTTGCGATGGTTGATAGCTCACGCCATGCCCGCTTTAATTCACGGTCAGTAAATGGTAGGGCACTCATGCCAAATCTCCTGATTCCAATTTATCCCACGCCGCCAGCACCAACCTTTGAGTGTGGTATTCGCCGTATTCTCGCATTTCCTTGTCTTTGAGAACGCGAAAAGTTTCGCTGGGGTAGCCGGCGCCCATGATGTCGGCGGGGTCGAGGATATAGCGTAGTTCGTCGCGGGTAAGGCCATAGAGTTTGGCGTAGTAAGCGTCGAGTTCGGCGCGCAGGGTGGCGCGGCGGTCGGGGTTGAAGGGGAAGGACGGGCCGTCGTAGCCCAAGTCTTGCGCCCAGGCGCTCAGGTCGTGTGCGACGTAAGCAGAGTGCAAGAGGCGTTGTACACATCTCAACCCAAACTGTTCCAGCGACCCCTCCCGTGCCCCTCTTCATGCCGCGACTTTGCGGTACGCCCAGGCACTCCAGCCTGTGCACGGCTCAAGCACAATCGGGCGTCATGGACATAAAACTCTTGCGCCGGATCGGTGCACGCTTGGCTGTGGCCGTCACCACCGCGGCCATCCTTGCACTGGCCGGCTGCTCATCCACCCCGCCCGGCGCTGAATCAACCGACTCAACCGACGTTTTAGGCGGCTCGCTGGCACACCCGAAAAGCCGTTGGGTGCCGGTGGCGTGGAGTGATCTGCCGGGTTTTGACGACAGAGCGGTCGCCCAAGGCTGGGGCGTGATGTTGACCAACTGCATGCGTCCGAATGCCGCCATCGCGCCGCTGTGCGACGACTTACGCAACCTGACGCTGGCCAGCGCCAGCGAGCAACGCGCTTGGCTGGCCGCGCACTGGCAACCCTACCGCATCGAATCGCTCTCCGGTCAGCGCCAGGGCCTGCTGACCAGTTATTTCGAGCCGGTCTTTACGGCCATGCGCACGCGCAGAGGCGCTTTCACGGTACCGCTGTACACACCACCGGCCGATTTGACGGAGCGCCCACGCTGGTTCACGCGCCAGCAGATTGAAACCCTGCCGCAGGTGCAAGCGGCTTTGAGCGGACACGAAATCGCCTGGCTGGCCGATCCCATCGACGCCATGATGCTGCATATTCAGGGCTCTGGGCGCCTGCTCCTGACCGAGCCCGATGGCACGCAGCGCACCGTGCGGCTGCGTTACGCGGGCACCAACGATCAGCCTTACCGCAGCATCACGCAATGGCTGCGCGCGCAAGGCGTGACCCGCATTGCGCCCTGGCCTGACGCGGTGAAAGTGTGGGCGGCACAGAACCCGCAGCGCGTCGACCAATTGTTGTGGAGCAATCCGCGCTATGTGTTCTTTCAGGAGCAGCCGCTGTCCGGCGCCGACTTCAGTGAAGGCCCCACGGGCGCGCAAGGCGTGCCGCTGACAGCGGGGCGCTCGATCGCCGTTGATCGCGCCAGCATTCCTTACGGCACGCCGGTCTGGCTGGTCTCCAATGGTGCGCTCCGGCTGCAAAAGCTGGTGGTTGCACAAGACACCGGCAGCGCCATCACCGGCGCCGTGCGCGCCGATTACTTCGCCGGCACCGGCGCCGAAGCCGGACGCCTGGCCGCCAGCATCAATCAACCGCTGTATTTGTGGGTCTTGTGGCCCAAGCAGTGAAAACAAAGTGTGAGCGAATCTGCCATGCCCCGCTTTGCGGCCAATCTATCGATGCTCTATGGCGAATGGGACTTTCTCGATCGTTTCGAGGCCGCCGCGCGCGATGGTTTCGAGGCGGTCGAATGCCTCTTTCCCTACGCCTGGCCCGCCGCCGAAATCGCCGCGCGGCTGGCCGGCAACGGTTTGCGCCAGGTGCTGTTGAACGCCTCCCCCGGAAATTGGAACAGCGGTGAGCGCGGACTGGCGGCGCTGCCGGGGCGCGAAGCGCAATTTCGCGCCGCCATCGCGCAGGCGCTGCGCTACGCACAGACACTGGCTTGCCCGCGCATTCACGTCATGGCCGGACGCGTGCCTGAAAGCGTGGCGCCTGAATCGGTGCTGCCGACTTACCTGTCCAACCTGCGCTGGGCGGCCGCCGAGGCCGCGCGCGAAGGCGTCGAGCTGCTGATCGAACCCATCAACACGCGCGACATGCCAGGCTACCTGTTGACCCGGCAGGCCCAGGCGCACGCGATACTCGAAGAAGCGGGCGCGCCAAATCTGAAGGTGCAGATGGACCTGTACCACTGCCAGATCATGGAGGGCGACGTGACGACCCAACTGCGCCAGTATCTGCCCACAGGCCGCGTCGGTCATTTGCAAATCGCCGGGGTGCCGCAACGCCACGAGCCCGACGCGGGCGAGCTGAACTTCCCCTATCTGTTCAGCGTGATTGACCAGATTGCCGCCGCTGGCCATTGGGCCGGCTGGATCGGCTGCGAATACCGTCCCGCGCACGGCACCCGCCAAGGGCTGGGCTGGTTGCGCGCGGCGCGGTCCGTTTGCCCCGCTCCCCCCGGTGTTGGAGAGGCCGTCAAGGCAGGCTGAAGTCTTTGCAAGACTAAAAACCGCCGTTTCCAGGTTGAACGCCGCCTCAGTGCAGCGCTTGGCGCGCCATGTGCAGTGCGGCCAACAGGCTGGCCGGGCTGGCCCGGCCCGTGCCAGCGAGGTCGAAGGCGGTGCCGTGGTCGGGGCTGGTGCGCAGCAGCGGCAGGCCGAGCGTGACGTTCACGCCCTGTTCGATGCCCAGGTATTTGACCGGAATCAGCCCCTGGTCGTGGTACATGGCGATGACCACGTCGAATTCGCCAGGCGCGCCGTTTCTGGCGCGCGCGCGCATGAAGACGGTGTCAGGCGGATACGGCCCGTGCGCGTCGATCCCCGCGCCGCACGCCGCTTGGATGGCCGGGACAATGATGCGCTGCTCCTCGCTGCCCATCAGGCCGCCCTCGCCGGCGTGCGGGTTCAGGCCGGCGACGGCGATGCGCGGCGCACGGCCGAGCAGGCGCCTCAGGGATTCGTGGGTAATGCGCAGGGTCTCCCCGATGTTCTCGGCGCTCAGGCCGTCGATCGCGGCGCGCAGCGGGATGTGAATGCTCACCAGCACCGTGCGCAATTCGTCGTTGGCCAGCATCATGCGCACCGGCGTTTGCGCGACGCTGCGCCCCCAATGCGCGGCCGCTTCGGCTTGCAACAACTCCGTGTGGCCTGGAAATGAAAATCCAGCCGCAGCCAGTGCTTCCTTGTGCAGCGGCGCGGTGACGAGCGCAGCGATTTCGCCGCGTAGCGCCGCGCGCGCCGCCCAGACCACCGCATCACCCGCCGCGCGCCCGGCGGCGGCGCTGATCTGGCCCAAGGGCACATCGGCTTCGGCGACCGGATCGACCGCTTGCAACACCGGCACGCAGCGCGGTGGCGTATCGAGCGCCTCGGCGGGCGTTTCGATCCGCGCCACCGGAAGGCGCAGTCCTGAGCGCCCGATTGACGCGCCGGCTTGCGCCAACACACGGCAGGCGCGCCGCATCACGGTGACATCGCCGGCCACGAAACAACCGCGCAGCGCCTCGGGCGCGTCGCGGAAAGCCTGAACAATGATTTCTGGGCCGATCCCCGCCGGGTCGCCCTGGGTGATTGCGATGGGTACGTTCATTGCGATGGGTACGCTCATATCCGTGTTGCATCAAACCGGCACAGCCCCGACCTGCCATCCTGGCGCAGCCAACCGGACCGCTGGAATGGCGCCCCGGAGGGCGCGCGCCCGAGCCCCGCGAAGAAGTGCGCGAGGCTGAGGGTACGTTTCATTCCCAGTGCATTCACGCCGGATTGTTGATATCGATGAATTCGTGCGCGATACCCAGCTGCGCGGCCACATGCGCGACCGCTGCGGGAGCGCCGTAGCGCTCGGTTGCATGGTGACCGCAGGCCAGAAAGGCCACCCCCGTCTCACGCGCCAGATGCGTTTGCGGTTCCGAGATCTCACCCGTGATAAAAGCGTCGGCGCCAGCGGCAATCGCCGCCTCGAACCAATCCTGCGCGCCGCCGCTGCACCACGCCACCGTGCGAATCGGCCGGGAGGCGCCTTCAACCACGGTCACCGGGCGCTGCGTCAGCTTTTGCACATGCGCCGCCAGCGCTTTGGCGCTGCTCCAGGGCAGGCCCTCCGCGCTCGTGCCGATAAACCCCAACTCATGCTCGCCGAAGCGCCCCGCCGCACCCGGATGGGGGCTCAGGCCCAGCTTCAGTCCCAACTGGGCGTTGTTGCCCAGCTCGGGGTGCGCATCCAGCGGCAGGTGGTAGGCGTACAGGTTCAGGTCGTGGGCCAACAACAACGCCAGCCGCTGCTTCATCCAGCCGGTCACGCGCCCATCCTGGCCGCGCCAAAACAGGCCGTGATGCACGAAGATCGCATCGGCCTGGACGGCAATCGCCGCTTCAATCAGCGCGCGCGAGGCGGTCACGCCCGAGACGATTTTGTGCACTGGCACGCGCCCCTCGACTTGCAGACCGTTGGGGCCGTAATCATGGAACCGCTCAGGGCTGAGCAGGAGATCAAAAGCCGTCAAAAGTTCGTGGCGGGTGGTACTCATTGGACTATTGTGCCCAACTTGGCGTTGACCTTGGGAACCTGTATACGAATCGGCGCGAACGGGCGCGCCCGGGTTCGCAATGGGAGGCGAAGCGCGAAATGCAGCGATGCCGGTCACCCTTTCCCTGCATCATTGGGCAAGCGCATGGCCGTCGAATCGGGAAATCGCCAGCCGGCACAACGGACGGTCGAACCGGTGCGCATATCCAATCGTGCCGATGGCGGGGAAATGATGGGACGATAAGGCGATGATGAGGAAATCCCCAAAAAACTATATAATCAAGAGTTCTGTCGGCAATGAACGTCGACCACGGGTTCCCGCCAGCCGTTTCTGGCGAGGTCAAGCCGTAACCCACCCCATTGGGAACCTCGAGTTCCTCACAAGCCATTGGCTTGCCACGGGTGCCGGCTGTTTAAAGGAATGAGCGCCTCATGGCACGCGTCTGCGAAGTAACGGGCAAAGGCCCGATGGTGGGCAACAATGTTTCCCACGCCAACAACAAAACCAAGCGCCGGTTCATGCCGAACCTGCAATACCGCCGTTTTTGGGTCGAAAGCGAAAATCGCTGGGTGCGCCTGCGCGTCTCGAGCGCGGCACTGCGACTGATTGACAAGAATGGCATCGACGCCGTGCTCGCCGATTTGCGCGCACGCGGTCAAGCGTAAAGGAGTACCACTATGGCAACCAAAGGCAGCCGCGAAAAGATCAAGCTGGAATCGACCGCCGGAACCGGTCACTTTTACACCACCAGCAAGAACAAAAAAACCACGCCCGACAAGATCTCGATCATGAAGTTCGACCCGAAGGCGCGCAAGCACGTCGAGTACAAGGAAACCAAGCTCAAATAAGCTGAGCCCGTTTAGGCTTGACGCACAAAAAAACCGCCATAACTTGGCGGTTTTTTTATTGCCTCCCCAGCCAGGGCAAGTACCCCATCGCCTTCAACGCCGTTGCCATACGGCGGCAAAAAAACCGTCCGTCCCGTGCCGGTGCGGCCATAAGTGCAGGTAACGGCCACCGGATTCGCCGCCCGCGCACAGGCTTTCAGGCTGCGCTACTTTCAGATCAGCCAGCACGTCGCACGCCTCCAAGGGCTGGAAATCCGGGTGCGCCGCGCCAAAGGCTTGTGCAATGGCTTCATTTTCTTCAGGCAAGACGCTGCACGTCGCGTAGACCAGCCGCCCGCCAGATTTGAGCAAACGCGCTGCACTGGCGAGAATCAAGGCCTGCTTGACGGCCAATTCGCGCACCAACTCAGGCGACTGGCGCCATTTGAGATCGGGATTGCGCCGCAAGGTCCCCAGGCCCGAGCAGGGTGCATCGACCAGCACGCGGTCGAGCTTGCCCGCGAGGCGTTTGACGCGCTCGTCACGTTCATGCGCAAGGACCGTCGGGTGCACGTTTGACAGGTGACTGCGCGCCAGCCGAGGCTTGAGGGCATCGAGCCTGTGCGCCGAGGTATCGAAGGCGTACAGACGCCCGGTGTTGCGCATGGCGGCACCTATCGCCAAGGTCTTGCCGCCTGCGCCCGCACAAAAATCGGCCACCATCTGGCCGCGCCGTGCGTCCAGCAGCAGAGCCAGCAGTTGCGAACCTTCGTCCTGCACTTCGATGGCGCCGCGTGCGAAGGCGCTCAGGCGCGTTAATGCAGGCTTATTGCGTACACGCAAACCCCAGGGCGACCAAGGCGTCGGCGTGGCGTGAATAGCCGCCAGTTCAAGCTCGGCTTGCACATCGGCGCGCTTGTCGGTCAAGACATTGACGCGCAGATCAAGCGGCGCGCTTTCAAGCAAGGCTTGCGCCAATGCCGGAAATTCAGCGCCCAGTTGCTGCCGCAGGGGCTCGGCCAGCCATTCGGGCAGGTTGTGATGATGGCGGTCAAACAGCTCATCCGGACTGAGCGCATCGCAAGCCGCAAGCCAGCGCCGTTCTTGCTCATCAAGCGCACTGAGCAAAAACTCGCGCGGCGCATGAAACCCAAGGATCGCCAGCCGCCGCTCGTGCGCACCGCTGCCCGAGTGCGCAAGGTGCGCGAACAGCAGCTTTTTGCGCAGCACGACATAGGCGGTTGCAGCCAGCGTGGCCCGCTCGCGCTGGCCGAGCTCGCGGCGTTCACGAAAGTAACGCGAGACCACCGTGTCGGCAGGATGATCAAATTTCAGGACGCGCGCAACCAGTTCGGCTGCCGCATCGAGCAAGGCTTTCGGGTGCATTGACCAATTGTCCTATCGAGATCGGCGCATCCACGGATGCGCGTGTTGGTATATGTGATTCGATTTCTCGTTCAACGCAGCAAGAACAGACTTGGCGCGTTTGCTTTTCTCCTTCCCCCTTTGGGGGAAGGCAGGGATGGGGGCTTGCGGCGCTTGGAAATACAGACAGCGCCTATGCCAAACAGCGCGCGACCCCCACCCCAGCCCTCCTCCCCCAGCGGGGGAGGGAGTCAGGCCAGCGCGCCCAATCGACGCTTTGCGGGAACGATGGAATCGGGATCATTTCTATCGTTTCGAACGAAAATGGAATCAAATGCAGCGCCAGTGGCCGGATCAAGGGCGCTGCTGATTAAGCGTTTTAAATCAAGTCCGCGCGCGATGGCGTTGCGCAGACCGTGCTGTCGCACGGCAAGCGAAGCCGGCAAAGGCCTCTTTGATATGGAAATGCAATTACTGGAGCGTTTCCTTGAGGTTCTCGGGGACCAGCAATGGCATGACATCGATCCCTTCGTCAAGCAGCGCTTGCGTTTGCTCCGGCGTGGCGTGCCCTCGAATCCCCCGCTCGGCAGCCTGGCCTTGGTGGATTTTGCGGGCTTCGTCAGCGAAGCGATCACCCACGTCTTCGGTACAGGAGAGCACTTCACGCACGCTACGGATCCAATGCGCCTGCAGGGCCAGATCAGCGCCATCGGGCGATGGGGCCTCTGGAGCCTCTGAAGCCGCCTGCGGCTTACTCTTGCCCAGGTTCAGACGCGGTGCAGACAAGCGTTTGGAAATGGCTCGATCGCTGCATACGGGGCACTCGACCAGCCCGCGCGCCGATTGCGTTTCGAACTCCTCGCCCGAAGCAAACCAGCCCTCGAAACCATGGCCTTGGGCGCACTGCAAATCAAGAACCTTCATACTGCTATTTGCCGCGGTTACGGGTTTGGCCCGTGATTTTCAGCGATGGACGGGGGATGATCGGCGGCATGCCAATCGAGCGCCCAGGTTCCGCCCAGGACGTTCTGAAGCCACAAGGCACAACTGAGCGTCTTTGCGTCGGTAATCACGCCGTCGCGGCACCAGCGGAAAAATTCCTCCGGCGTGGCGGCGAAGACATCCAGGAATTCGCCTTCATCAAGCCGGCGTTGCCCTGAGATGAGTCCGCGTGCGAAGTAGATGTGGATCACTTCGGTCGAATACGCGATGGCCACGTGCATCACTCCCGCGCGCGCCCATTCGCGGGCGCTGTAGCCGGTTTCCTCGCGCAGTTCGCGCTGGCCGCAAAGCAGTGGATCTTCACCCGCATCGAGCTTGCCCGCCGGGAGTTCGACCATGATTCGCTCCAGCGGGTAGCGGTACTGGCGCTCCAGCACCAGGCGCCCATCGTCGAGCAAGGGCACGATCACCACGGCACCTGGATGAACGATGTACTCACGCACGGTTTGTCCGCCATCGGGCAAACGCACCTGATCGCGCCGCGCATGAAGAAAGCAGCCCTCGAACAACAGTTCGCTGCTGATACGGGTTTCTTCCAGACGCTTGTCGCTCATGGTATGGCGCTCATGGTGTGGCGCTCGTGGTATGGATCGTGTTCATGGCGTCAAAAGGCAGATCAACAGAGACAGTACCTGAACCGCCTGGGCGCCCAGCGGTCCCTGATACCCCAGCAAAACCCGCCTTCAAGGCCACGCCCTTGCTGTTTTCGAGCAGCCCCGGCGTGGCAGGACACACACCATCAACTCGTCGTCGTCAGTGAGTTGATGATGGCCTTCATGCACAAACTCATCAAGCCGCCGGGGACGATGCCCAGAATCAGGATCAAGGCACCGTTGAGCGCGAGCACCACACGCACCTGGCGCGGCGCGACGATGGCTGCTGGGGCGGCCGTGCTGCTGGGTTCATCAAAGTACATCACCTTGACCACGCGCAGATAGTAAAAAGCTGCAACCAAAGAAATCAGTACAGCGAACACGGCCAGGACGATATATGCCATCTGTCCTGAGTTGATCAGCGCTTGCAGCACCATCAGCTTGGCATAAAAGCCCACCATCGGCGGAATGCCTGCGAGGGAAAACATGGCAATCGCCATCACCCCGGCGTACAGCGGGCTGCGCCGGTTCAGGCCCGCCAAATCAGCAATTTCCTCGCTCTCAAAGCCTTCGCGCGCCAGCAGCATGATGATGCCGAAGGTCGCCAGCGTGGTCAGCACATAGGTGATGACGTAGAACATCGAGGCGCTGTAGGCACGCCAGGCATTGCTCGCATCACCGTTGACGATCCCAGCGGTCAACCCCAGCAGCATGAAGCCCATTTGCGCGATGGCTGAATACGCCAGCATGCGCTTGAGGTTGGTCTGCGCGATCGCCGCCAGGTTGCCGACCAGCAACGAAGCAATCGCCAGCAACGCAAGCATTTGCTGCCAATCGAAAGTCAAGGGCTGGAAGCCTACGACCAGCAGACGAATGATGATGGCAAAGGCCGCCAACTCAGGGGCTGAACCGATCAGCAGCGTCACCGCCGTGGGTGCGCCCTGGTACACATCAGGCACCCACATATGGAAGGGCACCGCGCCGATTTTGAATGCCAGACCCGCAACCACAAACACCAGTCCAAAAACCAGGACCTGAGGGCTTCCCTCGTGTGAGCTGAGCGAGGCGTAGACAGCATTGATATCCAGCGAGCCGGTGGCGCCGTACATCATCGACAAGCCATAGAGCAGAAAACCGCTGGCCATCGCGCCAAGGACGAAATATTTCATGGCCGCTTCGCTGGAAAGCGGGTGGTCACGGCGCAGCGCCACCAAGGCATAGCTGGACAGAGTCAAAAGTTCCAGGCCCAGGTAGATCATCACGAAGTTATTGCCCGAGATCATCACGAACATACCCAGCAGCGCGAACAGGCTGAGTGTGAACAACTCGCCCCCGTTGCGCAGCATGTTGCGATCCGCCGCGTAGGGACGGCCATAGACCAGGCCGACCATCAGCGCCAGCGCTGCGAAACATTTGAGCCAGCTGCCCATGGCATCCATGACCACCAGCCCATTGGAGCGGGAGCCGGAGCCGTCTCCAAAACCGTAATACGTCGAGCCGACCAGGGTGGAAGCTTGCCACGCTTGCCACGCGGTCAGCACCACCACCACGGCCAGCGTGCCCAGTGTCAGCCCATAGCTGCGGCTGCGGCGCGCATTGGTCCGCCCGAAGTCGGTCAATGCGATAAAGCAGCCCATGATGAGCAGCACCAGTTCGGGATAAATCGTGACCCAGCTGAGTTTGTCAATCATGTGTCGTTCTCTTGTTCAGCGTGGACTCAAGGCAATTTGGAGGCTGCAACATGTTGCAGCAGATAACTAACCGAGGGGTTCATCAGGTCAGTGACAGGTTTGGGATCGAGCCCCATTCCTAGCACAGCAATCGTCAACAGCGCGAGTATGAAAAATTCGCGGCCATTGATATCCCGGAGCTTGCCCACGCGCTCATTGCCCACCGCACCGAGATAGACGCGCTTGTACATCCACAGTGTGTAGGCTGCGCCCCAAATCAGCGCTGTGGCTGCACCCAGACCCAGCCAGAAGTTGGCTTTGATCGCGCCCAAAATCACCATCCATTCGCCGATAAACCCGGCCGTTCCGGGCAAACCGCAATTGGCCATTGAAAACAGCAATGCAAAAGCGGCGAACTTGGGCATGGTGTTGACCACGCCGCCATAGTCGGCAATCTGGCGCGAATGCATGCGGTCGTACAGCACGCCGATACACAGGAACATCGCGCCCGAGACAAAACCGTGCGAAATCATCTGCGCCAAGCCGCCGGAAACACCCAGATCACTGAAGATGAAAAAGCCCAGCGTCACAAAACCCATGTGCGCGACCGAAGAATAGGCCACGAGTTTTTTCATGTCTTTTTGCACCAGCGCCACCAGGCCAACGTAGATCACTGCAATCAGCGACAGCGTAATCATCAGCCATGCCCATTCATGTGAGGCATCGGGCACGATGGGCAGAGAAAAACGCAGGAAGCCGTATGCGCCCAGTTTGAGCATGATGGCCGCCAGAATCACCGAGCCGCCCGTGGGCGCTTCCACGTGCACATCGGGCAGCCAAGTGTGCACCGGCCACATCGGCACTTTGACCGCGAACGCCGCCAGGAAAGCGAAGAACAGCAAGGTCTGCGCAGTGCGGCCGATCTTCACGCCGTGCCACACCAGAATGTTGAAGCTGCCGCCGGAAATTTTGTACAGATAGATCAATGCCAGCAGCAGCAGCAGCGACCCGAGCAAGGTGTAAAGGAAGAACTTGAACGCCGCGTAGATCCGGTTCGGGCCGCCCCAGACGCCGATGATGAGGTACATCGGGATGAGCGTTGCCTCGAAGAAGACATAGAACAGCATCCCGTCCAGCGCGCTGAATACGCCGATCATCAACCCCGACAGGATCAGGAAAGCGCCCATGTACTGATTGACGCGCTCGGTGATGGACTGCCAAGCCGAAATCACCACGATCATCGTGATGAAAGCCGTCAGCAACACAAACCACAGCGAGAGGCCATCGATACCGAGGGCATAGTGGATGTTGAAGGGTGCAATCCACAGCACATGCTCAACGAACTGCATGTTCGCAGTCCCGGCCTGAAAGTGCAGATACAGCGGGATCGTCACCAGAAAACTGACGATCGACCCGATTAATGCCGCCCAGCGCACGCTGTTGGCGTAGCGGTCGCGCCCAAACGCGAGCAGCACGACGCCGAAAGCGATCGGCATCCAAATGGCAAGGCTCAGCTGACCCATTTGTATTTTTCTCCCGTGCTGGCGCTCATCGCCTAAACCAAACGAAATACGACATCAGGATGAATAAGCCTAAAAGCATCCCGAAGGCATAGTGATAAAGAAAACCCGACTGAATCCGGCGCACGGCGCTGGAGATGAAACCGACCACCTTCCATGAACCGTTGACGACAACACCATCGATCAGGCCCTGATCGCCGCCCTTCCACAGGCCGGTACCGATCGCGCGCGTCATCCGGGCGATCACGTTTTCGTTGAACCAGTCCAGGTAGTACTTGTTTTCAAGCAGCGCATCGATCGGCAAGAACGCGCGCTTGATCGCTGCAGGCACGACCGGGTTGATGAGGTACATGTAGTACGTCAGCACCACACCCGCCAGCGCCAACCAGAAAGGCCAGCCTTTCAAGCCCTCCAAGGCCATCGCGCCGACGCCATGGAAGTGCTCGGTCAATTCATGCATTGCCGGATGACGCGCCGCATCAACGAAGATGGCATCCTTGAAGAAGCTGCCCAAAAGCATCGGCTCGATCGTCATGGCACCGATGATGACGGAAGGAATCGCCAGCAGCACCAGCGGCAACCACACCACCCAAGGGGACTCGTGCGGCCTGCTGTGTCCGCCATGATGCGCGCCATGCGCGTCATGGCCATGGTGCGCCTCGGGGTTTTGGTCGTAGCGCTCCTTGCCATGAAACACCAGAAAATACATTCGGAACGTATAAAAAGCCGTAACGAAAACCCCCGCCAACACAGCGAAATAGGCAAAACCAGAACCGGCGAGGTGGCTGGCCTTGACCGCCTCGATGATGCTGTCCTTGGAATAAAAACCCGAGAACAGCGGCGTGCCAATGAGCGCCAGCGAGCCCACCAGGAAAGTGATCCATGTCACCGGCATGTACTTGCGCACGCCGCCCATCCAGCGCATGTCCTGGTTGTGATGCAGGCCGATGATGACCGAACCCGCCGCCAGGAACAGCAGCGCCTTGAAAAAGGCGTGCGTCATCAAGTGAAACACCGCCACCGAATAGGCCGAAGCGCCCAGCGCAACCGTCATGTAGCCCAGTTGTGAGAGCGTCGAATAAGCAATGACGCGCTTGATGTCGTTTTGGACGATGCCCAGGAAGCCCATGAACAGCGCGGTGATCGCGCCAATTACGAGGACGAAGCTCAACGCGGTATCGCTCAATTCAAACAAGGGCGACATCCGCGCGACCATGAAGATCCCGGCCGTCACCATGGTGGCCGCGTGAATCAGCGCGGAGATTGGCGTGGGGCCTTCCATCGAATCAGGCAGCCACACATGCAGCGGGAATTGCGCGCTCTTGCCCATCGCGCCGATGAACAGGCAAATGCAAATGACCGTCATGAGCTGCCAATTCGTCCCCGGAAATCCTTGCGCGGCGAGCGTATTCGCCTGCGCGAAAACTTCGTGGTAATTGAGTGTGCCGGCGTAAGCGGCGATCAGACCAATGCCCAGGAGGAAACCAAAATCGCCGACCCGGTTGACCAGAAACGCTTTGAGGTTGGCGAAAATTGCCGTGGGCCGCTTGAACCAAAAACCGATCAGCAAGTACGACACCAGGCCGACCGCCTCCCAGCCGAAAAACAATTGAAGCATGTTGTTGCTCATCACGAGCATCAACATGGAAAAAGTGAACAGCGAAATGTAGGCAAAAAACCGGTTGTACCCTTCGTCGTCAGCCATATAGCCAATGGTGTAGATGTGCACCATCAGAGAGACGAAAGTCACAACGCACATCATCATGGCGGTCAAGCCATCGACGAAAAAGCCCACCTCCATCTTCAAAGCGCCGATGGTCATCCAGTGGTAGATCGTCGCGTCGAATCGGGCGCCATCGACGATCACGCTATGCAGCGTGAGCGCCGAAATGATAAAAGCGATCAATACCCCCAGAATAGCCAGGGAATGCGTCATGCGGCGGCCGATCAAATTGCCGCCCATTTGAGTACCGAAAATCCCGGCAATGGCCGAGCCGATGAGGGGCGCCAGCGGAACCGCCAGCAACGTAGAAGCAGAAAGCGTTGCACTCATGGTTTTGCTCTTGTTCTTGTGCGATTCAACCCTTGAGCGAGTTGATTTCATCGACATGAATCGTCGATCTGTTGCGGAACAGCAGCATCAGCAGCGCCAGGCCGATGGCCGATTCGGCTGCTGCCACCGTGAGAATGAAGAACACAAAAATTTGTCCGTGGTAATCGCCCGAATAATGGGAGAAGGCGACAAAATTCATATTCACCGCCAGCAGCATCAATTCAATGCACATCAGCAGCACAATGAGGTTTTTGCGATTCAGAAAAATTCCGATCACCGCCAGCGCGAACAAGATCGCCCCCAGCGTCAGATAGTGGCCCAAGGTCAGTGTCATGCCTGCTCCTTCGCGTTATCGACGCTTTGCTGATCGGGTTGGCGGGCGGGTGCGGTCGGCGCGATTTTCATGACGACCAGACGATCGGACGCCTTGACGTGAACCTGATCTTTGGGATCGATGAACTTGCTGTCTTTACGACGGCGTAGCGTCAATGCGATGGCGGAGATCATCGCCACCAACAGAATCACCGCGGCAATCTGGATCGGGTAGACGTAATCCCTGTACATCAGCAACCCCAGCGCCTTGACATTCGAGCCCTGCGCGGCAGCCGTCAATGCTTGGTCGGGCGCGATGGCACTGCTGTCGTGAAACCCGCCCATCAGCACATAGGCCATTTCCAGCGCGATGATCACGCCCACGGTGGCGGCAAGCGGGAAATTCTTCCAGAAGCCATCGCGCAAACTCTCGACATTGATATCGAGCATCATCACGACGAACAGGAACAGCACCATCACCGCGCCCAGATACACCAGGACCAGCGCGATGGCGAGAAACTCAGCCTCCAGCAGCAGCCACACGGCGGCGGCCTGCGAGAAAGCCAGCATCAGATAAAGCGCCGCGTGCACCGGATTGCGCGCGGTCACGACTCGGAAGGCCGCCACCAACAGCAGCACCGAGAACAAATAGAAAAAGCCGGTTTTGATATCCATGGGACGAACTCGGCGTTAATCAACGATAAGGGGCGTCTGCCGCCTTGGCTGCTGCGATTTCTTTTTCGTAGCGATCGCCGATGGCCAGCAGCATGTCTTTGGTGAAATACAGATCTCCGCGCTTTTCACCATGGTATTCAAAGATATTCGTCTCGACGATTGAATCGACCGGACAGCTTTCTTCGCAAAAACCGCAGAAGATGCACTTGCTCAAGTCGATGTCGTAGCGCGTGGTACGGCGTGTGCCATCTTCGCGCACGGCCGATTCGATACTGATCGCCATTGCGGGACAAACCGCCTCGCACAGCTTGCAGGCGATGCAGCGCTCCTCGCCATTGTCATAACGGCGCAACGCGTGCAGCCCACGAAAGCGCGGGCTCAACGGCGTTTTTTCCTCAGGATACTGCACCGTGAACTTGGGGCGTAGCGCGTAGCGGCCGGTCAAGGCCATGCCCTTGAACAATTCCACGAGCATGAAGCTCTTGAAAAAGTTCTTAAGCGAAAAAGGTGAAGATGTGGTGGTCATAGCATCGCCTGCCCTCATTTCCAGATGTTCCACGGGGTCTGCATCCAGATGCCGACCACCAGCAGCCACACGAGAGTGACGGGAATAAAGATTTTCCAGCCCAAGCGCATGATCTGGTCATACCGGAAGCGCGGGAAAGTACCGCGGATCCAGATGAACAGCGACACCATGATGAGAATCTTGATCGCCAGCCAGATCCAACCCGGAATGAAGTTCAAGAAATCAAACGGCGCAAGCCAGCCGCCCAGGAACATCAGCACCGCCAGCGCCGACACCAGCCACATGCTGGCGTACTCCGCGAGGAAGAAGATGGCGAAGCCCATGCCCGAATACTCGACCATGTGACCGGCAACAATCTCGGCCTCGCCCTCGACCACGTCGAAAGGGTGACGGTTGGTTTCGGCGACGCCGGAAATCATGTAGACGACGCAGATCGGCAACAGCGGCAGCCAGTTCCAGGAAAGCAATCCCAGGCCCATGCTGGCGGCGATCCCCTTGCCCTGCGAGGCGACGATTTCGCCCAGATTCATGCTGCCCGAGACCATGATGACCACCACGAAGCAAAAGCCCATGGCGATTTCATAGCTGACCATTTGCGCCGATGCACGCAACGCACCAAGAAAAGGATATTTCGAATTTGAAGCCCAACCGGCGATGATGACTCCATACACCTCGATCGAGGTGATCGCCATGATGAGCAGCAACCCAACGTTGACGTTGGCGATAACGGCCTCGGGCCCGAAGGGAATCGCCACCCAAGCCGCCAGCGCCGGCATGATCGCCAGTACCGGGCCAAGGCGGAACAACCCCCGATTGGAAGCCGCAGCGCTGGGATCGATCAGCTCCTTGACCAGCAGCTTGAAGGCATCGGCAAAAGGCTGAAAGAGACCCCACGGACCGACGCGGTTGGGGCCATGGCGCACCTGAATAAAGCCGAGAAACTTACGCTCCCACAGCGTCAAATAGGCCACCGCAACCAGCAGCGGCACCAGGACGCAAATAATTTTAATCAGCGCCCATACCACGGGCCAGCCGCCGGCCGTCCACCAGCCCGCGGCGACCAAACCATTGCCCCAGTTGTAGAAGGAATCCATCACGTTGCTGCTCCTTCTTTGTGCGCTGCGGGGTGGCCCGCCTGGCGCGCATCGGCCGTGCGTTGCAAGGACGGTGCACGCCGTACGAGACCATCGAGTTGGTAGATGGGCGCGGTCACAGGGGCAGCCACGGTGCTGGTGTGCGCTGCCCAAGCGGCGGCAACATCAGCCTGACTGGCATTATTCAGACATTGCTCGGGCAGGTGTGTGGCGCCTTCGGGCAACGCGCCGCGTGAATCACGCGCTTGGGCCAACACCTCTGCGATGGTTTCAAACGCAAAGCCGGGCAAATTCAGCAGGGTGCCGAGCACGCGCAGCACTTTCCAGGCCGGGCGGGTCGCCCCCAAGGGCTGAACCACCGCGTGGAAGCTTTGCAGGCGGCCTTCGGCGTTGACAAAACTGCCCGGTGTTTCGGTGAACGGCGCGATCGGAAGCAGCACATCGCTGAATTCAAGATTTGTCTTGAATGGACTGAGCGTGACGACCATTTGCGCTTTCGCCAAGGCCGCCGCCGCGCCTGCTTGCGCCGCTGAATCGCGCTGCGGCTCGCAATGGAGCAGCAGCGCCGCTTGCAAGCCGCCCGCCAGCATCCGTCCCGCATCCCAACCCTCGCCCTGCGGCTGCGCGCCAACGAACTGGGCCCCCACGGTATTGGCCGCCTCGGTCAAATAACCCACGCTGGCGCCGGTTTGCGCGCCGATCCAGTTGGCCAGCGCCAGCAACGCATCGGCCTGTGCATGGTGCGCAGCGGCATTGCCCAACAGAATCGCTTTATGCTCGCCAGACAGGAGTGATTGCGCGATCGCCTGGGCGTTGTCATCGGGCTCGCTCGTGCTGGAAAACGGCAGCGCGGCGCCGGTAACGCGCGCAATGGCCGCGGCAATCTGCCCCAAACCATCGAGCCAGCGGTCGTGCTCGACGACCCGTGCCGTCGCCAGCGGCATCGCCCAGGCATCACGGCTCGGCAACAACGCCGCCGAAGTCAGCACGCTCACCGCCGCACCCTTGCGCGCGGCTTGGCGAATGCGCTGCGCGAACAAAGGATGGTCTTTGCGCAGGTTCGAGCCAACGACCAAGACACGCTGCAACTGCGACAGTCGAGCGATCGAAGTCCCCAGCCAGCGCACGCCCGGCGTCCGGATGAATTGAGCCTGCCGCAGCCGGTGATCGATGTTGTCGCTGCCCAGACCGCGCACCAGTTGTGCCGCCAGATACAGCTCTTCAAGCGTGCTGTGCGGGCTGACCAGCGCGCCGATGCTTTGTGCACCGTGTTCGGCTTTGATGCTTTGCAGGCCATGAATCACATAGTCGAGCGCCGTTTGCCAATCCACTTCATGCCACTGACCGCCCTGCTTGAGCATCGGCGCAGTCAAGCGATCGGGGCTGCTCAGCGCCTCATAGGAAAAGCGATCGCGGTCAGCGATCCAGCATTCGTTGACCGCTTCATTTTCAAAGGGCACGACGCGCATCACACGTTGTCCCTTGACTTGCACGATCAAATTGGCACCGGTCGAATCGTGCGGGCTGACCGACTTGCGCCGCGACAGCTCCCAGGTGCGCGCGCTGAAGCGAAAAGGCTTGCTTGTCAGTGCGCCCACGGGGCAGATGTCGATCATGTTGCCGGACAGTTCGGAATCGACGGTACCGCCCGCCACAGTGGTGATTTCCGCATGTTCCCCGCGGTTGATCATGCCCAGTTCCATGACGCCGGCGATTTCCTGGCCAAAGCGTACGCAGCGGGTGCAGTGGATACAACGGCTCATCTCTTCCATGCTGATGAGCGGGCCGATATTCTTGTGCCCGACCACGCGCTTTTCCTCGTCGTAGCGCGAACTCGAAACGCCGTAGCCGACCGCCAAATCCTGCAGCTGGCATTCACCGCCCTGATCGCACACCGGGCAATCCAGCGGGTGATTGATGAGCAGGAACTCCATCACCGTTTTTTGCGCGCGCGTGATTTTTTCAGTGCGGGTATGCACGATCATGCCCTTGGTCACGGGCGTCGCGCAGGCGGGCACCGGCTTGGGGACCTTCTCGACTTCGACCAAGCACATACGGCAACTGGCCGCAATGCTGAGTTTCTTGTGATAACAGAAGTGCGGAATGTAGGTGCCGGCCTTCTCGGCGGCATGCATCACCATGCTGCCTTCGGTAACTTCGACCTTTTGGCCGTCCAGTTCGATTTCAACCATATCCGTTCCCCGCCTCAAACTTTCTCACCTGTCGCTGCGGTGGCAGCGGCAAGCCCGGGAATGAGCGCCTCGAACTCGTGGCGGAACTGCTTGATCATTGCGCGCACCGGCATTGCAGCAGCATCGCCCAGCGCGCAGATCGTACGGCCCATGATGTTTTCTCCGACGTTGTCGAGCAACGCGAGATCGCTGGGCCGGCCCTGTCCGTTGTGAATGCGATCGACCAAGCGCCACATCCAGCCCGTCCCCTCACGGCACGGGGTGCATTGACCACAGGATTCATGCATATAGAAGTACGACAAGCGGCGCAGCGCCTGCACCATCGAACGCGTTTCGTCCATCACGATGACCGCGCCCGACCCGAGCATGGAGCCGGCTTTTGCGATCGAGTCATAGTCCATCGTGCATTCCATGATGATGTGCGCAGGCAGCACCGGCGAGGACGATCCGCCCGGAATCACCGCCTTGAGCTTGCGCCCGCCGCGCACGCCGCCGGCCAGCTCAAGCAATTTGGCAAAAGGCGTTCCCATCGGAATTTCATAATTGCCGGGCTGCTCCACATCACCGCTGACCGAAAAAATCTTGGTGCCGCCGTTGTTGGGTTTGCCGCATTCCAGATAGGCTTTCGCGCCATTGCAGATGATCCACGGCACCGCCGCCAAGGTCTCGACATTGTTGACGGTCGTGGGTTTGCCGTACAGGCCGAAGCTGGCCGGAAAGGGCGGCTTGAAGCGGGGCTGGCCCTTTTTCCCCTCGAGCGATTCGAGCAGCCCGGTTTCCTCGCCGCAGACATAGGCGCCAAAGCCATGCGCGGCGTGCAGCTGAAAACTGAAAGCGCTGCCCAGGATGTTGTCGCCCAGATAACCGGCGGCGCGGGCTTCCTCGATGGCCGCCTCGAAACGCTCGTAAGTCTGAAAAATTTCGCCGTGAATATAGTTGTAGCCGACGCTGACGCCCATGGCGAAAGCACCGATCACCATGCCCTCGATCACGAGGTGCGGGTTGTACAGCAAGATATCGCGGTCTTTGCAGGTCCCCGGCTCCCCTTCATCGGCGTTGCACACGAGGTACTTCTGCCCCGGGAACTGGCGCGGCATGAAGCTCCACTTCAGCCCCGTGGGAAAACCTGCGCCGCCGCGCCCGCGCAAACCAGAAGCCTTGACCTCGGCGATGACTTGATCGGGCGTCATGCCCTCGGCAAGAATTTTGCGCAGCGCCTGATAGCCGCCACGCGCTTCGTAATCCTTGAGGCGCCAATTGCTGCCGTTCAGATCCTTGTAGATCTGCGGCTGAATGTGGCGGCCATGAAAACAGGTCTGCGCGCCAGTGGCTTCAAACTGCGCAAGGACTTGATCGGGAGTCATTGTCGTCATGACTGGCCGCCTTCCTGGGCCTGCCCGGCTGCCGCGCGCAATCCATCAATGAGTGCATCGAGCTTGTCGTTACTCATGAAGCTGCACATGATGCGATCGTTGACGAGCATCACCGGCGAATCGGCACACGCGCCCAGACATTCGCTTTGCTGGAGCGTGAACAAGCCATCGGGCGTGGTCTCGCCCATGCGGATGCCCAATTTTTTTTCGAGGTGCGCCAGCGCATGAACCCCCTCGCGCAACTGACACGGCAAATTCGTGCAAACGTTGAGCTTGTACTTGCCCACCGGCTGCGGGTTGTACATGTTGTAAAAAGTCGTGACCTCGTGCACGGCGATCGGCGACAGACCCAGATACTGGGCCACCGCCGCCTCTGCTTGCACACTGACATGTCCAAATTGCTGCTGCACGATGGACAAGCACGCAATCACGGCAGACTGTGCCTGCTCGGCAGGATATTTGGCGACTTCGCGCGCAAAACGCTCCAGCATGGACTGGGGCAACTGTGCCGCGGTGACTGGAATGGCCGCGACGTCCGCGGCAGAAGGGGGGGTGAGGTGATCGCTCATCGGTCGATCTCTCCGAAAACGATATCCAAACTGCCGATCACGGCAACCGTGTCAGCAAGCATGTGACCCCGCGTGAGCTCATCCAGCGCGGCCAAGTGAGGGAATCCAGGCGGACGAATTTTCAGCCGGTACGGCTTGTTGGCGCCATCGCTGACGAGGTAGATGCCGTACTCGCCCTTGGGGTGCTCGATGGCGGCATAGGCTTCGCCCTCGGGGACGTGGAACCCCTCCGTGAAGAACTTGAAGTGGTGGATCAGTTCTTCCATGTGCGTCTTCATCGCCTCGCGGTGCGGTGGCGCGACCTTGTGGTTTTCGGTGATCACCGGCCCCGGATGGGCACGCAGCCATTGCACGCATTGCGCGATGATGCGGTTGGACTGCGCCATCTCTTCCATACGCACCAGGTAACGGTCGTAACTGTCTCCCGTCTTACCCACGGGAATATCGAAATCGACCTGGCTGTAAACCTCGTAGGGTTGCTTCTTGCGCAGATCCCAGGCAAAGCCTGAACCTCGCAGCATCGGCCCGGTCAAGCCCATATTGAGCGCGCGCTCGGGTGAAATCACGCCGATACCCACAGTACGCTGCTTCCAGATACGGTTATCGGTCAGCAGCGTGTGGTATTCCTCAAGGTACTTGACGAAACGCCGGGTAAAATCCTCGATGAAGTCAAGCAGTGAACCCTGCCGGTTTTCGTTCAGCCGCGCCATCCCTTTGGCGCTGCGGATTTTGCTGACCTTGAAGTGCGGCATCGTTTCAGGCAAATCCCGATACACGCCGCCCGGACGGAAATAGGCCGCGTGCATGCGCGCGCCTGAAGCCGCCTCGTACATATCGAACAAATCCTCGCGCTCGCGGAAAGCGTAGATCAGCATCGTCGAGCTGCCACAGTCGTTGGCATGGGAGCCGATCCACATCAGGTGATTGAGCAGGCGCGTGATTTCTGAATACATCACGCGGATGTACTGCGCGCGCAACGGCACTTCGATCCCCAACAGCTTCTCGACCGCCAGACAAAGGGCGTGCTCGTTGCTCATCATCGAGACGTAATCGAGCCGGTCCATGTAAGGCAAGGCCTGAATGTAGGTCTTGGATTCGGCCAGCTTCTCGGTAGCGCGGTGCAACAAGCCAATGTGCGGGTCGGCCCGTTGGACCACTTCACCATCGAGCTCGAGCACCAAGCGCAGCACGCCGTGCGCGGCAGGGTGCTGAGGGCCGAAGTTGAGTGTGTAGTTTTTGATTTCAGGCATCAGTGCAATCCGCCATAGTTGTCTTCGCGGACGATGCGCGGTGTGATTTCGCGCTGCTCGATCGTCACCGGCTGATAGACCACGCGCTGCATTTGAGCGTCGTAGCGCATTTCAACATGCCCCGTCAGCGGAAAATCCTTGCGGAACGGATGTCCGATGAACCCGTAATCCGTCAGGATGCGGCGCAGATCGGGATGCCCCTCGAATACGATTCCGTACAAATCGAAGGCTTCGCGCTCAAACCAGTTGGCCGAATTCCACAGCGCGTACACCGAGGGCACAACCGGCAAACCGTCGTCAGGACAAAACACCTTCACGCGCACACGCTGGTTCAGGCTCACCGACAGCAGGTGCGAAACCACACAAAAGCGCGGCCGGCCCTGCCAAGCCTCGTTGCCGTAACTGAAGTAATCGACGCCGCACAAATCAATGAGTTGCTCGAAACGGCAATCGGGCGCATCGCGCAGGACTTGCATCGCCGCCAAATAACTCGCGGCATCGACAGTCACGGTAATCTCACCGAGCGCCAGCGAAATGCCGCGGGCACGCTCACCCAGCGCGGCGGCGATGCGATCTTTCAGGAGTTGCGGATCGATAGCAACAGATTCAGTGCTCATGGCGTTGCGTGTATGGCAGACGTTTCATCTCAAGCGCGCGCAATGGTCTGCGTACGGCGTATCTTCTGCTGGAGTTGAATGATCCCGTAGATCAGCGCTTCCGCAGTCGGTGGGCAGCCCGGCACGTAGACATCGACGGGCACGATCCGGTCGCAGCCACGCACTACCGAGTAGCTATAGTGGTAATAACCGCCGCCATTGGCACACGACCCCATCGACAGCACCCAGCGCGGCTCGGCCATCTGGTCGTAAACCTTGCGCAGGGCCGGGGCCATTTTGTTGGTCAGCGTGCCCGCGACGATCATCAGATCGGACTGGCGCGGGCTGGCGCGAAATACCTCGGCGCCGAAGCGGCCAATGTCATAGCGCGCCGCGGCGGCGTGCATCATCTCGACCGCGCAGCAGGCCAGACCGAAGGTCATGGGCCATATCGAACCGGTCGCGGCCCAGTTCACCACCGCATCGTATGACGTGGTGACAAAGCCTTTCTTAAAAACACCTTCAATGCTCATGCCTGGGACCTTTTTTTCGTGTTGGACGGCGGTTTACTCCCAGTTCAGGGCGCCCTTCTTCCATTCATAGATAAAACCGACCGTCAAAATCGCCAGAAACACGACGCCCGCCCAGAAGCCCACCGCACCAATGCCTTTGAACGCCACACCCCACGGGAGCAGGAAGGCGACTTCCAGATCGAACAAAATGAACAGGATCGCCACCAGGTAATAGCGCACATCGAACTTCATGCGCGCGTCTTCGAAAGCATCGAAACCGCATTCGTAGGGGGAGTTCTTGGCCGCATCGGGCCGGTTGGGGCCAAGCAGATAGCCGATGACTTGAGGCAAGACCCCTATCGCACCTCCGACCAGGATAAACAACAGAACGGGGAGATAGTGGCTGAGGTTCATCGCAATTGCTTCACTTTGTGCTGCCTGGTAGAAAAAACTACCAAGCAACGCATTCTGGTGCCGTCGGCGAGACTCGAACTCGCACAGCTTGCGCCACTACCCCCTCAAGATAGCGTGTCTACCAATTTCACCACGACGGCTTTTTAAGTTTGTCCAGATGGCATGTGAGGGAGCCTTGTGGCTTGGCGCCCCGGACAACTCTCGGAGTTTACTCTAAACCTCCGTCGGCTGCTTCCATGGAGGGCCGCGCGATACGCAACAGCAACTGCAACACGTTTCCTTACTTTGTTGGGATCGGCGTTACAGGTGCGGGATGATTTTGCGCCGCGGTTGCCCCAGGGGCTGGTGCATTGCCGTTACCCGACGGGATGGAAGAAGCCGGCGCCGCCGGGATTGCGGGGGCGGCGGCCGGCGCGACCGGGACCGCTGGCGCGGCAGCTCCCGTGACCGCACGCTCGAGCACGCTATCACCGCCGCCGGCCCCCGAACTCGCATGACCAAAGTAGGCCAGAGCGAGCGTCGTGCCGAAAAAAACCACGGCCAATACGGCTGTTGTGCGCGACAGAAAGTTGGCACTCCCGCTGGCGCCGAACACACTGCCGGCGCTACCGCTGCCAAAAGATGCCCCCATGTCGGCGCCCTTGCCGTGCTGCAACAGGATCAGGCCCACCATGGCCACGGCGGAAAGAACCTGCACCGCCACCAAAAGACCGAAAAAAATGCTCATGCTTTAAAACTCCAAATACTCGATATCCACGGCCGGCGCGCTCAGTGCGCGGCAGCGATGATCTGCAGAAAATCCGCCGCCTTGAGCGCGGCACCACCGATGAGTCCGCCATCAATGTCCTCTTGCGCCAGCAACTGCGCGGCATTGCCCGCGTTCATGCTGCCACCGTAGAGGATGCGCACGAGATCGGCGCGCGCGCCCACCGCGTGGCGCAATTGTGTGCGCAGCACGGCGTGCACAGCCTGCGCTTGTTCAGGCGTGGCGGTCTTGCCGGTACCAATGGCCCAGACCGGTTCGTAGGCGACCACCATTTCGCTGATGCAGCGGCCATTGGCATGGATGATGGCGGCCAACTGGCGCTTGACCACCGCCTCGGTTTCGCCCGCTTCGCGCTGCGCCAGCGTCTCGCCCACGCAGGCAATCGGCGTCATGCCCTGCGTTAGCGCGGCTGTGGCCTTGGCGGCCACGGTTTCATCGCTTTCGCCGTGATACTGGCGCCGCTCCGAATGGCCGACGATGGCATAGCGCACGTCGAAGTCACCGAGCATCGCCGCCGATTGTTCGCCGGTGTAAGCCCCTTGCGCATGCGCCGAAACATCCTGCGCGCCAAGCGCGACGGGGCTGCCCGCGGTCAACGCCTGTACCTGCGCCAGATACGGCGCGGGGACGCAAACGGCAACATCACACGCAGGTGCGCCGATGCCTTGCAGGATCGCGCGCATCAGCGCCTCGTTGGCCGTAAGACCGCCATTCATTTTCCAGTTGCCTGCAATCAGTTTTTTCTTATCCATGCTCAAATCCCTCTTGTTATCCATGCTCAAGTCTCTCTTGAATTCACCAAGTCAGCACGATTTTGCCTATGTGTCGGTTCGACTCCATCAGCGCATGCGCCTGCGCGGCTCCGCTGGGCGAACCGCCTGCGGGGAAGGTCGTGTGGATCACTGGGCGCACATGAGCGGCTTCGATCAAAGGCCAGACCTGCGCGCGCAGCGCGGCGGCGATCGCCCCCTTGAAGGCGACTGGACGCGGCCGCAACGTCGAGCCCGTGATCGTCAAGCGCCGCAGCAACAGCTCGCTGGCGTCAAATGCACACTTGATGCCGCCTTGCATCGCGATGAGGACCAGCCGGCCATCATCGGCCAGGCAACCGATTTCGCGCGCCACATAGTCGCCGGCCACCATATCGAGAATGACATCCGCGCCGCGCCCCTGCGTGATGCGTTTGACCTCGACGGCGAAATCGGCATGCTTGTAATTGATCGCGTGATCAGCGCCCAGGCGCAGGCAGGCTGCGCATTTTTCGTCGCTGCCCGCCGTGGCAATCACGTGCGCGCCCATGGCCTTGCCCAACTGAATCGCGGCCACGCCGATGCCGCTGGAGCCGCCCTGCACCAGCAAAGTCTCGCTGCGTTGCAACTGCCCACGTTCGAACACATTGCTCCAGACGGTGAAAAAAGTCTCGGGCAGCGCAGCCGCTTGAACATCACTCCACCCCGAGGGCACCGGCAGACATTGCACCGCCGGCGCAACGCACAACTGGGCATAACCGCCCCCCGCGACCAGCGCGCAAACACGCTCGCCGATACGCAGCCCGGCGGCGCTAAGCGCCTGTGCATCACCGGCGACGATCTCGCCAGCCACTTCGAGCCCCGGGAGATCGGATGCGCCCGGCGGCACCGGATAGTCTCCCCGGCGTTGCAACACGTCGGGGCGATTGACGCCGCTCGCACCCACACGGATCAGGACTTCGCCCACACCCGCGACCGGATCGGGGCGTTCGACCTCGCGTAACACCTCGGGAGCGCCGTAAGCTGAAACTTCAATCGCTTTCATAAATCCTCCGACTCTGCGCTTCGCGCAGTAAGCGTAACGGCCGATGCCACAAAACCGCGTTCGGACTGCGCCGAACGCACCACCGCAGCTACGCTATACCAATACATCCAACATCGCAAGCACCGGTCAGCCCTGCGATGTATCCGCATCCGAGCCCGGCGCAGCAGGCTGCGGCGGCTGTTGTTGAGCCTCGGGTTCGGCGCTGAACTCGCGCGGCGGCTGACGCTCTTCGCGCGGCTCGCGCGACCAACGTTCCCCGCGCTCGCCGCGCTCGCCGCGCTCACGGCGCGGACCCCGCTCGTATTCTGGCAAACCCGCCGGGCGCTCGGTCAACGCCTTCATCGACAGTTTGACACGGCCCTTGTCGTCGGTCTCCAGCACCTTGACCTTGACGATCTGGCCTTCGCTCAAATAGTCGCTGACCTTTTCAACGCGCTCGTGCGCAATCTGGCTGATGTGCAGCAGACCATCCTTGCCGGGCAGCAAATTGACCAGCGCGCCGAAATCCAGCAACTTGGTCACAGCGCCTTCATAGACCTTGCCAACTTCTACCTCCGCCGTCAACTCTTCGATGCGGCGCTTGGCCTCATCGGCCTTGGCGCTGTCATTGGAAGCGATGGTGATGGTGCCGTCTTCGGCAATGTCGATCTGGGTGCCGGTTTCTTCCGTGAGTTGACGGATGGTCGAGCCGCCCTTGCCGATCACGTCACGAATCCGCTCGGGGTTGATCTTCATCGTGAACAGCTTGGGCGCGTAATTGCTGATCTCGGTCTTAGCCTGGCCCAGCGCAGCTTGCATCTTGCCCAAAATGTGCATCCGCGCTTCCTTGGCC
This sequence comes from Burkholderiaceae bacterium, assembly GCA_031285125.1. GTDB lineage: Bacteria > Pseudomonadota > Gammaproteobacteria > Burkholderiales > Burkholderiaceae_C > JAITWT01. The sequence continues at coordinate 2,580 of JAITWT010000031.1, read as the reverse complement.
TGGGCCAGCGCGACCTGCATGATTTCCTTGGTAATGCCCTGGATCTTGATGTCCATTTGCAATGCGGTGATCCCGTTGGTGGTCCCCGCCACCTTGAAATCCATGTCCCCGAGGTGATCCTCATCGCCGAGGATGTCCGTCAACACCGCGAAACGGTTGCCTTCCTTAATCAGGCCCATCGCGATACCGGCCACATGCGCCTTCATCGGCACGCCCGCATCCATCATGGACAGGCAGCCGCCGCACACGGAGGCCATCGACGACGAACCATTGGATTCCGTGATTTCACTGACCACGCGGATGGTGTAGGGGAATTCGTCCTTACTCGGCAGGCACGCCACCAGCGCGCGCTTGGCCAAGCGGCCGTGGCCGATTTCGCGCCGCTTGGTCGAACCCATGCGGCCGACTTCGCCGGTGGCGAACGGCGGCATGTTGTAGTGGAACAGGAAGCGATCCTCGAACTCGCCGGCCAGCGCGTCGATGCGCTGCGCGTCGCGCTCGGTGCCCAGCGTGGTCACGACCAGCGCCTGCGTTTCGCCGCGCGTGAACAGCGCCGAACCGTGCGTGCGCGGCAGCACGCTGTTGCGAATCTCAATCGGGCGCACGGTGCGCGTATCGCGCCCATCGATGCGCGGCTCACCGGCCAGAATCTGGCTGCGCACGATGCGCGCTTCGATCTCGAACAACAGCGTCTCGACCTTGACCGGATCGAAGGCCAGGCCCTCGTTCGTGAGCGACTCCATTACGCTGGCCGACGCCTCGCGCAGCGCTTGCGTGCGCGCCTGCTTGCCGCGAATTTGGTAGGCCGCGCGCAGCTTGTCTTCAGCCAGTTGCGTGACCTTGGCGATAAAGGCTTCGTCCTTGGCCGGCGGCTGCCAATCCCACGCGGGCTTGCCCGCATCGCGGACCAATTCGTGAATCGCGTCGATGGCGATCTTGGCCTGCTCGTGGCCGAACACGACGCCCCCGAGCATGACCTCTTCGGGCAATTGCAGGGCCTCGGATTCAACCATCAGCACAGCCGCCTCGGTCCCCGCGACCACCAGATCCATCTGCGAGTTCTTGCGCGCGCTCGGACTGGGGTTGAGCACATACTGCCCATTGTCATAGCCCACACGGGCCGCGCCAATCGGGCCGTTGAACGGAATACCCGAAACCGAGAGCGCGGCGCTGCTGGCGATCAGTGCGGCGATGTCGGCATCCACCTCGGGGTTCAAAGACACGGTGTGGATCACCACATGCACTTCGTTGTAGAAACCCTCGGGGAACAGCGGACGAATCGGGCGATCGATCAGACGCGAAGTCAGCGTTTCGAGTTCGCTGGGCTTGGCCTCGCGCTTGAAAAAACTGCCCGGTATTCTGCCGGCGGCGTAGGTTTTCTCGATGTAATCGACCGTCAGCGGGAAAAAATCCTGCCCCGGCTTGGCGGTCTTGGAAGCCACCACCGTGGCCAGCACCACGGTGCCCTCGATGTTGACCAGTACCGCGCCAGTGGCTTGGCGTGCAATCTCGCCCGTTTCCATGACGACTGTCCTATCGCCCCACTGGAAGGTTTTGGTGACTTTGTTGAAGAGGCTCATGTCTGTTCCTTTAGAAATATGAGAACGCGTCGGGTCAAACCCGGTGAAAACGGAGCGCTATCGAGCAGAACACGATGCCATTCCAGCGAAACCCGGCTTCAGGCTTCTCTGGAATGACACAGCTTCGATCTGCAGCAAGAGCCGCTCCAAAGTAAAAAACGCCTGAGCCAGGGGTCCAACTCAGGCGCTTTGTAAACAATCTGGGGTTACTTACGCAGCCCCAGCTTGCTGATCAGCGCGGTATAGCGGTCGCTGTCCTTGGATTTGAGATAGTCCAGCAGCTTGCGACGCCGGCTGACCATGCGCAACAAACCGCGGCGGCCATGGTGATCCTTGGCGTGGGTCTTGAAGTGGGGGGTCAGCTCGTTGATACGTGCCGTCAGCAACGCGACTTGGACTTCCGGGCTGCCGGTATCGTTGGCGGCGCGGGCGTTGTCCTTGATGATTCCGGCTTTGGCCGAAGTAGCAATCATGATGTGTTTCCTTGTTCCGAGGGAATATTTGACTTGCGGCGCACGCTGGAACTGCGCGCACCGTGCATTTTTCAGGATGGCGGGTAGTGACAATCCATTACTGGACCCTCTCCCTAAGAACCGGACTTACAACTTTGACCGTATCCGGCTCTACACCCTGTTCGATTTTGGTCAAACCGTTGATTATATACAGTTATCGCCAACTATTTTGGGTCTGGCGCTTCAATCCAGGCCAAGCCCAAACCCGATAAGGAACGCCATCCCGGCGCAGTCAGTTTGACGCCCGCCCACAAAACGAGCGCGCGGCAAGGCGGGATGATGTCTTTGCTAAATTGATTAAAACTCAGCCCGCCAGAGACTCAAAACCGCCGTCCTGCCGGGCCAGTACCCGCGCTCACCCCTCCTGCGCCAGCCACTGCAACACCGGCAGCGCGCCGGGCAGGATGGGGGCCAGGGTGACGGGCAGGCGGCTCCAGGCGTGGCGTTGGCCTTCGCGCATTTGCAGCGCGCCGCGCCAGCCGGTGACG
>JAITWT010000016.1 GCA_031285125.1 Burkholderiaceae bacterium | reverse complement strand
ACCAGCCCATGCGGCGCGCCATGGGCCACCCACTCATCCCGATTGCGGCCCAACGTGAGCCATTTCAGATCGTAAACAGGTTCTAAGCTGTAGGGTGGCTCCTCATATTTGATATAAATCAACAGAAAAAGATCCTGAGTCCCTCATGACAGAGGGGTCTCCTTTTATGTTGCACTTTCACAACATCGATACAAAACAGGATCAACTTTCACACTCTGCGCCACCGGACGCACAACGCCCCTGCCCGCGCCCCGATGCGTTTTGCGCGGTATCACGCGCGAGCAGGTACGCGCCTGAGCAGTTCTCATATAATGGAGAGCTTCGCAGCGCTCTGAGGCCCCGCGGCGAAGCGTCGTGACTGAACGACATTCCCACCTAAGAGCTTCCCATCCAGAGGAAGACCGACCGTGGAAAAGGGCCCGCCAAACCTTCTTTCCAAAAAAGGAAATCTCGCATGACTACGTTCAGCGCCAAGCCCGCTGACGTGACGCACGAGTGGTTTGTGATTGACGCGACCGACAAGGTCCTCGGACGGGTAGCCAGCGAAGTTGCCCTCCGTCTGCGCGGCAAGCACAAAGCCATTTATACGCCTCACGTCGACACGGGCGACTTCATCGTCGTTATCAATGCAGCCAAGCTGCGCGTTACCGGCGCCAAATCAACCGACAAGATGTATTACCGCCACTCGGGCTTTCCCGGTGGCATTACAGCCACCAGCTTTCGTGACATGCAGGCCAAGCACCCGGGCCGCGCGCTCGAAAAGGCCGTCAAGGGCATGTTGCCCAAGGGTCCTCTGGGCTACGCAATGATCAAGAAGCTCAAGGTCTATGGCGGCACCGAGCATCCGCACACCGCCCAACAGCCCAAGGCGTTGGAAATCTGAAGGAGTCCGAGATGATTGGTGAATGGAACAATGGCACCGGCCGCCGCAAGTCCAGCGTCGCCCGCGTGTTTCTGAAAAAAGGCAGTGGCAAGATCACGGTCAACGGCAAGCCGATTGAAGAATATTTCGGCCGCCAGACTTCGATCATGATTGCCAAGCAACCGCTGCACCTGACCGATAACGTGGAAGCTTTCGACATCCAGGTCAACGTGTATGGCGGCGGCGAATCGGGCCAAGCCGGTGCAACGCGCCACGGCATCACCCGCGCGCTGATCGACTATGACGCCAACCTGAAGCCAGCGCTCAGCCAGGCCGGTTTCGTCACCCGCGACGCACGCGAGGTGGAACGCAAGAAGGTGGGCCTGCATTCGGCGCGCCGGCGCAAGCAATTTTCCAAGCGTTGATCGCTGGGTTATCGCTGCTTTGCGAAAAATCAAAAACCGCCTGCGGGCGGTTTTTTACTGGGCCGACCTTGCTGGCGTCTCGATTTCTTCCATTGCAGTAGCATGAGAGTTTCTGGAGTGTCTGCCGCATGCTTGCGGCCTCAACCGATCATCCAAGGATCAAGGAGTCCTTTGCCATGAATACCGCTGTTGCAGATGGCGCCGCCTCGGCCGCCTCTGCCATGCCCGACCCGATCGTTTTCACCGACAGCGCCGCCGCCAAGGTGGCCGACCTGATCGCGGAAGAAGGCAACCCCGATCTGAAGTTGCGCGTATTCGTCCAGGGTGGTGGCTGCTCGGGCTTTCAATACGGTTTCACCTTTGACGAAGTGGCGAACGACGACGACACCATCATGACCAAGAATGGCGTTTCGCTGTTGATCGACCCGATGAGCTATCAGTATCTGGTCGGCGCCGAGATCGATTACAAGGAAGATCTCCAGGGCGCGCAATTTGTGATCAAAAACCCCAACGCTGTGACCACTTGCGGCTGCGGTTCGAGTTTCTCGATGAACTCTTGACGCGCGTCCCCTCAAACCTCACCAGAAAGCCGCCTTCGGGCGGTTTTTTGCCTTTGGCGCAATGATCGGCGCGCCAGGCAAGGCGCCAACCGCAGCACACAAAGCGCGCAGCAATGCCAACCCTATATTGCGAGGCGTTTTCAACACCGCCAAGAAGCCCAACGGCGCGCGCCCTAAGCCTTCATGCGTGCCGGGCACTGGACTAGGTTTGCTGTTTATCCCGTATGAAAAAAACCGTCACTGCCGACAAGCCCATAGGCACACATACCCCCCTGTTGTGGTTGGTCGCCGTCGGTTTTTTCATGCAAACGCTGGACGGCACCATCATCAATACGGCCTTGCCCGCGATGGCCCGCAGTCTGGGCGAAAGCCCGCTACGGATGCAGTCGGTGGTGGTGGCGTACTCACTGACGATGGCCATGCTGATCCCTGCTTCGGGCTGGCTTGCTGACCGCTTTGGCACCCGGCGCGTGTTCTTCGGTGCGATCATCCTGTTCGTGCTCGGTTCGGTGCTGTGCTCAGCATCCAAGTCGCTGGGGATGCTGGTTGCCTCGCGCGTGATCCAAGGCGCGGGCGGCGCGATGCTGCTGCCGGTCGGGCGCCTGACGCTGATGCGCGTGGTGCCGCGCACGGAATTTCTCCAAGCCATGAGTTTCGTGGCCATTCCTGGTCTGGTCGGCCCGCTGATCGGGCCCACGCTGGGCGGCTGGCTGGTCCAATACGCCACTTGGCACTGGATTTTTCTCATCAATGTGCCGGTCGGCTTGATCGGCTGCGCGGCAACGCTATGGGCCATGCCCGATGTGCGCGGCGTCACGCGCCGGGGCTTCGATCTCGCGGGCTACGTCATGCTGGCCTGTGGCATGGTGGCCATCTCCCTGGCGCTCGATGGCCTGTCCGAACTGGGCCTGCGCCAGATCACGGTGCTGGTGCTGCTGGTGTTCGGCTTTGCCTTGATCACGGGCTATTGGCTGCACGCCGCGCGCACGGACGAACCGTTGTTTCCGCCGACGCTGTTTAAGGTATATACCTACAGTATCGGATTGCTGGGCAATCTGTTCTCGCGTCTGGGCAGCAGTTGTATGCCTTTCCTGCTCCCGTTGCTGTTGCAGGTTTCTCTGGATTATTCACCGTTGCGCGCGGGCATGACCCTGCTGCCCAGCGCGATCGCCGGCATGTTGATGAAACGCGCCGCCACGCCGTTGATCCTGCGCTGGGGTTATCGCCGCGTGCTGGTCCTCAACACCCTTCTGGTCGGCTTGGCCACGGCAAGTTTTTCCGCCGCCGCACCGGGTTACCCCACGCTGGCGCTGCTGGCGCAAATGCTGATCTTCGGCGCCGTGAATTCGCTGCAATTCACGGCGATGAACACCGTGACGCTGGCCGGTCTGGATGCCTCGGGCGCGAGCGCGGGCAACAGCCTGTTCTCAATGATGCAGATGCTGGCCATGAGCATGGCCGTGGCCGCGGCAGCTTCGGTGCTTGCGGGATACCACGATATTTTCAGAGCGCAAGGCGCGTCGGGCACGCTCCACGCCTTTCAGGCGACTTTCGCCACCATGGGTTTGGTGACGATTGCGTCGGCCCTCATTTTTTGGTTTCTGCCGCCCAAGACGGCCATGGGCACAGGCGCAGACATCAGCGCACGCGAATAAGCGCCTGCGCACGATCAATGCTTTTACAATCCCGGCGCTTTCACCTGAAAACTGCAGCGGACCCAGTGGACTGCTTGCTCCTTTGAGGAAAGCGGCATGAACCGTGGCTTGTGCAGCTTCAGCGAACTTCGCCCTTGGGGTGACTGCGCTACACGCTCAACTGCCGTTTTTGGACTTAGAACCTGTTTACGATCTCAAATGACTCACGCAGAGGCCTTTTCGGGAGGGGATGCAAGGCGCAGCGCGCAGCCCATAGCCCGGCTATGGGCCAGCGTTGCAACGCCGCAGACCGCCCGAAAAGGCATCTGCCCTTCGGGTTGGGCCGAAATCGGG
>JAITWT010000008.1 GCA_031285125.1 Burkholderiaceae bacterium | reverse complement strand
CGGTCTGCGGCGTTGCAACGCTGGCCCATAGCCGGGCTATGGGCTGCGCGCCGCGCCTTGCATCCCCTCCCGAAAAGGTCTCTGCGTGAGCCATTTGAGATCGTAAACAGGTTCTGAGGCAAGCGTTGCGCCTTGTATCCTTGCCTCCCATACGAAAAATTTTGCGCGCGCTATTTGCGCTGGCAAATTGAGACGACAAACCGAGATGACCAACAGCTTCTTAAAATCCCCCAACCATGCTGGATGACCGCGCCAAGCTTCTGCTCAAAACTTTAGTCGAGCATTACATCACCGGCGGCCAACCGGTGGGCTCGCGCACGCTTTCGCGCGCTTCGGGGCTGGAGTTATCGCCGGCGACGATTCGTAACGTGATGGCCGACCTCGAAGAGCACGGCCTGATCGTCAGTCCCCACACCTCCGCCGGGCGCATCCCTACCGCGCGCGGCTACCGTCTGTTCGTGGACACCATGCTGACCGTGCAGCGTCAAGACATGAGCCCGCCCGAGTTGCCGCCCGGCCAGCCGCAGAAAGTGATTACCAGCGCGGCGCATCTGCTCAGTGAACTGTCGCAGTTCGTCGGTGTCGTGATGGCGCCGCGGCGCGTGTCGATCTTTCGGCAGATCGAATTTCTGCGGCTCTCGCAAGGGCGCCTGCTGGTCATCCTCGTCACGCCCGAGGGCGACGTGCAAAACCGTGTCATCTTTCCCGAGGTCGATTTCACCCAGTCGCAACTGGCTGAGGCGGCCCACTACATCAACACGCACCACGCCGGTCAATCCATCGAGCAGATGCGCGACGGCCTGCAAGCCGAGATGGAAACGCTGCGCGGCGAAATCGCGGCGCTGATGAAAGTCGCCGTCGATGTCAGCTCCGACGCCCTGGCGCAGCCCGAAACCGAAGTGGTGATCGCCGGTGAGCGCAACCTGTTGGCGGTGGCTGATTTTTCCAACGACATGGCGCAGTTGCGGCGTGCCTTCGATCTGTTCGAGCAGAAGGCGCAACTGATGCGCCTGCTCGATGCCTCTGGCAAGGCCGAAGGCGTGCGCATCTTCATCGGCGGCGAAAGCCAGACCGTGCCCTTCGAGGAACTGTCGGTGGTCAGCGCCGACTACGAGGTCGATGGGCAAGTGGTCGGTACGCTCGGCGTCATCGGCCCCACGCGGATGCCTTATGAGCGCATGATTCAGATCGTTGACATCACCTCGCGCTTGGTCAGCAATGCCCTGAGTCACCACGGCGACGCGCACCCTCTAAAATCACCCCGCCGCAAACACCCGGGTCGTTAGCTCAGTTGGTTAGAGCAGCGGACTCATAATCCGTTGGTCGCAGGTTCGAGCCCTGCACGACCTACCAATAAAATCAAGCGCTTAGGCCGGTTTCCGGGGTGGCCTTGGGCGGCGATTCAGAACTTATCTGAAATAAACCGCCAGCACCAGCGCAAAAACGCCATACAAACTACAGACGGCCATCAGCACACGGCTATCGACCGCGCCGCGCCGGAAGAGATGCCACAAGAACACAATCGCCAGCGCCGTGATGATGCCGGAGGCCAGCAGCGGGCCATCAAAGAACCACGGTGTGAAAAAAATGCCCAGCGCACTGGGAATGGTGGCTTGAATCATCATCGCGCCGGAAATATTGGCCAGCGCCAGCCGCTCCTTGCCCTGGCGCACCCAGATCAGGGCGTTCATGGTTTCCGGCAGTTCGGTCGCCACGGGACTGAGCAGCAAGGCGACGATGTGCGGTGGCCAGCGCAAAGCGGTTCCGATGGCTTCGAGCTGGGCGACAAAGGTGTGGGTCGCAACGCCGATCACGATCAGCGCCAGCAAAGCCTGTAATCCGGCCCAGCCCAGGGACGGTTCAACGGCCGCGGGGCGGATTTTCAAGGGCTCCAGCTGTTCCTCGTCAGGGGTTGTGCCCGCATCCCGAATCTCCCGCCAGACGTAGACGGCATAGGCGGCCAGGAACAGAATGCCCAGCCAGGGCTTGATGGCAAAGACAATCAAGCCAAGCGCCACCTTCACCACGAAAACGGCAAGAAACGCCGCTTGGTCGCGGCGCATGCGTGCGTTATCGACGCGCACCCGGTACGAGTCGCGCCGCAACCGTTTTCGATTCAGGGTCAGCGCAAGGCCGACCACGGCATAGGCCAGGGTCGCCAGAACCAGCGGCCCCCCCATGGCGGCGCCGACGCCGAGGTCTTTTTGTTCCGGTGTACGACCGAACACCACCGCCATGAAGGTCACCGCGCTTTCGGGCAACGCCGTGCCGAAGGCGGCAAGCACCGAGCCGACCGCCGTGGCGCCCAAATTCATGCGGCGGCCGCACCATTCAACGCCGTTGACGAAATACTCACAAGCCAGGTAGATCGCGCCAGCGGAGAGAAAAAACAGTGTGAGGGTGAGCAGCATCGGAGTTCATCGGCTGCGGACGAGCAGCCATTGCGCAGCAAAGAGAAAGCCTGCCAAAGAAAAAGCCTGCGCTCGGACGGGCGCAGGCTTTCAAGTTTTAGTGCACGCCGATTTTTAATAAATCAGCCGCTGGGATGATGGTGGCGCTTCACGGACTCGAACCGCGGACCTGTGGATTATGATTCCATCGCTCTAACCGACTGAGCTAAAGCGCCGAACGCGCTAGGATAGCACAACTTGCTCAGGCGAGCGGGGGCTGACAAGGCCCGCGCTTTGGAAAAGCCCCTGGGGCCTACTGATTTTGGAACGCGGGCGGGCGTTTTTCGAGGAAGGCGGCCATGCCTTCTTTCTGGTCGGCGGTGGCGAACAGGGCATGAAAGAGGCGGC
>JAITWT010000188.1 GCA_031285125.1 Burkholderiaceae bacterium | reverse complement strand
GCGCAGACCACCGCCGCGGGCGACTACCCCAAGATCATCGTCGGCATCGCCGTGATGTCGCTGTTCGTCACCCTGACCAACCGGCTGCTGTGGCGGCCTTTGTATGCTTACGCGGAAGCACGGCTGCGCGCGGATTGAGATGAAATCACTTCGAGTAGATGCAGGGTTCTCCCTCTCCCCTGCCCCTCTCCCGCAAGCGGGAGAGGGGAGAAGACAGCCTCGCCACACCGTATCCACACCTGTCGTTTTGGGTTGGGTTGCACTCCACTCACCCCACAGCAGCTAAACCCGCGAGAAATCACCATGACCGATCTTCAAACGGCTTTTTCCACAACGCAGCCCCCCTCGCAGCCCACCGCGCCGCCAGCGGCGGGCGCGGCGCGCGAAGTGCTGCTCCTGCGCCGCGTCGAGCGCGGCTTCGACAAAGAGCACGCCCAAAAGCTGGTGCTCGACGACGTCAACCTCACCTTGCGCGAAGGCGAAATCGTCGGGCTGCTGGGGCGCTCCGGTTCGGGCAAATCGACGCTGCTGCGCATCATCGCGGGGCTGATTCCGGCCTCATCGGGCGAGGTGCTGTATCAGGGCCGGCCCATCGACGGTCCTGCCGAAGGCGTGGCGATGGCGTTCCAGACCTTCGCGCTGTTCCCGTGGCTGACCGTGCTGCAAAACGTCGAAGCCGGGCTGGAAGCGCTGGGCGTGGATGCCGCCGCGCGGCGCAAACGCGCGCTGGCGGCGATCGACCTGATCGGGCTGGACGGCTTCGAGAACGCCTACCCGCGTGAAATGTCCGGCGGCATGCGTCAGCGCGTGGGCTTTGCGCGCGCGCTGGTGGTCGAACCGACCCTGCTGCTGATGGACGAGCCGTTTTCCGCGCTGGACGTGCTTACCGCCGAAACGCTGCGCACCGACCTGCTCGATTTGTGGACCGAAGGGCGGCTGCCGATCCAGTCGATCCTGATCGTCACCCACAACATCGAAGAAGCCGTGTTCATGTGCGACCGCATCCTCGTGCTGTCATCCAACCCGGGGCGGATCGTCGCCGAAATCACCGTGCCCTTCGCGCGCCCGCGCAACCGGCTGGCCCCGGCGTTTCGCAAACTGGTCGATGACATCTACGCGCGCATGACCGCGCGCGCGGCCAACGAGGAAGCCCGCAAACGGCTGGAGCTGGGCAGCCGCCTGCCGCAAGTTTCCATCAACCTGATGGCCGGCCTGATCGAACTGCTGGCGGCCGCGCCTTATCACGGGCGCGCGGACATGCCTGAAATCGCCCGCTCGCTGCACCTGGAGGTCGATGAGCTGTTCCCCATCGTCGAAGTGCTGCAGCACCTGGGCTTTGCCGAAGTGCGCGAAGGCGACGTTTTCCTCACGCCGCAGGCGCGGGTATTCGCCGAATTCGGCACGCAGGAGCGCAAGGCCCAATTTGCGCGCCAGTTACTGAATCACGTCCCGCTGGCCGCGCGTATCCGCAAAGTGCTCGACGAACGCCCTGGCCACCGCGCGCCGCGTGTGCGCTTCGAGCAGGAGCTGGAAGACTTCCTCAGCGACAGCGCCGCCACCGAAACGCTGGACGCTGTGATCGACTGGAGCCGCTACGCCGAGATTTTTTCCTACAACGATCAGACGGAGATTTTCAGTCTGGAAGACGTGGAGTCCTGACACCGGCGGGTCTCCAGAGAAGCGTCGATGGGGGCAAGCGGGCAGCGCCGCCCGCACTGCGGCGCTTCTGCACACCTCCACACACCTGTGCATTCCTCTGCGTTTCCAATAGGCTTCAAGCGGGCGCTGCAGTGAGGGCCGCTCGGAACCGTCAATCCGGCACCACAAAAACCTGCGGTTGCGCCTCGAGCGCGGCCATCAGTTCGCGCTCGGCCTGGGTCGGCGCGCGCGCGGCTTGCGGCGTGGCCAGCAAGCGCGTCAGGGTTTCAATCCGGGGCAGCAGCGGGCCCAAAAAGTGCGTCCCCGCTGCGCTGGCAATCAGCAGCGTGGGGAAAGTTTCGACATCGAAAGGATCGGCAAGATCGGCGTGGTCTTCGATGTCCACCCACGCAAAGCGTACGCCGGGCCGGTCGCGCGCCATCGGCGCGCTCATCTGCGCGGCCAGTTGCGCGAACAACGGCTGGTATTCGCGGCAGGTGCCGCACCACTGTGCGCACAGGCAGATCACCCAGGTCGGCGCAAAAGCAGGCGCGCTCATCGCACCGGCTCCACGCTTTCGCGTGGCGATCGCGTGATATGCGGCGCGTCCAGCACATCCTTGAGCTGCAACTGTGCCAGCGGCCGTGCCGCCCACACGGCTTGCAGCGTCGCGTCCTGCGGGAGCAACAGGGCGTGCAGCAGGGGCGCCAGCGCGGTGTTCTGCGGAGGGACCAGCAGCACGTAGCGTGCACTGCCTTCGGCGGGCGATTCGTCGATGTGGCCGATCCAGTCGAGCGCGACCAAGCTTTCAAACACCGGCTCCAGTTGCAGATCGTCCACGCGCAACCGTGCCGCCAGCACCTGCGCATCCAAGCCGCGCTCGGGCGTGTCGCGCACCGCCGCCAAGTGCTGCAGCACTTCCACTGCGAGCTGAAAGTGCCAGCCCGGCATGCCGCCGCGCCGTTGCACGCCCGCCAGCAGACTGGGCATATAGGCGGCGATGACCGCGCCCAACAGCACGATCACCCAGGCGGTGTAGATCCAGATCAGCAGGATCGGCACGGCGGCAAAGGCGCCGTACAGAATCGAATAGGTTGGCGCCAGGCTCAGATACCAGCCGAGCATGCGCTTGGCGATTTCCATGGCGATGGCGGTAAATATTCCGCCCGCCCAGGCGTGCGACCATTTCACTTCGGTATTGGGGACGTAGTGGTAAAGCGCGGTCGCACCCACGGTCATCAGCAGCAGGCGCACGCCACTGAAAAACAGCCGGACCACGCCGCTGCCGACAAAATCGCGCGACGCGGCGAATACCGCGGCGGTGGTGCTCAGACTGACCGCCAGCAACAACGGGCCGAGCGTGATCGCCGCCCAATAAATCAGCACGCGCTGGCCGAGCGGACGCGGCTCGCGCACACGCCAGATTTTGTTGAGCGCGTAGTCGATGTTCAGGATCAGCGCGATCGCCGTGAACAGCAACGCCACCATCCCCACCAGGCCCAGCCCGCCGGCCTTGCCCGCGAAACTGGTGACGTAGCCCAGCACCTGATGCGAAATGTCCTCGGGAATCAGGCTGCTGATCAGCCAGTTCTGAAGCCGCCGCTGCATTCGTGCGAAGCTGGGAAAGGCGGTAAACAGCGCCAGCGCCACCGCGAACAGGGGAACCAATGCGATGGTGGTGGTAAAGGTCAGACTGCCGGCGCGCAGGCCCAGTTGGTCGGCGCGAAAGCGTTCGCCGAGTACCGCCGCGGTGTTTCGCCACGGAAAGCGCGACAGATCCTTCCAAAATTGCTGGCGGTATGGCTGGCGATTCATGGGCGGCTATCATGCCACCGGCCTGAATTTGTCACTTCCTTGGCTTTTTTCTTTGTTTTTCGTTTGACGACCCATTGCGCCCGGTCTGGCCGGCCTGTCCGACCCCTTTCCAGGCTTGTTTCCCGGGCCTTTCCCTGATTTTTTGCGTCTTGCGCATGAATACTCTTGAATCGACCGCCACCTCGCCATCGCGCGCCGTGGCCGCCACGCGTATGTTTGCGGTGGGTAGCGCGATCGCGCTGATCGTGCTCGGGCTGGCGTGGGAGCTGCGGCTGGCGCCGCTGCATCCGGGCGGATCGCTGCTCGCGCTCAAGGTGCTGCCCTTGGTTGCGCCATTGCCCGGGCTGCTCAAAAACCGCCTGTACACCTACCGCTGGACCAGCATGTTGATGTGGTTGTATTTCACCGAAGGCATCGTGCGCGCATGGAGCGACCGGCTGCTGCTCAGCCGTGCGCTCGGCGGGGTCGAAATCGTGCTGAGCCTGATTCTGTTTGCCGCCTGTCTCGCGCACGTCTGGCTGCGGCTGCGCGGCGCCCGGGCGGCGGGGCGCTTCAATCCAGCTGACCGCCCCTCCAGTGCCCCCAGCAACCCCCATGCCGCGAACGACGCCGGACCTTTCCTGCCATGACCGCATCCTCTGCTTTGCTTGATACCTTGCGCGCCATCGTCGGCGTGCCCCACGTGCTCGACGGCGGTGATCTGATCGCCTACGAGCAGGACTGGCGCCAGCGCATGCGCGGCAAGGCGCTGGCGGTGGTGCGCCCCGGCAGCACCGATCAAGTCGCGGCCGTGGTGCGCGCCTGCGCCGCGGCGCGTGCGCAAGGCGTGACGATCGTGCCCCAGGGCGGCAACACCGGCCTGTCGGTCGGCTCCACGCCCGACACCAGCGGCGCCCAGATCGTGCTCAGCCTGCAGCGCATGAATGCGGTGCGTGCGCTCGATGAGGACAACCTGACCCTGACCGCCGAAGCCGGCTGTGTGCTGCAAACGCTGCAACAGCGCGCCGAGCAAGCGGGCCTTTTGTTTCCGCTGAGCCTGGCCGCCGAAGGCAATTGCACCATCGGCGGCAATTTGGCAGCCAACGCCGGAGGCACCCAGGTGCTGCGTTACGGCAATGCGCGCGAGCTGTGTTTGGGGCTCGAAGTGGTCACGCCGCAAGGGGAGATCTGGCAGGGTTTGGGCGGGCTGCGCAAGGACAACACCGGCTATGACCTGCGCGATCTGTACATCGGCAGCGAAGGTACGCTGGGCATCATCACCGCAGCCACGCTCAAGCTCTACCCGCGGCCCGCTGCGCGCCTGACGGCCTGGGCCGCTGTGCCCTCGATGGAGGCCGCCGCGCGACTGCTCGCGCTGGCGCATCGGTATCTGGGCGCGGGGCTGACCGGCTTCGAGGTGATGGGGCGCGGCGCGCTCGCCTTGGTGGTTAAACACCAGCCTCAGTTGCTCGTGCCTTTCCATGCGGACAGCGAAACCCCTTGGAGCGTGTTGCTCGAACAGTCCGACCACGAATCCGAAGCGCATGCGCGCGCGCGCCTGCAGTCGCTGTTGGAGGCTGCGCTCGATGCCGGTTGTGCGACCGATGCCGTGGTCGCCGAAAGTCTGACGCAGGCCGCGCAACTGTGGGCCGTGCGCGAAAGCATTCCGCTCGCGCAAGCCAGCGAGGGGCTGAACATCAAGCACGATATCTCGCTGCCGGTCTCGCGTATTCCCGCCTTCGTGGCCGAAACCGGCGCATTGTTGCAGCGCGAAATCGCAGGGGTGCGGCTGGTCACCTTCGGCCATCTGGGCGACGGCAATCTGCACTACAACGTACAAGCCCCCGCGGGCGCCGATGCGAAAGCCTTTCTGCGTGACCAGGAGGCGCGCGTGAACACCCTGGTCTATGACGCGGTGGCGCGCCACGGCGGTTCGATTTCCGCCGAGCACGGTATCGGCTCACTCAAGCGCGAAGCGCTCGAAAAATACAAATCGCCGGTGGCGCTGGCGCTGATGCGCACGCTCAAACGCGCGCTCGACCCGCACAACCTGATGAACCCTGGCCGGATCTTGCTGCCATGAACCCCATTGTTTCCCGCCCGATCCGTTCGCAATACGAAGATTTCATGCGCCATGTAAGCACGCATGGCGTGTCCAAAATGGACCGCACGGGCACCGGCACACGCAGCCTGTTCGGCTGCCAGATGCGTTTTGACCTGGCCGAGGGCTTTCCGCTCGTGACCACGAAGAAGGTGCACCTCAAATCCATCATTTACGAGCTGCTGTGGTTCCTGCGCGGATCAAGCGACAACAACTGGCTGCGCGAGCGCGGCGTGACGATCTGGGACGAATGGGCCGATCCGCAAACCGGCGCGCTCGGCCCGGTCTATGGCGTGCAGTGGCGCAGCTGGCCCGCACCCGATGGCGGCCACATCGATCAAATCACCGAGGTCATCCAAACCCTGAAAACCAACCCCGATTCGCGCCGCATCATCGTCAGCGCCTGGAATGTGGCCGACCTGCCGAAGATGGCGCTGATGCCTTGTCACGCCTTCTTCCAGTTCTACGTCGCGCCTGCGCAGCACGCGGGCGGACGCGGCAAGCTCAGTTGCCAGCTCTACCAGCGCAGCGCCGACATTTTTCTGGGCGTGCCCTTCAATATCGCCAGCTACGCGCTGCTCACGCATATGGTCGCGCAGCAGTGCGACCTGGATGTGGGCGATTTCATCTGGACCGGCGGCGACTGCCACATCTACAGCAATCACGCCGAGCAGGTCGCGCTGCAACTGTCGCGCGCGCCCTACCCCTATCCCGTGCTGCATCTCCGGCGCAGGCCGGGGTCGATTTTTGAATACGCGTACGAAGATTTCGAGATGCGCGAATACCAGTGTCATCCAGCCATCAAAGCACCGGTGGCGGTTTGAGCAGCCTGAGAAACCGCGCGATTCATGCGCGATTAACACAACGAGCCCGCCCACCATGCGTCTGAACCTGATCTATGCGCGCGCCGCCAATGGTGTCATCGGCAAGGAGGGCGCGCTGCCCTGGCATTTGCCCGAAGACCTGGCGCATTTCAAACGCATGACGGCGGGCTGCCCCGTCATCATGGGCCGCAAAACCTGGGATTCGCTGCCGCCGCGCTTTCGCCCGCTGCCGGGGCGCGTCAACATCGTCATCACGCGGCAAGACGATTGGGTACAAAGCGGCGCATGGCGCGCGGCCAGCCTGCGCGATGCCTTGGCGCTGGCCGCGCAACACTGCGCGGGTGGTGCGGACGAGCCCTGGGTGATCGGCGGTGCGCAGATTTACCGCGAGGCCCTGCCGTTGGCGCGGCGCGCGGTCGTCACCGAAATCGCGCAGCACTTTGAAGGCGATGCGCACGCGCCCGAACTGGACGCCCGCTGGCGCGAGCGCGCGCGCGTAAACGGGGTTTCAACCAACGGCTTGGCCTTCAGTTTCGTCACCTACGAACGCGACGATTAATCCATTTATTGTGTTTTCCCCGGAGGATTTTTTCTATGGCCGGCGCCAGTCTGCTTGCTCTTCTTGATGACATCGCCAGCGTGCTCGATGACGTGGCGACCATGACCAAAGTCGCCGCCACGAAAACCGCCGGCGTGCTCGGCGACGATTTGGCACTCAATGCGCAGCAGGTCGCCGATGTCCGCGCCGAACGCGAATGGCCGGTGGTTTGGGCGGTCGCCATGGGTTCACTGAAAAACAAATTAATTTTGGTGCCCGCGGCGCTGCTGATCAGCGCTTTCATGCCCTGGATCGTGATGCCCTTGCTGATGCTCGGCGGCCTTTACCTGTGTTTTGAAGGGGTCGAAAAACTGGCCCATCGATGGCTGCCGCACGAGGACACTAACGCCGCCGCCGAAAAAACGGCCACGGCCAGCGCTGCGCCCGATCTGGCGGCGTTCGAGGCGGAAAAAATCAAAGGCGCGATCCGTACCGATTTCGTGCTTTCCGCCGAAATCATCGTTATTGCGCTGGGCACGGTGGCGGGGCATCCCTTCATCACCCGGTTGATCGTGCTGGCCGGCATCGGCTTGCTGATGACGGCGGGGGTCTATGGCCTGGTTGCCGCCATCGTCAAAATGGACGATGCCGGATTGCATTTGCAGCGGCGCTCCAGCGCCCTGCTTCAGACCCTCGGCAAAGGCTTGTTGCTGGCGGCGCCGCGGCTGATGAAAACATTGGCCGTGGTGGGCACCGCGGCGATGTTCATGGTCGGCGGCGGCATTCTGACGCACGGCCTGCCTTTCCTGCACCACGGCATTGCCGCGCTGACCGGCGGCGCGGGGTTGTTCAGCGGCATCGCGGCTTTGGCGCTGAATATCGCGGTCGGCATCGTCGCCGGTCTGGCGGCGCTGCTGCTGGTCCGGATCGCAAACAAGCTGCGCGGCGCGATCGGGAAATGAGCTCAAAGCCACAGGGCCTGTTCACGCGATGTTCTGTCCTGCGTTGCCCCTTAGAACCTGTTTACGATCTCAAATGACTCACGCAGAGACCTTTTCGGGAGGGGATGCAAGGCGCGGCGCGCAGCCCATAGCCCGGCTATGGGCCAGCGTTGCAACGCCGCAGACCGCC
>JAITWT010000187.1 GCA_031285125.1 Burkholderiaceae bacterium | reverse complement strand
CGGGCGATTGGGCATCCCAGTCGCTTGCATGGGCACCAGCCCATGCGGCGCGCCATGGGCCACCCACTCATCCCGATTGCGGCCCAACGTGAGCCATTTGAGATCGTAAACAGGTTCTTATTGCGCTGACACGATCGCGGCACCCGCGAATCCAGCCGGTCCTCCATGTGAGAGATCGATGGGGTGTTCGCGTGGTACTTTCCTTCCCCCCATCATCGATCCGCAAAACACATCACCATGTCCCACAACCTCAGCGTCCTTTTCGCCCAGAACCGAGCCTGGGCCGCGCGAATGGAGCGCGATCGCCCCGGTTTTTTCAGCAACCTGGTTGACCAGCAGTCGCCGCGCTACATGTGGATCGGCTGCTCCGATAGCCGTGTGCCGGCCAACCAGATCACCGGATTGGAGCCGGGCGAAGTGTTCGTGCACCGCAACGTCGGGAACGTGATCGTGCATTCCGATCTGAACGCGCTGTCGGCGATTCAGTTTGCGGTCGAACGGCTCAAGGTCGAGCACATCATGGTCGTCGGCCATTACGGCTGCTCGGGCGTGCAGGCGGCGCTGGAGGGCGCGCGCATCGGGCTGGCCGACAACTGGATCCGGCACATCCAGGATGTGCGTGATCGCCACCAGGCGTTGCTCGAAGTCCTGCCCGTGGCCGAGCGCGCGCACGCGCTATGCGATCTGAACGTGGTCGAACAGGTGATCAACATCTGCGTCAGCGGCGTCATGCTCGATGCGTGGCGGCGCGGTCAGGCCGTGCATATCCACGGCTGGGCGTTCGGCGTGCATGATGGCTTGATCAACGATTTGGAGATGAGCGTCGACAGCAGCGAAGCCTTGGAGCTGCGTTACCGCGAAGCGCTGGTGCGTATCCGCCAGCGTTGGATGAAATAACCCGATGAAATAACACTGTTGTCCTGTCTTACCGGTCGCCCGCACAGGAACATGCATCGACACTTCATGTGCGAGTGGCTGGTGAGATAGAGCGAAAGCAAAAAATCAATGTTTCCGCAATATCTTGATTCGTCCCAGGCGTTCCAGATCGCCAAAGCGATCGTCGATGGGTTCAATCGCCACTACCGGCTGTTTCGTGCCGAGTCGGCGCGTGCCAAGCACCGTTTCGAGACGGCCGATTGGCACGGTCAGCAGCGCGGGCAGCGCGAGCGCATCGAGTTCTACAGCCTGCGTGTCAAAGAGGCGGTCGCGCGGTTGGAAAAAGAATTCAAGGCCGGCGAGTTGCCGGTATCGGTGTGGCATCAGATCAAGCTGCACTTCGTCGGATTGCTGGTGGACCACCATCAGCCCGAACTGGCCGAGAGTTTTTTCAACTCGGTGACCTCACAGATCTTGCGCCGGGCTTATTACCTGAACGATTTCATGTTCGTGCGCCCGGCCATCAGCACCGAATACATTGAACCGCGCGATGCGCCCACCTACCGCCCCTACTACCCGGCGCGCGAAACGCTGGCTGATTCGGTGCAGCGCATGCTGGAAGATTTCGCCCTGCTGGGCCACTGGGCGCATCTGCGGCTCGATGCGCAGCATGTGGCGCATGCGATTCTTGGCCGCTTCCATCATGTCAAGCTGCGCGCCAACTTCCAGTTGCAGGTGCTTTCGGGGCTGTTCTATCGCAACAAGGGCGCCTATGCGGTCGGCAAAGTCATCAACGGCTATATGGAGATCCCGTTCGCGTTGGCGGTGTTGCATGACGAGCAGGGGCATTTTTATGTCGATGCGGCGCTGTTTGGCGAGGATGCGTTGCAACTGCTGTTCAGCTTCGCGCGCGCTTATTTCATGGTGGATATGGAAGTGCCCTCGGCCTACGTGCAGTTTCTGCGCTCGCTCATGCCGCACAAGCCGCGTGCCGAGCTCTATAACGCGTTGGGGCTGGCCAAGCAGGGCAAGACGCTGTTCTACCGCGACTTTCTTTCGCACCTGAATTATTCGAGCGACAAATTCCGTATCGCACCGGGCATCAAGGGCATGGTGATGCTGGTGTTCGATTTGCCCTCGTTTCCTTTTGTGTTCAAGATCATCAAGGACTTTTACCCGCCGCAGAAAGATACTTCGCGCGAGCAGATTCAAGGCAAGTATCTGCTGGTCAAGCAGCACGACCGCGTGGGCCGCATGGCCGATACGCTCGAGTACAGCGAGGTGGCCTTTCCGCTTGAACGCTTCGAGCCGGAATTGGTCGAGGAGCTTCAGAAGTACGCGCCCAGCCAGATCGAGATCGATGACCGCGGCGGCCAGGGCGAGCCCGAACTGGTGCTCAAGCATGCTTATATCGAGCGGCGCATGATCCCGCTGAACCTTTATCTGCAAGAGGCGCTGGATCAGATCGCGCAGCCCGAAAGTCCGGAGCATGAACAGCACGCGCGCGCGCAGATTGAGCGCTCGGTCATCGAATACGGCAACGCCATCAAGGACATGGTGGCCGCCAACATCTTTCCCGGCGACATGCTGTGGAAGAATTTCGGCGTTGCGCGCGGCGGCAAGGTGGTGTTCTACGACTACGACGAAATCGAATATCTGACGGACTGCAATTTCCGCCGCGTGCCGCCGCCGCGCACCGAGGAAGACGAGTTGAGCGGCGAAATTTGGTATGCGGTCGGCCCGAAGGATGTGTTCCCCGAAACCTTCGGCCCCTTTTTGCTGGGCAGCGATGTGGTGCGCGAGGTGTTCATGGCACACCACGCTGATCTGCTTGACCCCGATTTTTGGCAGTACCACAAGGAGCGCATCCGCGCAGGGCAATTGCTGGACGTGTTTCCCTACGACGAGTCGCTGCGCTTTCACCACCACGGTGCTGCGCGCGCAGACGCACAGGAGAAGGCACCGGCGCAGGCACAGGCACAGGCCCATCACGGTGCGCCCGATGGCGTGACGACTTAGTTTGTTTCACTCAGCCGGCCCATTTCAAGGAGCAAGGAGCGCTTGCATGTCCGAATCCATCGTCATTCTCGGCGCCGCGCGCACGCCCATGGGGGCGTTTCAGGGCGACTTCGCCACGCTGGCGGCGCACGATCTGGGCGGCGTCGCGATTCGCGCCGCGATCGAGCGCGCCGCTGTTGCGCCCGCAGCCATCGGCGAAGTGTTGATGGGCAATTGCCTGATGGCCGGTCAGGGCCAGGCCCCTGCGCGCCAGGCCGCTTACAAGGGCGGTCTGCCCGACAGCACCGGCGCGGTCACGCTCAGCAAGATGTGCGGCTCGGGCATGAAGGCGGCCATGTTCGCGCACGACATGCTGTTGGCGGGCACACATGATTTGATGGTGGCCGGCGGCATGGAAAGCATGACCAACGCGCCGTACCTGCTGCCCAAGGGGCGCGGCGGCTACCGTATCGGGCATGACCGGGTGTTCGACCACATGATGCTCGACGGCCTGGAAGATGCTTACGAGCCGGGCCGTTCCATGGGCACTTTCGGCGAGGACTGCGCCGCCAAATACCACTTCACGCGCGAGCAGCAGGACGCCTATGCCATCGCCAGCGTGCAGCGCGCGCAGCAGGCCACGCGCGATGGGCTGTTCCAGGCCGAAATCGCGCCCGTCAGCGTCGAAACCCGCGCGGGTTCAGCCGTGATCGCCATCGACGAGGGGCCGGGCAAGATCAGGCTCGACAAGATACCCGCGCTCAAACCCGCGTTCAAGAAGGAGGGCGGCACCATCACCGCCGCGTCCAGTTCGTCGATCAACGACGGCGCCGCCGCGCTGGTGCTGAGCACCGCATCGCACGCCGCCCGAATCGGCGCCAGGCCGATCGCGCGCCTCATCGCCCACGCCACGCACGCGCAGGAGCCGGGTTGGTTTACCACCGCGCCGGTCGGCGCCGCGAAAAAGCTGCTCGCTAAAACCGGCTGGAGCGTAAGCGACGTGGACCTGTGGGAAGTCAACGAAGCCTTTGCCGTGGTGCCAATGGCGTTGATGAAGGATCTGGGCGTGGGGCACGATGCGCTCAACGTCCACGGCGGCGCTTGCGCGCTGGGCCACCCGATCGGCGCGAGCGGCGCGCGCATCATGGTGACCTTGATTTACGCGCTGCGCTCGCGCGGCAAAAAGCGCGGCGTGGCCACCCTGTGCATCGGCGGCGGCGAAGCCACGGCGGTGGCGATTGAGCTGCTTTGATTCCCCAAGCGGTGTCGCCGGGCGCCGGTATTCAGCCAGAACAGCCAGGAAGGGCGGCCCGCGCGAGCCCCTCTTCAGCGGGCGCGTTTTGAGGTTGAAGTCTACGCATCGACGCGCTGTGGCGCCGGTTTTTCGCTGGGATGCTTTCTTGCCGAATCCTCGTCCTTTTCAACCGCCGTGCCGGTTTGCGCCGGACTGTGAGGGCGTTTGGCCTCGATCATCGCCTTGGCAATACCGCGCAGGATGTGGATTTCCTCCGGCATCAGGCGGGCGCGGTTGTAGAGCTGTTGCAGACGCGGTATCAGCTTTTTGGGTGCCGCGGGGTCGAGGAATCCGATGTCGATCAGGGCGCGCTCCCAGTGGGCCAGCATTCCGGCGACGGCCTGGGCATCGGCCACCGGCGAGGCGGCCGCAGGCGCCTCGTCATGAGACGCGCCTGCGCTAGGAGACGGGCCCGCATCGGCGCCGTGATCCGTTGCGTGGGGCGCGAAGCCACCCAGCGCCAGACGCCATTCGTAGGCGATGACCTGAATGGCCGCGCCCAGATTGAGCGAGCCGAAAGCCGGGTCGGCAGGAATGGACAGCGCGACGTGGCAGCGATAGACATCCTCGTTACGCATCCCGAATCGTTCGCAGCCGAACAGAAAGGCCACGCAGGTCTCTTGCGCTGCTGTAGGGGACGAAGCCAGCTGCGGCAAGTACTCGCGCGGCGTGCGCGTGGGCGGGCCGAAGTCGCGCGCCACCATCGCGGTCGCGCACAGGTGGGTGACGCCGTCGAGCGCCTCGTCGAGCGTGGCGACGAGGCGCGCGTGCTCGAGCACGTCCAGGGCGCCGCTGGCGCGCTGGATGGTTTCCTCGCGCCGCAGGACGTTGGGCCAGCGCGGCGCGACAAGCACCAGGTCGTCGAAGCCCATGGTGCGCATCGCGCGCGCGGCGGCGCCGACGTTACCGGCGTGGCTGGTGTGGATCAGGATGAAGCGGGTACGCATGGGGGATGGATTTCCGTTTTCGTGTGCCATTTTTGTGTGCCGGAGGGGCGATGGCGCGGGCTTTCGATTGTGTACAGGGCCGGGCGGGCCCGAAACAGGCAGCCCCGATAGAATGAAAACCATTTTCCTCGCCCGCGCCGCCAGGCGCTTGCCCGGCGCCCGATCCTGTTACGGATAGTTACACCGTTCTTTACGCCATTGCGATGTCCTCCAACCTACTCCACCCTATGCTCAACGTG
Source organism: Burkholderiaceae bacterium (assembly GCA_031285125.1). Taxonomy (GTDB): domain Bacteria; phylum Pseudomonadota; class Gammaproteobacteria; order Burkholderiales; family Burkholderiaceae_C; genus JAITWT01. Next base: position 6,648 of record JAITWT010000187.1, on the reverse strand, counting down.
GCCGTCAAGGCCGCCCGCGCCGCCGGCGCGATCATCAACCGCGCCGCGCTCGATGTCGAGGCGGTGCGCGTGTCGCAAAAACAGGTCAATGATTTTGTCACCGAGGTCGATCAGGCATCGGAGGAAGCGATCATCCAGACGCTGCTGACGGCCTACCCGGGCCACGCGATCCTGGCCGAGGAGTCGGGCCGCCAGCATGGCGCGCAGGATTCGGATTTCCTGTGGGTGATCGATCCGCTGGATGGCACCACCAACTTTATCCATGGTTTTCCGGTCTACGCGGTGTCGATCGCGCTGATGGTCAAAGGCCGCGTTGAGCATGCGGTGGTGTATGACCCGGCGCGCAATGATTTGTTCACCGCCACGCGCGGGCGCGGGGCTTTTCTCAACGAGCGGCGCATCCGCGTGAGTAAACGCACACAGTTGGCGCAGTGCTTGATCAGTACAGGGTTTCCGTTCCGCCAGGGCGATAACTTCAAGCAGTATCTGGCGATGATGGCCGAGTTGATGCCGCGCGCAGCCGGCCTGCGCCGCCCAGGCGCGGCGTCGCTCGATCTGGCCTATGTGGCCGCCGGTTTTGCCGATGCTTTTTTCGAGAGCGGCCTGAGTATCTGGGACGTGGCCGGCGGTTCGCTGCTCGTGACCGAGGCCGGCGGGCTGATCGGCAACTTCACCGGCGAGAGCGATTTCTTGGAGCAACGAGAGTGTCTGGCAGGCAATCCGCGTATCTACGGCCAGCTTGCCGCTGTGCTGGGTAAGTATTCAAAGTTTGCCTCAGTCGACGACAAGCGGATGACCCGGGTACATGTGCACGCCACCTTGAATGCCGAGAGTCCATCGGCAAACGAAACGCCAGCAACGGAAACGTCAGCAACGGCGCCGATCGAGGCGCCATCCGAAGCCGTCGCGCCCACGCCGCCGCGGCGCAAACTCACCCGCGCGCCGGCATCGGACGCCGACTGAGCGCGCGATGCGGCCGTGATGCTCCCCCTAATGCCCGCGCATTAGCTTGCGCAATCCCCGGTGATGCAGGTCCGCGCCCGTTTATCAGAACGTATCCGTGCGGTTTTGCGCACCGGCTTTGGCTATGCCGTGGGCAATGGCGTCACCGTGGCGCTCGGCTGGGCGGTGGTCGTGCTGGGTGTGCAGTTTTGGCTCGGCCCGGCAGCCAGCGCGGTGGCCTCGGTCGGCGCGTTGGTGGCCACGGCGCCCGACCGCTGCGCGCCCCGGCGTGACAAGTGGTCGCAAATGCTGCCCGCGCCGCTGCTGTCCGTGCCGCTGTTCTTTGTGGCGCTGTGCTTGCATACGCATCGGCTCGGGCTGGGGCTGCTGATCGTGGGGGCGAGCTTTTTCACCTTCTTGATGATGGCGTGGGGCAAGCGCGGCATTCCGATTGCCATCGGGGTTGCGCTGGCGGTCGTTTTTTCGCTCGCGACGCGGCCGCCCGAGAGTTTCCAGCAGACGCTTTGGATGACCGGGTACTTTGCGCTCGGCTCGGTCTTGTATGTCATCTGGGCCGTGCTGGCCAACCTGCTGTTCAATGCGCGCTTTCGCGTGCAATACAGCGCGGATCTGCTGCTCTCGCTGGCCGCGTTGCTGCGCGCGCAGGCACGCCAATTCAACGCGGTCGCGGCATCTGGTGATGATTCAGCCCGCCCGCCCAGTGATACGTCCTCCGGCGCCGAGTTACTGCGCGCGCAGGCCGCGCTGGCCGATCAGCTCCAGGCGACGCGCGACATCGTGCTCGAATCGCCACGCACTGTGCGCCGTCAGCAACTGGCGGCCATGTTGATCGTGGTGCTGGAGATGCGCGACCACCTGCTGGCCAGCGAACTCGATTTGGATGCCCTCAAGGCCGACCCTGCCAGCGCCGAAGTGCTGGATGCATTGCGCACGGTGCTCAACGAGCTCGCCCGCGCCATCGACGCGCTGGCCGATGCCTTGCTGTTCATGCGCCGGCCGGCGATGCCGCCCGATCTACGCCTGCGACTGGCGCAAATTCATCTGCCGCAGGAGGAGCGCGGGGGCGGCCAATTCGGGCCGACGCTGGCGATGCTGGCGCGCGGTACCGCCAATCGCATCAGCCATCTCAATGATGAAGTGCAGCGTTTGTGTGCCATTGCCAGCGGCGCGCAGGCGCCCGACCTGAGCGTGGTGCGCGCCAACTGGCAGATGTTCGTCAGCCCGACGGCCTGGTCGATTGCGCCGTTCCTCAATCTCTGGCGCTGGGATGCCCCGGCGCTGCGCCACGCGATCCGCGCCGCGCTCGCGCTCGGCACGGGTTATGCGATTGCCATCCATCTGCCTTGGGGCGCACACCCCTATTGGGTGCTGTTGACCATCACCGTGGTGCTGCGCGGCAGCCTGTCGCAAACCTTGGAGCGGCGCAATCAGCGCGTCGCCGGCACACTGCTGGGTTGCGTGATCGCACTGGCCCTGCTGTCGATCCACCCGCCCGCGCTGCTGCTGCTGGCCTGCATGATGGTGGCGCAGGGAATATCGCAAGCCTTCGCTATACGCCGCTACCTCTATACCGCCGTTGCCGCTACGGTCGTCGGCCTGGTGCAGGCGCACATGCTCAGTGGTGACAGCAGTCCAACCTTTGCGTTATTCGAACGCATTGCCGATACCCTGTTGGGTACCGGCATAGCCTGGGCCTTCTGCTACGTGCTGCCTTCGTGGGAGCGCACCCTGATTCCGGGCTTGATCACGCGCGTCCTCAAAGCACAGGCGCGCCATGCACGCTTGGCGCTGGGCTTGGGCCCATTGCGCGCCGTCGAGATCAGCCCAGAACTGGACTGGCGCCTGGCCCGCCGCGAGGCGTATGACAGTCTGTCGGCGCTGGTGCAGGCCACCCAGCGCGCGCTTTCCGAGCCACGCGCGGTGCGCCCGCCGATCGAAGCACTCGAATACCTACAGGCCCACGGCTACCAGCTGCTGGCGCAGCTGAGCGCAGTCAAGGCGATGCTGGTGTTGCGCCACGACCGCCTCGACCCCGGGGAAATCGAAGACCCGTTGCAGCGCGCGACGGTCGCCATCGAAAGCGCGCTGGCCGTGCCGATTGATTCGATTCACGCCGATGATGATGTGCCCGATGGCGTCCCCATCCTCACTTCCGGCGGTCCGGTGCTGTTACCCGACCCATTTAACGCCGACATCAGCCCTTGGCTGGTGCGCCGGCTTGATTTCGCCGTACGCCTGGCACGCCAATTACGTCACGATGCAACCCGCGCGCGAGGCACGGCGTGAAGGGAAGCGGCCGGTACCGGTGCCGTGCTCGGCGCGCCATGCGGCGTTGCGCATCCTGGCGGGGATGATTGCACCCATCGTGCGAACGGACCGGCCTCGGAAAACGCCGTGAACGATTGGGGTCGCGCTGAATCAGAAAAGTGCGCGAGCGCGTGCAACGACCGTTTCTAGGTTAAAACAAAGACCTTGTATCCCCGTGCGGCACAATCTCTATCAATTTGTGGTATGGCTGAATGGAACGATCGACACAGGATTGATGGGATGATTTCATGATGAACCGCGAAGAACTGGCTGGCTGGCTGCGTCTGACGGAAACCCCAGGGGTGGGGCGTGCGTCGGCGCGCAAGCTGTTGGCGGCCTTTGGTTTGCCGTCGGCCATCTTTGCGCAGCCGCCCGCGGCTTTGCGGCAGGTGGTTGAGCCGGCGCAGGTGCATGCGCTGGCGCGTGAGCCGCAATCCCTGAATCCCCTGGTGGAGCAGACTTTTACGTGGTTGCAAAGCGCTTCCGCCGAAGGCATCGCACACAGTATCGTCACGCTCGGCGATCCCCGTTACCCGGCTTCACTGCTGCAAACCGAGGATCCGCCGGTCCTGCTGTATGTGTTGGGCGCGCAGGGGTTTGAACTCGATCAGATTGAGCACAGTTTGGCCATTGTCGGCAGCCGCAATCCGAGTGCGCAGGGGGACATCGACGCGCGCGCTTTTGCGCGCGCGCTGGTCGAGTCGGGGCTGACGGTGCTTTCCGGTTTGGCGCTGGGCATTGATGGCTCGGCGCACGAGGGCGCGCTCCAGGCGCGCAGCGCCGCCGACCAGATCGCCACCGTGGCGGTGGTCGGCACGGGGCTCGATCGCGTCTATCCACCGCGCCATCGTGAGCTGGCGCATCGCATCGCCCGGCGTGGCCTGATCGTCAGTGAATTCGCGCTGGGCACGCTGCCGCTGGCACACAACTTCCCGCGCCGCAATCGCCTGATTGCCGGTCTGACACGCGGTACGCTGGTGGTCGAGGCGGCTTTGCAGTCGGGCTCGTTGATTACGGCGCGTTTGGCCGTCGAACAGGGCAAAGATGTGTTCGCAATTCCGGGGTCGATCCACGCGCCGCAGTCGCACGGCTGCCATGCGCTGATCCGCCAGGGCGCGAAGCTGGTCGAAACGGTGCAGGACATCCTGGAGGATCTGCGCTGGGAGGCTCCGGTGGCGGCCCCCGCGCAGGAGCGTATTGGGCCAGCCGGCGCACCGCGGTCATCGCCGGCTTTAGCGGCTGGGAAAGCAGCGCAGGCCGCGGGCTCGACGGCGCACGCATCGCTGCTCGATGCGTTGGGCCATGCGCCAGTCAGTCTCGATGCGTTGTCAGCACGCACCGGCTGGGACGCTCCTGACCTGCAAGCGCGCCTGCTCGAACTGGAGCTCGAAGGCCGCGTTGCGCGTTTGCCGGGAGGACTGTTTCAGCGTGTTGAGCGCGCCTGAAGGGCGGCTCTCTTTGCACGGGCGATAGAAAACCCATCGAAAATGCAGATCAATCTCGACAAAAATGGAAATAAAAAGTAACGAAAAATCTCAAATGTATATGAATGTGAAATTGTGTCTATGCGCCCATGCGAGGATTTTTACTTGACCCTGAGTGCAAATGTATTGATTTTTTTTGGTTCTGGTCGGGCCGTGTTGGGGGACCTGCCTGGAAAGCGCGCAAAAAATTACAGCCATACACCAGATAAAATCGAAAGTTCCAGGCGCGTAGCCCTTTTGCTTTCTGGGCGAAGCAGGTAGGCGTTTTCTCAAACGGTCCTGATGTGACGACAGGGTTGTTTAAAAAAACGGTTTCAAACTTAGGAAAGTGTGTTCAGATGAATACTTTTGCGCAAACCCAAGTCCCGGACGTGCAGGCGCCGGCCTATGTGAAGAATGCCAGGCTGATTGCCTGGGTCGGTCGGATGGCTGCCCTGTGCAAGCCCGAGCGCATCTACTGGTGCGACGGCAGCCAGCAGGAGTACGACCGGCTTTGCCAGCAACTGGTCGATGCCGGGACCTTCAAGCGCCTGAACCCAGCCAAGCGCCCGAACTCGTTTCTGGCCTGCTCCGACCCGAGCGACGTGGCGCGGGTGGAGGATCGCACCTTCATCTGCTCGGCCAAAAAGGAAAATGCCGGCCCGACCAACCACTGGATGGCGCCGGACGAAATGCGCGCCACGCTGCAACCGCTGTTCGACGGCTGCATGAAGGGCCGCACGATGTACGTGGTGCCCTTCAGCATGGGGCCGCTGGGTTCGCCGATTGCGCACATTGGCGTGGAGCTTTCCGACAGCGCCTACGTGGCGGTGAACATGCGCATCATGACCCGTATGGGCCAGGCCGTTTATGACGTGCTGGGCGCCGACGGCGCGTTCGTGCCGTGCGTACACACCGTGGGCGCGCCGCTGCAACCGGGCCAGCAGGACGTGACCTGGCCGTGCAACAAAACCAAATACATCGTCCACTACCCCGAAACGCGCGAAATCTGGAGCTACGGCTCGGGCTACGGCGGCAACGCGCTGCTGGGCAAGAAATGCTTTGCGTTGCGCATCGCCTCCAACATGGCGCGCGACGAAGGCTGGCTGGCCGAGCACATGCTGATTCTGGGCGTGACCAATCCGCAGGGCCGCAAGTACCACGTGGCTGCGGCCTTCCCCAGCGCCTGCGGCAAAACCAACTTTGCCATGCTGATTCCGCCCAAGGGCTTCGAGGGCTGGCAGGTCACCACCATCGGCGACGACATCGCCTGGATCAAGCCGGGGCAGGACGGGCGGCTGTACGCCATCAACCCGGAAGCGGGCTACTTCGGCGTGGCCCCCGGCACCAACGTGCAGACCAATCCCAACTGCATGGCCAGTCTGGACAAAGACGTGATTTTCACCAACGTCGCGCTGACCGACGATGGCGACGTTTGGTGGGAGAGCATGACCGATCAGCCGCCAGCGCATCTGATCGACTGGCAAGGCAAGGACTGGACGCCGGAGATCGCCAAACAAACCGGCGCCAAGGCGGCGCACCCGAACGCGCGCTTTACCGTGGCGGCCACCAACAACCCCGCGCTCGATTCGGCCTGGGACGATCCCAGGGGCGTGCCGATCGACGCCTTCATCTTCGGCGGTCGGCGCTCGACCACCGTGCCGCTGGTGACCGAGGCGCGCGACTGGGTCGAAGGCGTGTACATGGCCGCCACGATGGGGTCGGAAACCACCGCCGCCGCCGCCGGTCAGCAGGGCGTGGTGCGGCGCGACCCGTTTGCCATGCTGCCGTTTACCGGCTACAACATGTCGCACTACTTTGAGCACTGGCTCAACCTGGGCCGCAAGCTCCAGGCCGCCGGCGCCCAGGTGCCGCGCATCTACACCACCAACTGGTTCCGCAAGGGCGAGGATGG
>JAITWT010000186.1 GCA_031285125.1 Burkholderiaceae bacterium | reverse complement strand
GGGGATGCAAGGCGCGGCGCGCAGCCCATAGCCCGTGCTATGGGCCAGCGTTGCAACGCCGCAGACCGCCCGAAAAGGCCTCTGCCCTTCGGGTTGGGCCGAAATCGGGCGATTGGGCGACCCAGTCGCTTGCATGGGCACCAGCCCATGCGGCGCGCCATGGGCCACCCACTCATCCCGATTGCGGCCCAACGTGAGCCATTTGAGATCGTAAACAGGTTCTGAGGCCGCTCGCCCCGGCCCCGAGCGATCAGAACCTGTTCACAACCTGATTTTCCACAACCTCATTTTTCATTGCCAATTCAATCGCCAATCGCGCATGAATTCCCCTCTCCCCTGGTGGGAGCGGGAGCAAGGCGGAGCAACGTTCGCCGGGCCGGCTTGCTGCGGTGAAGCTCATTGCGCGGTCCAGCCGCCGTCCATCTGCCAGGCCGCGCCGCGCACCTGATCGGCCGCCGGCGAGCACAGGAATACCGCCAGCCCACCCAATTGCTCGATGGTCACGAATTGCCCTGAGGGCTGTTTTTCGCCCAGCAGATCGCTGCGCGCTTTCTCCACCGGGATGCTTTCGCGCGCTGCGCGGTCGTCGATCTGCTTTTGCACCAGCGGCGTGAGCACCCAGCCCGGGCAAATCGCGTTGCAGGTGATGCCCGTGGTTGCCGTCTCAAGCGCAACCGTTTTGGTCAGGCCCACGATCCCATGCTTGGCGGCTACATAGGCCACTTTTTGCGCCGAAGCCACCAGCCCATGCGCCGATGCTGTGTTGATAATCCGTCCCCATTGAGCCGCGCGCATCGCCGGCAAGGCCAAGCGCACGGTATGGAAGGCACTGCTGAGATTGATGGCGATGATCGCGTCCCATTTTTCGGGCGGGAAATCTTCGATGTTGGCCACGCACTGGATGCCCGCGTTGTTTACCAGAATGTCCACGCGGCCAAAACGCTGGGCAGCGAACGCCATCATGTCGGCAATCTGCGCGGGCTGGCTCAGATCCGCGCCGTGGTAATCCACCTGCACGCCGAGCTTGGCGATCTGCGCTTTCGGGCTTTCAATATCACCGAAACCGTTGAGCAAAATATTCGCCCCTTGCTGGGCCAGCGCGGTGGCTATACCCAAACCGATACCGCTTGTAGAGCCGGTGACGAGTGCAGTTTTTCCTTTGAGCATCATGGCGCCGATCCTCGCTTCAAGTAGGATGATGGAAGTGCTCATTATGTTATGCGCGAATGCAGTGCACAGACGCGCAAAAGCAAGCCCGAAGGAGGCTGCGCCATGACTGTTTTAACGGAACCTGAGCTTCACTTCGTTGCCTGCGCTGGCCCCGCCGGCGCGCATCGTATGGCTTACAGGCCATGGGGCGCACCCGACGCCTGAGCGACTGATCTGTGCTTGAAACATATTGGATTTCATTGGATGACTGCTTCTGATACGGTTGCCCCTAGGGCAGCGACTTCGGCGCCCACGCTCGCATTGCTGGCCGCCACAGCGGAACGCGACACAGCGACGCAGAACATGCTGGCGCGTGCACGCACATTCGCCGCACCACTGATCGCCGGCGAGCAGCTGCCCAGTGGCGAAAACACGCTCGTACACGCCGATGCGGTGGCTGCCATCGTGGCACACATCGGCGGCTCCGAAGCCATGCAGGCAGCGAGCTATCTGGTCTATGCTTGTGCGCACCTGAATAAGCCGCAAGAGGTCATCGCCAAGGTCTTCGGCGACAACTTCGCACAGCTGGCGATCGAGACGACCAAGCTGATTGACGTGCAGGCTCAGGCGCGTTCGGCCACCGGCGCGCGCTACCTGGCCGGCAATACCGGCGCGCAGACCGAGAACGTACGCAAGATGCTGCTGGCCTTCTCGCGCGATTTGCGCGTGGTGCTGCTGCGCCTGGCCTCGCGCTTGCAAACGCTGCGCTACGCGGCGACCGTCAAGCGCCAGCTGCCCGAGAGCGTGGCCCGCGAATCGCTGCAAGTGTTCGCGCCACTGGCCAACCGGCTGGGCATCTGGGAGCTCAAGTGGGCGATCGAAGACCTGTCTTTCCGCTTTATCGAACCTGAAACCTACAAGCGCATTGCGGGTTTGCTTGACGAAAAGCGTGTCGAACGCGAGACACGCGTGCAAACGCTGGCCACACGGTTGCAACAAGCTTTGCGCGCCGAAGGCATTGCCGCCGACGTGCAGGGCCGGCCCAAGAATATCTATAGCATCGTCAAGAAAATGCGCGGCAAGTCGCTCGATTTCAATCAGGTGTACGACATCCTCGCGCTGCGCGTGATCGTGCCCGAGATCAAGGACTGCTACACGACGCTGGCCTGGGTGCATACGCATTTCCAGCCGATCGAGGCCGAGTTCGACGACTACATCGCGCGCCCCAAATCCAACGGCTACCGGTCCCTGCACACCGTGGTGCGCGAAGTCACCCAGGGCCATGGACAGCCCGGACAACCCCTGAGCAAGCCCATTGAAATTCAAATTCGGACGCGGGCCATGCACGAACACGCCGAACATGGCGTGGCCGCGCACTGGGCCTACAAGGAGGCCGGGGCCAAAGGCTATGCGGGGGTGTGGGCCAGCGGCGAATACGACGCCAAGATCGCCGTACTGCGCCAGCTCTTTGCGTGGGAGCGTGACCTTTCCGGCGGTGAACAGGGCAAGGGGCTGTTCGACGACCGCATCTATGTGCTCACGCCCGATGCGACCATCGTCGAGCTGGCGCAGGGCGCCACGCCGATCGATTTCGCTTACACGGTCCACACCAACTTGGGCCACCGTTGCCGTGGCACGCGCATCGATGGCGCGATGGCGCCGCTGAATACACCGCTGCGCAATGGGCAGACGGTGGAGATCATTGCCGCCAAGGAGGGCGGCCCATCGCGCGATTGGCTCAACCCCGAACTCGGCTACCTGGTGGGCGCGCGCGCGCGCGCCAAGGTGCGCGCATGGTTCAACGCGCAGATCGCGCACGAAGCCATCGCGCGCGGACGCGAAATGGTCGAAAAGTTGCTGCAACGCGAAGGCAAGACAGCGATCAAGCTGGAAGACTTGGCGGCGCGGCTGGGCTTCAAATCGGCGGACGCCCTGTTCGAAGTCGTCGGCAAGGATGAGTTCTCGCTGCGCAACATCGAGACCCTGCTGCGCCCTGCCCCGGCCAATACCGCAGCGCCGAACGAAGGGGTGCTTATCAAGCGCACGCGTAACGGTGATCCCGGGGCGCGCGGCGGTGTGCTGGTGGTGGGCATGTCCTCGCTGATGACGCAACTGGCTCGCTGCTGCCGCCCCGCGCCGCCGGATGCGATCGGCGGTTTCGTCACACGCGGGCACGGCGTCAGCGTGCATCGCAGCGAATGCAGCAGCCTCCACATGCTGGCCGCGCGCGACCCCGAGCGCTTGATCGAGGTGCAGTGGAGCCAGAGCGCAGAAGCAGGCACGCTGGCCTATGCCGTCGACGTGTCGGTACAAGCGAGCGATCGCCAGGGGCTGTTGCGCGACATTTCCGATGTATTCGCGCGCGAGAAAATGAATGTCATCGGCGTGCAAAGTGAAACCGTCAAGAACATCGCGTGGATGACCTTCACGGTCGAGATCTCCGACACCCAATGGCTCGGACAGGTGATCAGCCAAGTCAAGGCCGTGCCTGGCGTGCGCAACGCCCGTAGACGATGAACAAGGTTGCCAAACACAGCGGTGCGAAACATCGCAGCCACGCCCGGCACGCCTGGACGCTCCTGCTACAATCGACGTTTTCGGACAAACTTCAGGCGCGTAGCTCAGTTGGTTAGAGCACCACCTTGACATGGTGGGGGTCGTTGGTTCGAATCCAATCGCGCCTACCACCTCTTCAGAGATCAATCCAAGGGCTTCGGATGCTCAAAACATCCAGAGCCTTTTTTGTTTCAGACGGTCTCTGAGCAAGTTTGCAGACCCTTCTCAGGTTGTGCAGTATCCGTATCTTGCCTCGTCGATACCTGACCATGAAATCGCGCCGTCGCCCTCACCGTAGCGTTGCGCGTCCGCGTCATGGCATGGATCATCGCCGCTGTTCGTGCCTGACCATCGACGTAAATTCATCCATTTCATTGGATACCGAGCGTTGTCAGTCCAAACAGAGGGCGCCGTTGCTTCCATCAGAAAATCCGGAGGCAAGCTGTCACCATCAGCTTCTTCATAGAATGGAGGGTCCAGTCGCTCGGCCTGCTTGGCCTGATACGGCGACGACAAGGAGTTTGTGATGCACAGCAAGGACAAGAAGACGCGCGCGGGAGCTGCCCAGCCTGACACGGGGCGCATTATTAAGAAATATCCAAACCGCAGGCTCTACGACACGGATACGTCTTCATACATCACTCTGGCGCAGGTCAGGGAACTGGTGATGTCCGCCGAACCTTTCGTGGTGCTCGATGCCCGGACAGGCGAAGACCTCACGCGCAGCATTCTGTTGCAAATCATTCTGGAAGCCGAAGCGGGCGGCGCGCCGCTGTTTACCGAGCAAATGCTCTCCAGCATCATTCGTTTTTACGGCCATGCCATGCGCAGCTACATGGGGCCGTATCTGGAGAAAAATATTCAGGCCATGGCCGAATTGCAGGCGCAACTGGCCGACCAAGCCGAGCACATCACGCCTGAGTTGTGGACGCGCTTCCTGACACTGCAATCGCCGCTGCTGCAGGGGTTGACCGGCAGCTATGTCGAGCAGTCCAAAAACACCTTTCTGCAACTACAGGAACAAATGCGCAAGAATGCCGAGCAGATGTTCGGCGCGTTCAGGATCAGCCACACCTGAGAACCTGTTGACGATCCCGGCGCGGGCGTACGGGCGCGGGCTTGGGCGGTCTGCGGCGTTGCAACCCTTGCCCATGGCACGCGCCATGGGCTGCGGCTTGCGCCTTGCAGCCCATCCCCATCCGCCTCCCGCACACCTCACGCCAAGATCGTCAACAGGTTCTGAGAAAGGGTGTGAACCCATCCGGCCACGGCTGCGCTTTGCGCCTGGATCGGGCACGTTTTGACGGCCTGCTCGGGCGGAGGCGGATTCGTCTTACACCTTCTGGATCGTGCCCCTGCTGGGCGCGGCATAAAAAAGCCCGGCGCCTGGGCCGGGCTTGATGGGACGGGCCGCGTGTAGCGGCCCGTATTCAGCGCCTCAGTGGAACTGCGCTTCCTCGGTCGAGCCGGTCAGCGCCTTGACGCTGGAAGAGCCGCCCTGGATCACGGTGGTCACGTCGTCGAAGTAACCCGCGCCCACTTCCTGCTGGTGCGACACGAAGGTGTAGCCCTGCTCGCGCGCGGCGAATTCGGGTTCCTGCACCATGTTGACGTAGTGCTTCATGCCTTCGCCGCCGGCGTAGGCGCGGGCAAATTCGAAAGTGCGGTACCAGTTGACGTGGATACCGGCCAGCGTGATGAACTGGTACTTGTAGCCCAGCGCGGAGAGTTCGTCCTGGAACTTGGCGATGGTTTGATCGTCCAGATTCTTCTTCCAGTTGAACGAGGGCGAGCAGTTGTAGGCCAGCAACTTGCCGGGGCTCTTGGCGAGCACGGCCTGCGCGAATTCGCGCGCGAAACCCAGGTCGGGCTTGTCCGTTTCGCACCACACCAAATCGGCATAGGGCGCATAGGCCACGCCGCGGCTGATGCCCTGCTCCAACCCGTTCCTGACGCGGTAAAAGCCTTCCTGCGTGCGCTCGCCGGTCAGGAAGGGCTTGTCGTTGGCGTCATGGTCACTGGTCAGCAGGTTGGCCGCTTGGGCATCGGTACGGGCCAGCACGATGGTGGGCACGCCCATCACGTCAGCCGCAAAACGCGCCGCGATCAGCTTCTCGATCGCTTCCTGTGTCGGCACCAGCACCTTGCCGCCCATGTGGCCGCACTTCTTGACAGCGGCCAATTGGTCTTCAAAGTGCACGCCCGCCGCGCCGGCGGCGATCATGTTCTTCATCAGCTCGAACGCATTGAGCACGCCGCCAAAGCCCGCTTCGGCGTCGGCCACGATCGGCAGAAAGTAGTCGATGAACGCCTGGTCGCCGGGGTTGACGCCGCGTCCCCATTGAATCTCGTCGGCGCGCTTGAAGGTATTGTTGATACGCCGCACCATGGTCGGCACCGAGTCATAGGCGTACAGCGACTGGTCGGGGTACATGGTCTCGCTGGTGTTACCGTCGGCGGCCACCTGCCAGCCCGACAGGTACACCGCCTCCAGCCCGGCCTTGGCCTGCTGCATGGCCTGACCGGCAGTGATCGCGCCAAAAGCGTTGACGTAGCCCTTTTTGGCGCCGCCGTTGATCTTGGCCCACAGCTTTTCGGCGCCGCGCCGCGCCAGTGTGTATTCGGGCTGAACGCTGCCGCGCAAGCGCACCACGTCGGCGGCGCTGTAGCCGCGCTTAATACTCTTCCAACGCGGGTTGGTGGCCCAGTCTTTTTCAAGCGCGGCCACTTGCTGTTCGCGGCTGAGTGGTTGTGTGGAGGTTTCGGTCATGGTCACTCCGGAAAGGTGATGGATGAAGTTGAAAAACAGAGTTGGGAAAGCGTCCAAGAAGAGGCGCACTGAAGGTAGCGAGACCATCAAATAGCCGCCGACCTCTAGCGAAACTGTACCCCAAACTTAAACTCTTATGTCTTATACAAGACATATTTTTTATACATATAAATCAATAAGTTAAAATTAAATTTCTCTATATGAGACATATTATTCGCATTGAGAAATATTACGGAGCAACCGAAAGATAATTTTTCACATCATGTGAATTGATTTGATTCCATGAAAATGGACCACGGCAGGTGGCTTATACGATCAACGGTGGCGCCGACACGATGGCGCCTCATCCCCCCGGCCCATGCGTGCACCGGCAGATGAGGCACGCGAGGGCAGCAGAGCCGCGCCAAAGCAGGCTTTGCTCCAAACGAAAAAACAACAATTCCGAATGGAAAAGTCATCCTCTCTGTCGGAAAGGCGGTTTTTCTCACTTAGCATCATGGTGTCAGTGAAGAAGTGCGTTACGCTCAAAGCGCCGGTCTTCGTTGACCGAGGGTTCACTGCCCATTCCCCGAATTCACGCTTCACAAAGGAAATAACCATG
>JAITWT010000175.1 GCA_031285125.1 Burkholderiaceae bacterium | reverse complement strand
TCGGGCGATTGGGCGGCCCAGTCGCTTGCATGGGCACCAGCCCATGCGGCGCGCCATGGGCCACCCACTCATCCCGATTGCGGCCCAACGTGAGCCATTTGAGATCGTAAACAGGTTCTTAACTGCGGCGTGCCGTGTTCGATTCTGCCTGCGCATTCAATGGAAAAGAAATTCATGAGACAGTTTTTTAATCTTGCTATTTTTCTTTTTTCTGCATTCCTTTTTTCCCCTTGCGCGTGGGCTCAAATGGGGACGGCCCACCCCAACGAGGGATGTGCGTTGACGATGCAGGCCCGTTTGCCGATGACTGAAGTCTCCGGACAATACCTGGTTCCTGTCGATATCGGCGGTAAAAACTATCTGATGGTTGTCGATACCGGCGCGCAGACAGCGCTGACGCCCGCGGCCGTCGACATGATGGGGCTTGCCACCGATTACATGCCGACCCACCGTATCGCGGGCATCGGCACGGGGGGCTCCCGTATACAAGACAACCGCATGATTCCGTCGCTCAAACTGGGGCCATTGGAATGGACCCAGCTGAAGGTTGCCATGGGCTCCATGTTCGTGCCCAAACAGCCCGAGGAACAGCCGCAGGTGGTCGGTTTGCTGGGCTCAGACATCCTTTCCCGCTACGACATCGAATTCGATTTCGCCGCCAAACAAATGATGTTCTACAGCGTGCGCAATTGCGCGGGCTGGTTCGTTCCCTGGCCGGAAAAATATTACAGATACGCGCCAGCGCCGGTCAAGCTGGACTATTTTTCGGACATCCTCCGGGCCCGTAAATTTCTGATGCCGGTGACCCTCAATGGTCATCCGGCGCGGGCTGTGCTTGATACGGGCGCGGTCCGCTCCATCGTGACGAAAAAAGCCGCGCGCAATGTCGGGCTCGGCGAGCAAGAACGCAACCCCTTCCTGGAGGTTCCTGTGACCCACTTCTCAGGCTTCGGGGAGAAAACCATTCCTACCTATGTTTACCGCTTCGATACCCTGGAAATTGGCCCCTTTTCGTTCCAGCACATTCCGCTGGCGGTCGTCGATACCGATCTGAATCAGGAAGATATGCTGCTCGGTATGGATTTCATGGGATCGCAGCGTGTCTGGATTTCGTACTCGAACAATCTGGTTTTCATGCAGCCGGTTGCGCCCAGCGCTTGGCAGGCGATGGAGCGGTCAGCGCCGCCAGTGCTCCCGGCGCCGCCCCAGGCGAACCCCTGAACAAGGCCGGGCGCCTGTTGTTCAAGCACGCGCGGTGTTGTCGCCGCCGCGATCTCCGCACTGCGCCCGCAAGCGCAGCGCGTGATCGATGAGCACCAAAGCCAGCATCGCCTCGGCGATCGGCGTGGCCCGCAGTCCGACGCAAGGATCGTGGCGGCCCGCGGTGATCACCTGGACAGGGCGGTTGTCCACATCCACCGAAGGGCGCGCAATCAGGATCGAACTGGTCGGCTTGATGGCCAGGCTCACTTCGATATCTTGCCCGGTGCTGATGCCGCCGAGCACGCCGCCCGCGTTGTTGCTGGCAAAGCCCGCGGGCGTGATGGCGTCACCGTGCGTGCTGCCGCGTTGCGCCACGCAGGCAAAGCCGGCGCCGATTTCCACACCCTTGACGGCGTTGATGCCCATCATCGCGTAAGCGATATCGGCGTCGAGCTTGTCGAACAGCGGCTCACCCAGACCGACGGGCACGCCCGTGGCCGTCACGCGCAGGCGTGCGCCGCAGGAATCGCCGCTTTTGCGCAGCGCTTCCATGTAGGTTTGGAGGGGGCTGACATCGGCCATCGGCGCGAAGAAGGGGTTGTTGGGCACGTGCTCCCAGCCCTCGAAAGGAATTTCGATTTCGCCCAACTGCGTCATACAGCCGCGCAAGCGCGTGCCGTACTGTTGTGCGAGCCACTTCTTGGCGACTGCGCCGGCCGCCACCATCGGCGCGGTCAGGCGCGCCGATGAGCGCCCGCCGCCGCGTGGATCGCGCAGGCCGTATTTCTTCCAGTAGGTGTAGTCGGCGTGGCCCGGGCGGAACTGCTGGGCAATGGCGCCGTAGTCCTTGCTGCGCTGGTTGGTGTTGGCGATGAGCAGCGCAATCGGCGTTCCGGTGGTGCGGCCTTCGTAGACGCCGCTGAGGATTTGCACGGTATCGGGCTCATTGCGCTGGGTGACGTAACGGCTGGTGCCGGGGCGGCGGCGCTCCAGATCGGGCTGGATGTCCGCTTCACTCAGCGCCATGCCGGGGGGACAACCGTCGATCACGCACCCGATCGCCGGCCCGTGGGATTCACCGAAATTCGTGACTGCGAACAGGGTGCCGAAGGTATTGCCGCTCATGATGGAGCGGATTATCCATGCGCGCCGCCCGCGCTTTGGCCGGGGCGCGCGAGCTGCGCCTGCGCCTGCGTCGCAATCCGGCGCGTGATCGTCTCGGCCCCGTCTTGCGTGGCGAGCCGTCCTGCCTGACCCGACCACAGGCTGATGAAATCGGTGCGGCCTGCGCTCTCCGTTGGCGCGCGCAGCGGCGCCAGCGCGGCGCCGGCCAGCGGGAACGCGGGGACACAGGGATTCATGGGCCCGATCTCGCGCATCAACCGGTTGACGATGCCGCGTGCCGGGCGGCCGCTGAACAGGTTGGTCAACGCGGTATCGGCATCGCTGGCTTGCTTGAGCGCGGCCCGGTGCAGTGCGGAAATCTTGGCCTCGGGCGCGAGCAGATAAGCGGTCCCCATCTGCACCGCCGACGCGCCCAATGCCAATGCGGCAACCAAGCCGCGTGCGTCGCCGATGCCGCCGGCCGCGATCACCGGCACGCGCACCGCATCGGCCACTTGCGGCACCAGCGCGAAAGTGCCGACCTGCGATTCAAGGGTCTGCGCCAGGAACATGCCGCGATGCCCGCCCGCTTCGTTGCCCATCGCGATGACGGCATCGACGCCGCGCTCCTGCAGCCAGCGCGCCTCGTGCACCGTGGTGGCCGACGAGAGGATCTTCGCGCCGGCGGCGCGCACGCGCGCCAGCAAATCCGGCGCGGGCAGGCCGAAGTGAAAGCTCACCACTTCCGGCTTGCACTCTTGCACCAGCGCGCACAGCGTTGCATCGAAAGGGGCGCGCTGCACCGCCGGGACCTGGGCATCGGCACTGATCCCCCATTCGGCGTAATACGGCGCCAGACGGGCGCGCCACTGCGCTTCGCGCTGCGGATCGGGTTGCGGGGGGGTGTGGCAGAAAAAATTCAGATTGATGGGCGCGCGCACCGCCGCACGGAACTGCCCGATCTGTTGCCGAATCTGCTCGGCCTCCAGCATCGCGCACGCCAGCGATCCCAAGCCCCCCGCACGCGCCACGGCAATGGCCAGATCCACGCTCCCGGCGCCCGCCATGGGCGCCAGCACGATGGGAACATCAATCTGAAACAAGTCCAAGATGCGCGTGTCGGGCCAAGCGGACATATAAATCGTCTCCAGGTTGGAGTGGGGTTGGATCAATCGTCAACAGGTTCTTGTATCGAGAATACATGTTGGCCGCCGCCGTGAGCCATCGTCCGGAAGGCGTTTCATTGAACTGGATCAAAGTGGATCGGTATATTTCGCCTGCCCGTCCGAATTTCTATAAAGGGTGGTATGGACGGCAGCAGCGTTTTGCAGGCTGCCGCTCTTCTGCTGCTCTTGCAAGGAGACATAGAACAAGGAGACATAGAAACATGACCGTCACGGGCTATGGTCCACGGTACGGCACACCGCGCCGCCTGATCCAGCCGACGCGCTTGCTGCATCTGCGCTTGCCCGCGTACACCGCGTACACCGCGTACACCGCGTACAGACAGCCGGCGTGGCCTATCCAACCCTGCCTCTGCCGCAACGACGCCGATGGAGCCGAAAGCCACTGAACCGTTCAGAACCGGCCTTCAGGGCCCCCGGTGTTTCAAACCCGAGTCGGTCTTACGGACAATCCGGTCATATTTTCTAACAAATTGATTTTGTTCTGTTTTTGACCGGATACTACGGACATTGTCATCTCTTTCAGCCATGCGCCTTTTCCGTCTTTCCCGTCTGTTCCGCCTTTCCCGTTTCCCCGGGCTTGTGCCGGCCCTTGTGCTTTCTTGTGCCGCGATGCACGTCCTTGCTGATGATGCTGCGCCGGGTGTTTCGGCCCCGGCGCCTGCCGCCGCGGCCACGGCCACGGCCACGGCCATCGACCCGGACGATTTGTTCCAGAAAAACTGCGCCCTGTGTCACGGCCCCGATCGTGTCGGCCGCATGGGGCCGGCGCTGCTGCCGCAGAGCCTGGAGCGCCTCTCGGGCCGGGAGCTCGACGCCGTGCTGCGTCAAGGCCGCGTCGCCACGCAAATGCAGGGTTTCGCGGGTCAGCTTTCAGAGGACGAGCTGAACGCGCTCGCGCATTGGCTGCGCACCGCGCCCGCGCAAACGCCGCAGTGGACGCGGCTGGACATGGACAGCACCCATTGGGTCGAACATGCGCCCGGCACGCTGCCGGCCAAGCCGGTGTTTAAGGCCGATGCGCGCAATCTGTTCGTCGTGGTCGAAGCCGGGGATCATCACCTGAGCATGCTCGACGGCGGCACGCTCGAACCGATGGCGCGTTTTCCCACCCACTTCGCATTGCACGGCGGCCCCAAGTTCAGTCCTGACGGGCGCTACGTCTATGTCGCCAGCCGCGACGGCTGGATCACGAAGTACGACCTGTGGAATCTGGTGCAGACGGCCGAAATCCGTGTCGCCCTGAATACGCGCAATCTCGCCGTCAGCGACGACGGACGCTGGGTGCTGGCAGGCAACACACTGCCCGAAACGCTGGTGCTGATGCGCGCGAGCGATCTGGAGCCGGTGCGTGTTTATCCCGTCACCGGCGCCGATGGGAAACCCTCGCGCGTCTCGGCGGTGTATGACGCGGCGCCGCGCCACAGCTTCATCGTCGCCCTCAAGGACACGCCGGCGGTGTGGGAGATCGGCTACGCCCGCAAGAAATCCGCCGCCGCGCTGACGCCGCGCAAGCTGGCGTTGCCCGAGGTGCTCGACGATTTTTACTTCGACCAGCGCTATCGCCACATTCTGGGCGCCTCACGCGCGGGCAGCGCCCAGGTGATTGATTTGAACAGCGGCCGGCGCATCGCGCAGCTGGATCTGTCCGGGATGCCCCACCTGGGCAGCGGCATCACCTGGCGCACCGGCGACGGAGGCCATGTGATGGCCTCGCCCAACCTCAAAAAGGCCCAGATCACCGTGATCGATATGGACCACTGGAAAACCGTGGCGGAAATCCAAACCAACGGTCCCGGTTTTTTCATCCGCAGCCACGAGCAGACGCCCTACGCCTGGACCGATGCGATGATGGGCCCCAAATACCGCGACACGCTGCAAATCATCGATAAGCGTACCTTCAAGGTGGCCGGTAGCGTGACGCCCAGCCCCGGCAAAACGGCGGCGCATGTCGAATTCACGCGCGATGGGCGCTATGCACTGGTCAGCCTGATGGCGCCCCTGTCAGAAGGGGGCGCCATCGTGGTTTATGACGCGGCCACCTGGCGCGAAGTTAAGCGCATCCCCATGAGCAAGCCCGTTGGAAAATACAACGTCTATAACAAGACCATGCGCTCTTCTGGGACGAGTCATTGACGGCCCGTCTCCTTTCGCTCCTGGGCGCACCGAAAAATCGAAGGCCCGCGACCCGATATTGAACCCTGACTATGGAACAACAGGTACAAGCAAAACAAGGCAAGGTCTGGCTCATCGGCGTCGGCCCCGGGGATGCTGAACTGCTCACGCTCAAGGCCGCGCGCGTGCTGCGCGAAGCCGAGGTCTGGCTGGTCGACGATCTGGTTGGGCCCGATATTCTGGCGCTCGCGCCGCCCGGCACCCTCGTCGAGCCGGTGGGCAAGCGCGGCGGGCGCCACTCGGTTTCGCAACGCATCATCGAGCAGCGCATGCTCGCACACGTCCTGGCCGGGCGGCAGGTGGCGCGCGTCAAGGGCGGCGATCCGCTGCTGTTTGGGCGCGGCGGCGAGGAGCTGGATTTTTTGCGCGCCCACGGCATCGGCTGCGAAGTCATCAACGGCATCACCAGCGCGGCGGCGGCGGCGCAGGCGCTGGGTATTGCGCTGACCCACCGTGAACACGGCCACGGGGTCAGTTTCGTCACCGCGCACACCGCCACCGGCAGCGAGCCGAACTGGCGCGCGCTCGTGGCTTCGGGCACCACGCTGGCGATTTACATGGGCATGCACCGCCTCGAAGCGCTTCGTGATGCCTTGCGCGAGGCCGGGCTGGCCGGCTCCACCCCCGCCGCGATCGTGATGCAGGCCAGCCGCCCTGATGTGCGTTGCTGGCAAGGCGTGTTGGATGCTTTGGCCGATGCGCGTGCGGCCGGCCTGGCCAGCCCCGCGATCATTCTGATCGGCGGCGTGGCTGGGCAGGGCGGGGCGGTCGCAGCGCAGCCGTAAGCCGTAGGCACGGGCGGGATGGGCCTTCGCGCTGACGGCGCTGCGCGCCCGTCAGCGCCGTACCTGGCGCGCCTTGCCGCGAATCACAAACCGCGAACCACGAATGGCGATGACGGGATGCCCCTCCGCGCGGCGGAATTTGACGCGACACGCGTGCAGGCGCGGGGGGGGCGGCCAATCACCCCCAACAAGCCGCCCCAGGCGGCTCACCGCCCGCGGCGTTGGGTCTGTGTGTGGCTGATGCCGGTGTCCACCGTACCGAAGACGGTGACGCCGCTGCGGCCACCGCTGCTGCCCGCCGCAGTCGCGCCGGGGGTGGTGCAGGCGCCAAGCAGGCCAAGCGCCATGGCCGAGCAAATCACCGCCATGCAAGCCATCCCAATCTGCCGGATTCCGTTCAATGGTTTCATGTGCATTCCCCGGATTTCATCTGAAACTGGAATCAGCCCAGATGTTTGTTGACGATCCCCGCCAGCGCGAACATCGAAACCTGGTCCTGCCCAAGCAGCGGGCGCAGCGTGGCGTCGGCGTTGATGTTGCGTTTGTCGGCACTGTCTTGCAGGCCATGGGCCTTGATGTAGACCCAGAGCTTTTTGATGGCTTCGGTGCGCGCCAGCGGCGTGGTGCCGACGATCGCCGCCAGCGCCGGGCTGGGGGGCAGGCCCGCGCCGGTTTTGCGTGGGGCGGTTTGGCGCGCCGCCGGTTTTTTCGCCGCGACGGTTTTTTTGGCCCCCGATGGGGCGGCCGTGCGAGAGGCGGTTTTCGCCGGCGCACTGCGCGCGCCCGCTGCGCCTGCATCATTGACTGCCCCCGCCTTCTTGCGCGGCGGGAATTTCGATTCGCGCGCTTCAAATTCAAAGCTGACCTTGCCCTGGTTTTTATCCCACGTCAGAAAAGCCTTGAAGGGGCGGCGCGTGCGCATGGAGACGAATTTGTCGAGCAGGTCGGTGCGTCCCGTGGTCAGCAGTTTGCGGATCTGCTCCTCAGCAACCGGCTGTTGCAGGATGATGCGGCCGGTTTTGAAGTCGCAATTGGGCTGGGGGTGGGGGCGCGTGGGTACCGAGCGTTCGCAGACATAGTTGCTGCCGTGTTCAAACACGCGCGCGCCGCATTTGGGGCAAGGGCCGAGCGCGCGCGCCGGATCGAATTCGGTGATCTCGCCGGTTTCGGCATCGTCCTTGCTGTCGCCGAAATCGAATTCGAGCTTGTAGTTATTGGCTTCCTCGTCGCGGCGCAACACGATTTCGGCGCTGAAGGGCCAGCCGGCCTTGGAGCGGAAACCTTCGAGCGGGCCAATGTGCTTGTCATGCAGCAACTGTTCGGCTTCGGCGATTTCAAAGGTGCGTCCGGCGGGCGATTTGCCGAAGGAAAAACCGCAACCGTCCTGGCTGCTGTCCCCGCTGCGTCCGGTGCAGGCGTAGCGGCGGTAGTTTTCGCGCACCACGCCGGCGCAGTTGGGGCAGGGCGTTTGCAGCGTCGCGTAGTCGCCCGGCACGGTCTCGCGGTCGTATTCCTTGGCCTTGCGCACAATGTGCTCGGTCATCGCCGCGATTTCGCGCATGAACTCCGCGCGCGCGAGCTTGCCGCGTTCCATTTGCGCCAGCTTGTGCTCCCATTCGCCCGTGAGTTCGGGGCGGGACAGTTCTTCCACGCCCAGGCCGCGCAGCAGCGTCATGAGTTGGAAGGCTTTGGCGGTCGGGGTCAACTCACGGCCTTCGCGCAACAGGTATTTCTCGCCCAGCAGCCCTTCGATGATGGCCGCGCGCGTGGCGGGCGTGCCCAGGCCTTTTTCCTGCATCGCCTCGCGCAGCGCGTCGTCATCGACCAGTTTGCCGGCGCCTTCCATGGCGCCCAACAGGGTGGCTTCTGAGTAGCGCGCCGGTGCGCGCGTTTTCAGGCCGCGCGCTTCGCAGGATTGCACCTGCGCCGGCTCGCCCTTTTGCACCGGCACCAGCGTTTTGCTGTCCTTGTTCTCTTTGTCCTCGCCTTCTGCGGCGGCTTCTTTGCCGTAGATGGCCAGCCAGCCTGGCTGGACCAGCACCTTGCCTTCAGAGCGGAAGGCGTAGCGCTGGTTCGCGTGTTCGACCGTACTGATGCGCGTGGTGACCAGGTATTGGGCGCTCGGGAAGAACACGGCCAGAAAGCGCCGCGCCACGAAGTCGTAGAGCTTTTGCTCGGCTTCGCTCAGGCCGTGCGGGGCTTGCAGCGTGGGGATGATGGCGAAGTGATCGGACACTTTGGTGTTGTCGAACACGCGCTTGCTGGGTTTCACGTAGGCCTGCGCCAGCGCTTGTTGCGCGAAGGGCGCGAGGTGGCGCAGCTCGCTTGCGGCCAGCACCTCCATGGTTTTCCTGACCACGGGCAGATAGTCCTCGGGCAGCGCGCGCGAATCGGTACGCGGGTAAGTCAGCGCCTTGTGCTTTTCATACAGGCTTTGCGCCAGCGCGAGCGTGGTTTTGGCCGAGTAGCCGAAGCGGCTGTTGGCTTCGCGTTGCAGCGAGGTCAGATCAAAGAGCAGCGGCGAGGCTTGCGTCGAGGGCTTGCTTTCCTCGCTCACGCTGGCGCTGCGGCCGCGTACCGCTTGCGCGATGTCCAGCGCCTGGCGCTCGTTCCAGAGGCGCTCGGCGCGCTGCTCGGGGTCGGGCTCGCCGTTGGGCAGCAGCGGCGCGTTGGCCTTTTTCCAGTTCGGGTCGAACCACTTGCCCGCGTAGACGCCCGCTTGCACCTGAAAGTTTGCGTGCACTTCCCAATAGTCGCGGCTGACGAATTTGCGAATCTGCTCCTCGCGTTCGACCACGATCGACAGCGTGGGGGTCTGCACACGCCCGACGGTGGTCAGGAAAAAGCCGCCGTCGCGCGAATTGAAAGCCGTCATCGCGCGCGTGCCGTTGATGCCCACCAGCCAGTCGGCCTCCGAGCGCGAACGCGCGGCATCGGCCAGGCCCTGCATCTGGCGGTCGCTGCGCAGATGATCGAAGCCGTCGCGGATGGCCTGCGGCGTCATCGATTGCAACCACAGCCGCTGCACCGGTTTGCCCAGCGGCTTGGCGCCGCCCGCGTATTGTTCGATCAGGCGGAAGATCAGCTCGCCCTCGCGGCCCGCGTCGCAGGCGTTGATGAGCGCGCTCACGTCTTTGCGTTTGGCCTGCTTGACCACCGCGTTCAGGCGCGTCTTGGTTTTGTCCACGGGCTTGAGATCAAAGCGCGGCGGAATCACCGGCAAGTGCGCGAAGCTCCATTTGCCGCGCTTGACCTCGAACTCCTCGGGCGCCTGGATTTCCACCAGGTGCCCCACCGCGCTGGTGACGATGTACTGAACGTTCTCGAAATACTCGTCGTGCTTGTCGAATTTGCCGCTCACCGGCGTGAGGGCGCGCACGATGTCTTGTGCCACCGAAGGCTTTTCTGCGATCACCAGGGTTTTACTCATTGGACTGTGCCTTTCTTCCCATTAACTTTTTACAATTGGCTGACTCGCGCGCGCACGCGCGCGTATGTCTTCAAGTTACCAGACTTTTGGCCCGGTTGCCCCGGCTTTAGAACCTGTTTACGATCTCAAATGACTCACGCAGAGACCTTTTCGGGAGGGGATGCAAGGCGCGGCGCGCAGCCCATAGCCCGGCTATGGGCCAGCGTTGCAACGCCGCAGACCGCC
>JAITWT010000162.1 GCA_031285125.1 Burkholderiaceae bacterium | reverse complement strand
CGGGCGATTGGGCGGCCCAGTCGCTTGCATGGGCATGAGCCCATGCGGCGCGCCGTTGGCCACCCACTCATCCCGATTGCGGCCCAACGTGAGCCATTTGAGATCGTAAACAGGTTCTTAAAGCCCGCGTGTTTCCTGACATTGCGGGTTTTTTGTTGTTGACCGGCTGGCTTTCCCATGGCGTTCTTCCTCATCGGCGATATTCAAGGCTGCATGGCGCCGTTCTCGCGCCTGCTTGACGAAATTGCGTTTTCGCCGAGCCGCGACACGCTGGTCTTGCTGGGCGATTTGGTCAATCGCGGACCCGATTCGGCCGGGGTGCTGCGGCGCGTGCAGGCGCTGGGCGCTTCGGCGCGCTGCGTACTGGGCAATCACGATTTGCATTTGCTCGCCATCGCGCAGGGGGTGCGTGCGACAGGGCGGCGCGATACGCTCGATGCGTTGCTGGGCGCCGGTGATTGCGCTGCGCTGCTCGATTGGCTGCGCCATCAAAACATGGCTTTGCACACCCCGATCGGCGGGCGTGATCTGCTCATGGTTCATGCAGGCGTGCTGCCGCAATGGAGCGTCGCGCAGACCCTGGCGCTGGCCGGAGAAGTCGAGGCGGCGCTGCGCGGGCCCGATGGGGTGGATTTTCTGCGCCAAATGTACGGCAATACGCCCGATCGCTGGGACGACGGCCTGCACGGCATGGCGCGTTTGCGGGTCATCGTCAACGCGCTGACGCGACTGCGCTTTTGCACGAGTCAGGGGGTGATGGAGTTCGACAGCAAGGATGGCGCCGCCAGTCCCCCGCCGGACTATCTGCCTTGGTTCGACGTGCCGGGCCGGCGCACCGCATCCGCCACGGTGGCTTTCGGGCATTGGTCCACACTGGGCTGGCGCTCGCAGCCCGATCTGATTT
The DNA here is from genome assembly GCA_031285125.1 of Burkholderiaceae bacterium. GTDB lineage: Bacteria > Pseudomonadota > Gammaproteobacteria > Burkholderiales > Burkholderiaceae_C > JAITWT01. The sequence goes on along the minus strand of JAITWT010000162.1, from coordinate 5,008 downwards.
CGACCGACACCGGCTGCGTGTGGGGCGGCTGCCTGAGCGCGGTGCGCATCGGCGCAAGCCTTGATGAGCGCGAATTGATTCAGATCCCGTGTCCGCAGGCACAGCCGCCGGGGCGTTGAACAGCGCTGTATGGCTATAGGCCAAACCGGCGCTGAAAGCAGGCCCATGGACAGCGGCTGCCGCAAAGATGGCGCGCCGACGGTACGGGTGCGGTAGAGTGGGACGTTCCACGGTTCTGGTTTTCCTCTTTGCGTACCCCCCATCGGCCTCATGGAAATTGTCCTGCTGCTCTTTCTGACTTTCTTGAATGCACTGTTCGCTATGTCCGAGATGGCGCTATCGACCAGCCGGCGCGCGCGGCTGATGGCGCTGGTCGAGGCGGGCGATGCGGGCGCGGCGGCGGCGCTGCGCTTGATGGAGAAACCGACGCAATTTCTGTCGACCGTGCAGATCGGCATTACCTCGATCGGAATGCTCACCGGAATCGTTGGCGAGGCGGCGTTTTCCGGACATCTGGCGCTATGGCTCCAGTCGCTGGGGATGGGGCTGCGCAGTGCGCGGGTGATCGCCACGGTGGTCGTCGTTAGCTGCATTACCGTACTGACGATCGTTTTCGGCGAACTTGTGCCCAAGCGCATCGGGCAGCTTTATCCGGAGCCGGTCGCGCGTTGGGCCGCACGGCCGATGCGCGTTCTGGCCACGGCGACGCGGCCTTTCGTGGCGTTGTTGGCCGGCGCCACGGCGGTGACGCTCAAGCTGTTGCGTATCGACGCCCATGCTTCGCACGCCGTGACCGAGGAAGAAATTTCGGCCAGCTTGGAAGAGGGCGTGGATGCCGGCGTGATTGAACGCAACGAGCACCAGATGGTGCGCAATGTGTTCCATCTGGACGACCGGCGTCTGACCTCGCTGATGGTGCCGCGCGCCGATATTCAGTGGCTGAATGCGGGCGATACGGTCGCACAGTGCCTGCAAGCCATTACCGAGGACGCAGGCGATGCACGGCTGCATTCGTGGTACCCCGTTTGCCGCGGTTCGCTGGACGATGTGGTGGGCGTCATCAGCATTACGCAGATGTTGCAGGCTGGGCGCGCGTACGCGGGCGTGATCGAGTCGCTGGCCGAGCCCGCCGTGTTCGTGCCCGAGACACTCAGCGGGTTGGAGTTGCTCGAACAGTTCCGCTCCCGCTCAGGCCGGCTGGTGTTCGTGGTCGATGAATACGGCGTGGTGCAGGGCCTGATGACACCACGCGATCTGCTTGAAGCCATCACCGGCGAGCTTAAACCCGTCGCGCAGGACGATGCCTGGGCGGTGCGCCGCGACGATGGCGCTTGGGTGCTCGATGGGCTGATGCCGATTTCCGAATTGCGCGCGCGTTTGGCGATTCGTGAAGAGCTGCCCGGCGAGGAGCATGAGCGATACAACACCGTGGCCGGGCTGCTGTTGTTCGTGGCGGGCCACTTGTTGCAACGCGGCGAGCGTATTGAATGCGCGGGCTGGCAATTCGATGTGCTGGCGCTTGAAGGCCGACGTATCGACAAAGTTCTGGCGCGTACCCTTGAAGGCACGCCCTGAACAAATCGAGTTCCGGTGAACGCCGTACCCGGATTCGGATCGGATACAAGAGACACAATGGACGCTGCGTCCAGCCCCGCATAGAAGAATGCGCAGGCCAAGCACCGATACTTTTCAACTCAGAAAATACGCCCAACGCGCCATGATCGATCTTGATATTCACACGCACCTGATCCCGATTCATGAAGACCGGCTGGCCACGATGCCGGGTGCACGCTGGCTGGCTGACGAGCATGCGCTGATGCTCGATGACCGCCTGATCGGTTTGCGCGAGATGTTCGAGCCGCAACGTCTGCTCGAATGGATGGAGCGCTACGGGGTGAACCGCGTGCTGGTATCGATTCCCCCTGCGGCCTACCGGCAGGAGCTGCCCGCACAAGCGGCACGTGATTGGGTGTGTTACCTCAACGATGAGCTGTTCGCTATCACCGAAAACAGTAACGCAAAGATGGGGGCGCTGATGTATCTTCCGCTGGAGCATCCGGCGCTGATCGAAGGGCTGCTGGCGCAATTCGGTGCGCGCGCCTGGGCCGGTGTCACCATTGCGGCCGGCGGTCATCCGGCGATTGACTACTCAGCTCCGCACTATGCGCCGCTGTGGTCGTGGCTGGATGCGCATGATGTGTTCGCCTTTGTGCACCCCAGCACCTGCGGCGATCCGCGCCTGGCGCGCTTTTCGCTGGAAAATCTGATCGGCAGCCCTTATGAAACCGGTCTGGCCGCTGCGCATTTGGTGATGGCTGGCGTGCCTGGGCGGTATCCGCGCGTGCGCTTTTGTTTGGCGCACGCGGGCGGTATTTTCACGACGCTGGTTGGGCGCTTGCAACACGGTTTCGCCACCCACCGTCCGGGCGTGGATTTGCAGCAGGAACTCCCGTTGCAAGCCGCGCGCCGCTTTTATGCCGACTGCATGGCCCATCACCCTGGCGTACTGGGGCTGGCGCGCGAGGTGTTTGGCGAGGATCACATCTTGTTCGGTTCGGGCTGGCCTTTGCCGATGGGCATCGAAGATCCGGCGGCGGTGGTGGGGTGAGGATTTTTAACGCCGGTTTAGCGCCCGTTGAGCGCGGCTTCACTGAAAATTAAACAAGGAAATACAGGTGTCAGAAACGAATTGGTACTACCAGAACGAGAGCGGCGACCAGCCGGTCGGGCCGGTCAGCGCGGAGGATCTGCGCGAAAAAATTGCGCATGGGTCGATCCCGCGCGGCAGGTTACTCTGGCGATCGGGCATGGCCGAATGGTCCGCCGTGGAGAACACCGAGTTGGCCAGCGCGCTTCCCGCAGATCCACCGGCACGCCAGTCCACCCCATTGTTCACCCGGCCCGTTGGAAGCGCGTCCCGCCGCGTGCCGTCTCCCGGGGAAGTGACGACGGTTAGCTCGGCTCCCGCCTGGGTGCTGGCCCTGTTGCCGGTGTTTGTCATCCTTCTGGGGTTGGCGCTATCTCCCTTGATCTCGGAGCGGGCCGCCGAAGCCATCGGGCTGGGCCTGAGCATGGGTGGCTACATCGGGATCCTGCGCTGGGACTATGGCCTCCTGAGGCTCTCTGGACGCCCAACACCCCCCCGGTATTTGTGGTTTTTTCTGTTGGTTCTGTTTGGCCCATTCGCCACGCCCTTCTATTTGTTCCAGCGTATTCGGCAGACGGGCGACGCGATGGGCTATTTCATCGCCAGTCTGGTTGTCGCCATCTTTTATCTCTATATGGTCGTGAATGTGCTCATGGCGGTTCAAGCCGGCGCGGCGGGTTGATACCGCCTTGCGTCCCATTCCGAAAAGGCATCTGCGTGATGCCATTTGAGATCGTAAATAGGTTCTTAGGGTAGAGATCGAAAGAGTAAAATCGCCCGGTTTATTTAAATGGTTCTTGCACTCTCTCGATCATGACTCATGTCGTTTCCGAAAACTGCATCCTTTGCAAATACACTGACTGTGTGGATGTTTGCCCCGTCGATTGCTTTATCGAAGGGCCCAACATGCTCGTCATCGATCCAGATGAATGCATAGATTGTGCGGTGTGCATCCCCGAATGCCCGGCCAATGCCATCTTCGCCGAAGAGGATCTGCCGGGCGACCAACTGGCTTTCATCAAAATCAACGCCGAGCTGGCCAGGGCCAACGGTTGGAAGGCGCTGACCAAAAGTAAGCCCGCTCTGCCTGGCGCCGACGAGCAAAACGGCAAGCCAGGCAAAACGCAGCATCTGCAACGCTGATCTGGCGTGAGCGCCCTGGACCCCATCGAGACCGACGCCCTGGTTATCGGCGCCGGGCCTGCGGGCTTATTCCAGGTTTTTCAGCTCGGCCTGCTGGGCATTGCCAGCCATATCGTTGATGCTCTGCCTTGCGCGGGCGGTCAGTGCATTGCGCTGTACGCCGACAAGCCCATCTACGACATCCCCGGCACGCCCGTGACCACCGGCCGCGGCTTGGTTGAATCGCTGCTGCGGCAAGTCGAGCCTTTCGCGCCGCGCTTTCATTTTGGCCAACAAATCGCACGGTTTGCGCGCGCGGGCGACGCCCGGCTGTTGCTCACCACGTCAACGGGGGCGTGCTTTCGCGCGCGCACGGTATTTATCGCTGCGGGCCTGGGAGCCTTTGTTCCCAAGCGCGTCGCTTTGCCTGGGATTGAATCCTTCGAGGGCCGGCGCCTGTTCTATCACCCTGAATCGCTCGCCCCTTTTGCAGGCCAGCGCGTGATCGTCAATGGCGGTGATGATGCCGCGCTGCAAGCCGCACTGGCCCTGATGGACAGCGCGGCGAGCGTCACACTGGTGCACCGGCGCGATGTGTTTCAGGCCGACGATGCAACCGTCGCGCGACTGCGCGCCAGCGTTGCATCGGATGCGATTGGGCTGGTGATCGGCCAGATTCGCGCTTTTGACGGCACGGTGTTGCAACTGAGCACCCCCGAGGCAGCGACCGTTGCGCTGCCTGCCGACGCGCTGCTGGCCTATCTGGGTCTTTCGCCGCGTCTGGGGCCGATTGCTGATTGGGGCCTGGCGATGGAGCGCAAGCAATTGCGGGTCCATCCGGAGGACTTTCAGACCTCCGAACCTGGCGTCTTCGCGGTGGGCGATATCAACACCTATCCGGGCAAGAAGAAGCTCATCGTTTGCGCCTTCCACGAAGCGACGCTGGCGGCCTGGGGGGCGGCAGCGCAGCTTTATCCGGGGCAAGTCCCGCCTTTGCAATACACCACCACAAACACGCGGCTGCGTGAGCGGCTGGGCGGCGCGGGCCCTTGGAAATCGTAAACAGGTTCTAAAACGGGTACGCCCCCCGGTTTGCAGGCAGGGAAATACAGGACACAGGCCCTAGGGCCTGTTAACAATCATTGCGTTATTCTCCCCGGATTGAGGCTTCCAAGAGGAGATCATGGGTAGACGGATGCTGACAGAGGGCAAATGGCGCAAAGTTGAACCGCTGTTACC
>JAITWT010000127.1 GCA_031285125.1 Burkholderiaceae bacterium | reverse complement strand
ACCGTCGCCACCGGCAGCCCGGACATCGGCGGATCGCGCGCCTCGATCGGCATGATGGTTGCCGAAGTGCTGGGCGTGCCGGTCGAAACGGTGCGCACCACCGTGGCCGACACCGCCTCGATCGGCTTTACCAACCTGACCGGCGGATCGCGCGTGACCTTCGCCACCGGCATGGCCGCGACGCAGGCGGCCGAGAACGTGGTGCAGGACTGCAAGCGCCGCGCCGCGCTGACCTGGGACATTCCGGTCGATGCGGTTCAATGGCAAAGCGGCGTTGCTCACGCGACCGGCGCTCAGGCCAGCGTGTGCAAGCCTTTGAGCCTGACCGAGCTGGCCCAGAAGGCGGCCCGCACGGGCGGCCCCATCAGCGCCGAGGTGTCGATCAACGCACAGGGCGCGGGACCGGGCTTTGGCGCGCACCTCTGCGACGTGTCGGTGGACCGGGAAACCGGCAAGGTGACCATCGAGCGCTACACCGCCATTCAGGACGTGGGCAAGGCCATTCACCCGGCCTACGTCGAAGGGCAATTGCAGGGCGGCGTGGCGCAAGGCATCGGCTGGGCCTTGAACGAGGAATACCTCTACAACGCCCAGGGGCAGATGGAAAACCCCGGCTTTCTGGACTACCGCGTGCCGGTCGCCTCCGACCTGCCGATGATCGACACGGTACTGGTCGAAGTGCCCAACCCGCGCCACCCGTTCGGCGCGCGCGGTGTGGGTGAAGTCCCGATCGTGCCGCCGACCGCCGCCATTGCCAATGCCGTCAAGTCGGCCACGGGCGTGCGCATGGCCGATCTGCCCATGTCGCCGCCGAAGGTGCTGGCCGCGCTGGATGCCGCCAGGTAGATAGCGCTCCAATCGAATGGTCAAGGTCGTCCTCTACTCCGGCTCAACCGCCATCGCCTTGACCGGCGGGCAAACCGAATTCGAGGTCGAGGCGGATAATTTCCGACGCTTGATTCTGGAGCTGGAACGGCGCTTTCCCGGCCTGGGCCAGCACGTCGAGGCGCACATGGCGGTCGCGGTGGATGGCGAAATCTTTCAGGACGCGTATGGCCTTGCGCTCCATCCCGGCAGCGAGATCGGCCTGATCCCGAAAATCGCCGGCGGGTAATCCAGCGTCAGGCCCAAAGCCAGGCATGACCAGCGCCATGCAGGTCCGCTGGGCATCCCTTGCTCGAAGGCGTGCTACACGGTCAGATCCCCTGCTCTATCATGGCATCGGCCACCTTCACGAAACCGGCGATGTTGGCGCCATTGACGTAGTTGATGTGCCCATCGGGCTCGGTGCCATGCTTGATACAGGCGGCGTGGATGCTTTCCATGATGCGATGCAGCCGCGCATCGACTTCCTCGCGCGTCCACGACAAGCGCAATGCGTTCTGGCTCATCTCCAGGCCCGAGGTGGCCACGCCGCCGGCGTTGCTGGCCTTGCCCGGGGCATACAGCACGCGCGCGTCCTCAAATACTTTCACCGCATGGAGCGTGGAGGGCATGTTGGCGCCCTCGGCCACGCACAGCACGCCGTTCTTCACCAGCGTCTCGGCATCCGGGCCGTGCAGTTCGTTCTGGGTGGCGCAAGGCAGCGCCACATCGACCGGAATGTGCCAAGGCGTGGCGCCCGCGATGAACTGCGCGCCGGTGCGCTGGGCATACTCGCTCACACGCCCATATTCAATATTCTTGACTTCCATCAGCACCGCCAGTTTTTCGGGCGTGAAGCCGTCCTTGTCATGCACGGTACCGCTCGAATCGGACACCGTCACCACCTTGGCGCCCAGCGCCATGGCTTTTTCCACCGCATATTGCGCAACGTTGCCTGAGCCCGAAACCGACACCCGCATCCCCTCCAGGGTACGGTTCTTGCGCTTGAGCATCTCCTGCACGAAATAGACCGTGCCGTAACCGGTGGCCTCGGGCCGGATCAGCGAGCCGCCGTAGGACAGCCCCTTGCCGGTGAACACGCAATCGGCGCGGTTGGTCAGCTTCTTGACCATGCCCGCGATGTAGCCGACCTCGCGCCCGCCCACACCGATGTCGCCCGCGGGCACATCGGTATCCGAGCCGACGTGGCGGAACAGCTCCATGGCAAAAGCCTGGCAGAAGCGCATGATTTCGCCATCGCTCTTGCCCTTGGGATCAAAGTCCGAACCGCCCTTGGCGCCGCCCATCGGCAACGTGGTCAACGCGTTCTTGAAGGTCTGCTCGAACGCCAGGAACTTGAGCACCGAAAGGTTGACCGAAGGGTGAAAACGCAGCCCGCCCTTGTACGGCCCCAGCGCCTGACTGTGCTGAATGCGATAGCCGCGGTTGGTGCACACCTGGCCATGATCGTCGACCCAGTTGATGCGAAAGATGATGATCCGGTCCGGGTCAGCCAGCCGGTCGACCAGGTTGTGCTCAGCGTAGCGGGGGTTTTTTTCAATAAAGGGCCACAAACTCTGCATCACCTCGGTGATGGCCTGCAAATATTCCGGTTGGTGTGAGCTGCGTACGGCTTGGCGCGCAAGAAAGCCGTCCAGCGTCTGGTGTTGATGCATGATGAAAAACTCCCGTGATAAGTTTGTTGAATTATTGGGCTTGGAGCAATTTTGAGAAACCGCCAACGGGCCCCAAGAGCGTATTTGGCGTTATTGATCACGCCAACTCTCCATTGTGCACCCGGCAGGACACGCCTCTGTCACCCATGTGCCTATGTATCTGCGGGGTCGATATCTGCCGGGTTAACACGGACGGCTGCCGCCAATCCCCCAAAGGATTGCGCAGATTTTCCGATCAGACCGATGAATCTATCGGGGCGTACACATCCGCTGGTTCCGGGTGACCGGCCTCGTTACGAAGACTTCCGATATCTCCCGGTATTTCCCGATATCTCCAGGCATCCCCCGATATCGCAGCGCTTTGCGCCCCGTACTCCCGCATTCCCGCATTCGATTTCGAACCCAGGCGCGCGGCCTGCTTGTGCCGATCCGTGCAGAACTTGCTTTATACGACCTGTTAACCCCAGTGTTTTAAACCGTAGCAGGTTCAAAAAATTGGCAACAAATGCATTGCGTTCAGTCATTTTGCTGCCACGCGCTCCATTCCGCTCAATAACCAGATCGCAGTACTCAAAGTCCTCTGCTTGCCAATCCACCGGAGGAATTAAGTTTTTACTATGAGAACGGGCTTGACCATTCACTATTTCCAATCCTGGGTTGCCAAACAGTCCCCTATTTATTAATTAGGCGGGCCTCAGCAACGGCGCTCATTACGCAGCACTTCGCTCTTTTTCAGATTGACTTCGTCATGGCGTGACCGACCGGAGCCGGTCACGCCGCGACCAGCCGCAGCAGTTCCGCGCCTTCGCTCACCTGGTCGCCCGGCGCATAAAGCACTTCGGCGACTACGCCGTCTTGCGGGGCGGCGATGGTGTGTTCCATCTTCATCGCTTCCATCACCGCCAGCGGCTGGCCTTTGCTGACCTTGTCGCCGGAGGTGACGGCGATGGAAACGACCTTGCCGGGCATCGGCGCGGTCAGTCGTCCGCCGTCCGCGCCGCTTTCGCCGGCGCGCGAGAGCACGTCCAGCGCCGCGATCTGCGCCGCGCCGCGTGCGCCAAAGACGTGGATTTGCTCGCCCAACTCGAACACCTGCACCACTTCGCGCGCACTGCCGTAGCGCAGGTCGATGCGGCCATCGGGCAGCGCGGCCAGTAACAGCGGTCGCGGGTCGGCTTGGCCTACCTTGAGCATCAGGCCGTCATCCAGATAGCGCAGCTTGGCGACCAGCGGCTGGCCTTTGTATTCCAGGTCGATGCGGCGCGAGGCCACGCCGTGCGAGCGGAAGCCGTCGGTGCGCGAGAACGGGTCCAGGGTTTCGGCGGCGCGCTCGGCCACCACGCGCTGCGCTACGGCGGCGG
>JAITWT010000066.1 GCA_031285125.1 Burkholderiaceae bacterium | reverse complement strand
GAGAGAGGGAGCTACAACCCGAAGAACCGAACAACATCCGCATAACTTAGTGTAGCCATCCGGGGTGAGAGAGGGAGCTACAACATGCTCAACAACATGGCGGTCGATTCGTCGAGTGTAGCCATCCGGGGTGAGAGAGGGAGCTACAACCTCTGGGAGCCCAGCCTAGACGACAAGCTTAGTGTAGCCATCCGGGGTGAGAGAGGGAGCTACAACCATGCGAATGCTCGCGTGAGATTTATGAGGAGTGTAGCCATCCGGGGTGAGAGAGGGAGCTACAACATCAAGACTAAGGTCTCAAACATGAGCAGCAGTGTAGCCATCCGGGGGGTGAGACGGACCTACACCAGGGCAACGGTGGTAGAGCCGCACAGTAGCAGTGTAGCCATCCGGGGTGAGAGAGGGAGCTACAACGACCTGAGCGAGTGAACATTGCAGCGCATTAGTGTAGCCATCCGGGGGGAGAGAGGGAGCTACAACGCCCTGCGCGAGGGAACCTTGCAGCGCAATAGTGTAGCCATCCGGGGTGAGAGAGGGAGCTACAACAGCGCCTCGATGATCTATGCCTAAACTATAAGTGTAGCCATCCGGGGTGAGAGAGGGAGCTACAACCAAATCAAACATGCTGATGTCATCGCAAGAAGTGTAGCCATCCGGGGTGAGAGAGGGAGCTACAACTTCGTCTGTAGCCATACGACAGACCACAGAAGTGTAGCCATCCGGGGTGAGAGAGGGAGCTACAACTCACTTGGTCTAATTACGGTATTCTTGGCTAGTGTAGCCATCCGGGGTGAGAGAGGGAGCTACAACGACGTTCGCGGCACCCTCGATGAGGAGAGCCGATCGCGCAAAACTGAACACGCTACAAAGTGGATAGGCTGCTCCGATGGGCGAGGACAGAACCCGAAATGACAGGAGCAGAAGATGAGCAAGTGGGGCGGCCGGGATCCGCCTTTCACCTCTTATCCTGATCAATACTCGCACTCCAACGCGCCCCCCAACTGTTGCGGGCGGTATCCAGTTGACGGCGCTGGCGCTTGGTGGGGCGGCCTTGTTCTATGGCCTGCGCCGGGTCGGCACCGGCCAAACGCCGCCATTCACGTGCGCTGGCTTGCGCCGCCAGGCTTTCGGGGGTTTCTTGGTAGAGTTGCTGCGCAATGGGGGCGGAGCCGCGCTGCGCGCTCAGGGCGCGCACGGCGATGGTGCGCACTGTCGGCCCCTGGCGCAGCGTGACGGTGTCGCCGGGTTTGATTTCGCGCGCGGCTTTGGCGGTTTCGCCATTGACCTGAATCCGGTGGTTGTCCAGTGCCTGCGCCGCCAGGGAGCGCGTTTTGTAAAAACGCGCGGCCCAGAGCCACTTGTCGATACGCAATCGTTGCACAGCATCGCTTTGCGCGGGGGGTGGGGTCTGGTCTGATTTTTTTGATTGGCCGTGCATGAGGAGGCTTTGAGACGTTTTAAAAAACCGTTGATCCCGGCGGGGACAGCATCAAATGACTCGAAATGACGCGCTGTGATTGTGCGCGTCGTTGCGCAATTCATGGGCTCATGGGCGGCTTTGTCCTGGCCGCTCGCGCGGACACGGCAGCGGCCGCAGTGAGCGCGGCAGAAAGGGAAAACAGGAAGGCGGTCTAACTTGCAGACTTGAATCGCGCCCGGGTTCCCCCATTTTCAACAGAGTCAACAGAGTTCACTCCATTTCAATCATGCGACAAGACAAGCTCACCACCAAATTCCAGGAAGCCCTCGGCGATGCGCAATCGCTCGCCTTGGGTGCCGACAACGCTTATATCGAGCCCGCACACCTGCTGTTGGCGATGCTGCGCCAGGAAGACGGGCCGCGCGCGCTGGTCGAGCGCGCGGGCGCAAATGCGCACGGTCTCGCACAGGCCGCACAGGAGATGATCAAGCGGTTGCCGCAGGTGCAAGGCGGCGAGGCTGTGCAGGTCGGCCCGGAGCTCAATAAGTTGCTGCAGGCCACTGAAAAGGAAGCGATCAAGCGCAGCGATCAGTTCATCGCGGGCGAGCTGTTCTTGCTCGCGGTGGCCAGCAGCAAAGGCGACATCGGCCAAGCGGCGCACGCCAACGGTCTGACACGCAAGTCGCTGGAAGCGGCTATCGACATGGTGCGCGGCGGACAAAATGTTGAGAGCGCCGAGGCTGAAGGTCAGCGCGGAGCGCTCAAAAAGTATTGCCTGGATCTGACCGAGCGGGCTCGCCAGGGCAAGCTCGACCCGGTGATTGGCCGCGACGAGGAAATTCGCCGCGCCATTCAGGTGTTGCAACGCCGCGCCAAGAACAATCCGGTGCTGATCGGTGAGCCCGGCGTGGGCAAGACGGCGATCGTCGAAGGGCTGGCACAACGCATCGTGGCCGGCGAGGTGCCCGATTCGCTCAAGGGCAAGCGCGTGCTCTCACTCGATATGGCCGCGCTGCTGGCCGGTGCGAAGTACCGTGGCGAGTTCGAGGAGCGCCTGAAAACCGTGCTCAATGAATTGGCCAAGGATGAAGGTCAGACCATCGTCTTTATCGACGAGCTGCACACCATGGTCGGCGCGGGCAAGGCCGAAGGCGCGATCGACGCGGGCAACATGCTCAAGCCCGCATTGGCGCGGGGTGAACTGCACTGCGTGGGTGCGACCACGCTGGACGAATACCGGAAATACATCGAGAAAGACGCCGCGCTGGAGCGGCGCTTCCAGAAGATTCTGGTGGGCGAGCCCACTGTCGAGGCGACCATCGCCATCCTGCGCGGCTTGCAGGAAAAGTACGAAGTGCATCACGGTGTCGAAATCACCGATCCTGCAATCGTCGCCGCGGCCGAGCTGTCGGACCGCTACATCACCGACCGCTTCCTGCCCGACAAGGCGATCGACCTGATCGACGAAGCTGCGGCCAAGATCAAGATCGAAATGGATTCCAAGCCCGAGGCGATGGACCGGCTCGATCGCCGCCTGATTCAGTTGCAGATCGAGCGCGAAGCCATCAAGAAGGAAAAGGACGAAGCTTCGCAGAAGCGTTTGACGCTGATCGAAGAAGAAATCGCGCGCGACCAGAAAAAAATCGCCGATCTGGAAGAAATCTGGCAGGCCGAAAAAGCGCAGGCCCAAGGCAGCGCGCAGGTCAAGGAAGAGATCGACAAGCTGCGCTTCCAGATCGAGGAATTCACACGCAAGGGCGACTTCAACAAGGTCGCCGAATTGCAGTACGGCAAGTTGCCCGGATTGGAAAAACGCCTGAAGGAAGCGCAGGCCCAGGAGGCCAGCAAGCAAGGCAACACGAACCGCCCGCGCCTGTTGCGCACGCAGGTGGGAGCGGAGGAAATCGCCGAAGTGGTTGCGCGCGCCACCGGCATTCCGGTGGCCAAGCTGATGCAGGGCGAACGCGAGAAGCTGCTGCGCATGGAAGAGAAGTTGCACGAGCGCGTGGTCGGTCAAGACGAGGCGATCGCCGCGGTCTCCAACGCCATCCGCCGCTCGCGCTCGGGCCTTTCAGACCCGAACCGGCCCACGGGTTCGTTCCTGTTCCTCGGTCCCACCGGCGTGGGTAAAACCGAGCTGTGCAAGGCGCTGGCGGGCTTTTTGTTCGACAGCGAGGATCACTTGATCCGCATCGATATGAGCGAGTTCATGGAAAAGCACTCGGTGGCGCGGCTGATCGGCGCGCCGCCGGGCTACGTGGGCTATGAAGAAGGCGGCTATCTGACCGAGGCGGTGCGCCGCAAGCCCTACAGCGTGGTGCTGCTCGATGAGGTGGAAAAAGCCCACCCGGATGTGTTCAACGTCCTGCTGCAAGTGCTCGACGACGGCCGCCTGACGGACGGGCAAGGCCGCACGGTGGATTTCAAGAACACGGTGATCGTGATGACCAGCAACATCGGCTCGCCGCTGATCCAGGCCATGGTCGGCAAGCCCGCGCAGGAGATCAAGGACGCCGTGTGGGACGAGCTCAAGAGCCACTTCCGCCCCGAGTTCCTGAACCGCATCGACGAGACGGTGGTCTTCCACGGGCTGGATGCCCAGCATATCGAGGCGATCGCCCGGATTCAACTGAAAGTGCTCGGCCAGCGGCTGGCCAAGCTGGACATGACGCTCGATGTCACGCCGGCGGCGCTGGCTGAAATCGCCAAGGTCGGCTTCGACCCCGTGTTTGGCGCGCGCCCGCTCAAGCGCGCGATTCAAAACCGGATCGAAAATCCGCTGTCCAAGCTGCTGTTGGACGGCAGCTTCGGCCCGAAGGACACCATCACCGTCAGCACCGACCCGATCCACGCACCGGGCGAATTCAGGTTCAACAAAGATGCGGCCAAGGCGAGGTGAGCGCCCTCCCCGCCTCGTTAAAAACCAAAACGAACACGAAAACTTATGATGCGCTTCATCCTTCACTTGCTCTTCGGCTTGGCCGCGTTGGTCTTTGCCCTCAGTCTGGCGGTTGCCACGCTGGTGCTGGCGCTGCTCTGGGGGCTGTACTGGCTGTGGGCACGGATGACGGGGCGCTCCCCGCTCAAGCCGATCACGGCGTGGGTCCAACGCGCGGATCCTTTGGCGGGCTTCGCGCGCGTGCGCCGCGCGGGTGATTCGGTGCGCTGGGCTGACAAGGCCTCGGCTGCCGCTGAAGTCAACGCACGCGCGCGTGGTCAATCGACGGATAGCCCGGTGAACTTCGATACCCCGGCCGATATCAGCGACGCAACGGTGCGGCCGGGATCGCGCGATGGGGCCTAAAGATTCGAGCGCGGACAGGTGCAGGGGCGAGAATTTTTGCGCGCCTTGAACTCTCGCCGGATCTGCACGAACACCCCTTGCTTCCCCCGCCTGCCCCGCCTTCTCGATGCCGCGCGCACGCACGATGCGCACCCCTTGCGCGTGCGCCTTTCCCCCGTTTGCGGCGCGCTGTCATTTTTGGAATTTTTTAGCGCAAGCGCACGCACATCGATCGAAAACGATCTAACATGCTTTTTGCGCAGATTGGCCGGACAGCAGGATCAGCACAATCGCCGCGCTCTTGCACAGAGGGAGACGAAAGTACCAGCCTAGTCACAAGCTTGGTACGGTTGAGCGCTTAATCGTTATCAGCGTAGTAACAGATCTTTCCCCATAAGATCTTTCCCAATAGCGGCCCTGTCTTGCTACTCTTGCAAGTGCTTCTGCTTGCGCAACCGCCGTTTGTCCAGCGCTGGCAGATATTTATCTTCCATCTCTTCACCTTCAGGGGACTTTCATGACTACACGCGACATCCTCATCGTTGGCACGGCCCGCACGGCCATTGGCACCTTCAGCGGCGGGCTCAAAGACGTTCCGAATACCCAGATAGCGACCACCGCGGTCAAGGCCGCCATTACGCGCAGCGGTGTCGCGCCCGATGCGATCGGCCATGTCGTGATGGGCAACGTCATCCCGACCGAGACGCGCGACGCCTACCTCAGCCGCGTCGCCGCCATCGATGCGGGCTGCCCGATCGAAACGCCGGCCTTCAACGTCAACCGGCTGTGCGGTTCAGGCTTGCAGGCCATTGTTTCGGCGGCGCAGGCGATTGCGCTGGGCGATTGCGACGTTGCCGTGGGCGGCGGCTCGGAGTCGATGAGCCGCGGCCCATACCTTGACACCGTCACGCGCTTTGGCGCGCGTATGGGTGATGTCCCGTTGATCGATTACATGGTCGGTATCCTGCACGATCCATGGGAAAAGATTCACATGGGCATCACCGCTGAAAACGTCGCCGCGCGCTACCACATTACGCGCGAACAGCAGGATCAGTTGGCCCTGCAAAGCCAGCAGCGTGCCGCTGCCGCGATTGCCGCAGGGCGATTCAAGGAGCAGATCGTTCCGGTCGAAATCAAGACGCGCAAAGGGGTCACGCTGTTCGACACCGACGAGCACCCCCGTGCCGGCACCACGCTGGAAGGGCTCGCCGGAATGAGGCCGGCGTTCAAGAAGGATGGCACGGTGACTGCCGGCAACGCCTCCGGCATCAACGATGGCGCGGGCGCGGTGGTACTGGCCGAGGCCAAGCGCGCGCAGGCGCTCGGGCTCAAGCCGATTGCACGGCTCGTCGGATCCGCCCATGCGGGGGTGGAGCCCGCGTATATGGGCATCGGCCCGGTCCCGGCGACACACAAGGTGCTTGAGCGCACAGGACTCAAGCTGGCCGACATGGACGTGATCGAGTGCAACGAAGCCTTTGCCGCGCAGGCGTGCGCGGTCGTTCAGGAGTTGGGGATGGATCCGGCCAAGGTCAACCCCAACGGTTCGGGCATCTCGCTCGGGCATCCGATCGGAGCGACCGGCGCGATCATCACCGTCAAAGCGCTGGCCGAGCTGCAACGGGTGCAGGGCCGCTACGCGCTGGTGACGATGTGCATCGGCGGCGGACAGGGGATTGCAGCAATCTTCGAGCGGGTGTGATTCGACCTCAGCAAGGCCGTTGAAGGGCGCGCGCCTCGAAGGTCACAAACGCGCAACTGCGTGCGCCCTCATCTGCTTTTTTCTAGGTTCAAACCTGCTCGACGGTCGGCTCGCGCCCCATCAGAGCAGCCACGGCCTGCGCAGGAGTGTGCAGGCCGTCAAACAGCGCCACGACGGCCGCGGTCACCGGCATTTCTACGCCCAACTTTTGTGCGCGGTGCAGCACAACGCGGGCGCAGTTGACGCCTTCGGCGACATGACCCAGCGACTGCACGGCCTCGTCAAGCGTGCGGCCTTGCGCAAGCAGCAAACCAATCTGACGATTGCGTGACAAGTCCCCCGTGGCGGTGAGCACCAGATCGCCCAGGCCGGACAAGCCCATGAAAGTATCGACACGCGCACCCAGCGCAACGCCCAAACGGGTCATTTCGGCCAGCCCCCGTGTAATCAACGCGGCGCGCGCATTCAGACCGAGCGACAGGCCATCGGCCAGGCCCGTGGCGACCGCCAGCACGTTTTTGACCGCGCTGCCGACTTCGACGCCGACCAGATCATCGTTGGCATAAACACGCAGCGCCGGACCATGGAAAGCGCGCACCAAGGCCTCGCGCGTGCGCTCATCGGCGCTGGCCGCCACCACCGCGGTGGGCTGACCGCGCGCGACTTCCAGCGCAAAGCTGGGGCCGCTGAACGCAGCCGCCGCAAGCTTGGGCGCGACCTGGGCGCAGATTTCGTGCGGCAGCAAGCCAACACGGTTTTCCTTGTCGCCTTCTACGTCACTTTCTGCGCTGCCTTTTTGCTGCCCCCCCCCGCGTACAGGCTCAACACCTTTGCAAAGCCAGGCGATCGGTATGCGCAAATCGCACAGCGCACTCAACATCTGGCGCAGCGCCGCCATGGGCGTGGCGATGATCACCAGATCGGCGCCACGCGCCACATCAATCACTGGGCCGCCACGAATTGCCAAGCTGTCCGGCAACGTGATGCCGGGTAAATAACGCCGGTTCTCGCGCACCGCCTGCATGGCTTGCACTTGCGCTTCATCACGCGCCCAGAGGGTCACCGTGTGACGCGCCGCCACATTGACCGCCAGAGCAGTGCCCCAGGCGCCCGCGCCGAGAATACATATCTTCATGGCTCAACCTTTCGTACTGGGGTGGCCCTCACGCGCACCAGATAGCGCACAGCGAGGGGGTCGGCACGCAAGATTTTCTGGGACGAAACGGGCTCTGCGATCCCGGCTTATTGTTGCGCCGTAGCGGGCTGCTGTTGCTGTTGCTGCTGTTGCTCAAACATGGCCTGGAAATTAATTTCCGCCAGATGCACCGGAGGGAAACCGGCGCGCTGAATCACGTCAGCAACATTGCCGCGCAGATAGGGATAAACGATCTGCGGGCAAGCAATGCCGAGCACCGGCGCCATTTGCTCTTCGGGCAGATGCCGGATTTCGAAGATGCCCGCTTGCTTGGCCTCGACCAGAAAAACCGTCTTGTCCTTGATCTTGGTTTGGATCGTCGCGGAAACGGCAACCTCATAGACGCCATCACCGGCGGGTTGCGACTCAACGTTCAACCGGATATCGACCGTAGGCCGCTCCTCTTCGAGCAGAATGGCCGGCGAGTTGGGCTGCTCCAAGGACAGGTCCTTGAGATAAACACGCTGAATTTGGAAGACGGGATCTTGGTTGCCGGTATCGGCCATGGTTTTCTTTCTAAATCGTGAAAACTAAAGGCCCGTCGAAAAGCGTTCTGGCTTTCCGTCCTGGGGCCCCACGGAGCTTGTGATTATCACCGAGCGCCGGACGGCTCAAAAGGTACGAATCAATCCGGTGCGCCCGAGCAGGCCGCCGCAAAACAGCGACCCGTGCCGCGCCAAGCGCAGCCATCGTGCGAGCTATGGCGGGCCATTGCAACAACCCGCGGGTGGGCTTGGGCTTGGGCGCAATGCACGGGCATCGCGGCGGATTCGTCCACACCCTCTCAGAACCTGTTTACGATCTCAAATGGCTCACGCAGAGACCTTTTCGGGAGGGGATGCAAGGCGCGGCGCGCAGCCCATAGCCCGGCTATGGGCCAGCGTTGCAACGCCGCAGACCGC
>JAITWT010000027.1 GCA_031285125.1 Burkholderiaceae bacterium | reverse complement strand
CCTTGAAACGCGCGCTATCGATCGGGTTGGAGAAGCGAATCGTGACGGGGGCGAATGGCGGGCAAGCAGGGTCTGAATCGCAGGACGGCGCCACGGCTTTGAACGGGCCGAACGTTTTGAATGTGAAGTGTTGCGCTTTTTGCGTTGTGCGCGGCCCTTCGGCGCCTTTTGCGCCGGGGCGGATCGTGACCTCGTAATTCGTGTCCGCGGCGAGGAGGGCCGCCGGCTTGAAGGCCAGCCAGCGGCCTTGGGGCGCGTTTTGCGCCAGGTTCGCAACGGTTGGGTCGGCCTGAATTTCGGCCTGCGTCGCCAGCCGCAACGCGACGGTACGGGCGCCGCCGCCGCTGCCGCCGCGCCTGAGTTCGATGCTGGTAAGCATCGTGGCCGGGTCGATCGCTTGATCGAAGGCGGCAAAAATCACCGGGTCGAGCCGCACCGGGGCGGACGGGACAGAAGGGGCGGAGGAAGGGCCTTGCGGGCTGTCCCCTATCTCTGTCTCCGGCCCTTTTTGCGTCGGCCAGACCGCTTTGATCCCCGGGGGTGGGGTGGAGAAAGTCCAGCGCACCGCTTGCGCCAGGCGCTGCCCGTTGACGGCCTGCGTGCCTGCGGGAATTTCGACGCTGTATTCGGTCGCCATCGGCAAGCGCGTGTGGGGCTGGAACATCAGCGTGCGCGTACCCAGCCAGCGCCACGTCCCGGCGGGCTGCGGCGTGAGCGTCACGGGCGGCTTGTTCTGTGCCAGCGCGTCCAGCGCAGTCACGGGAACCATCGGTTGCGAGAAAGTCACGCTCAACTGCGGTGCGATTTCCACCGGCCCTTCGGGGGCGTAGCGCTCAACCTTCAGCGGGCCTTGTGCGCTCACGCCCATCGGCGTGGGAATTGATGCGGGCGGCGGCGGAAAAGATGCGTTGAGGGTGGGGCCCGTGCGTGGCACCGGAATCGATGGGGCGCGCAGCGCGAAGTCTTTGCTGTCATCGGCCGTTTGCGTGAGCGCGGGCAGGCGGGCGAGGAGCTGTTTCTTCTCGGTCGGACCCAGTGGGGTTGATGCCAGCGCAGGCGCCGCAGCAGGGCGATCGCTTTCCTCATCCGCGTTGCGGATACGAAAGCCCAGCGCGGATGGCGATGGCTGTGCGCTCGCGGCGCCGGCGGCCGCGTTTTGCGGCGCTTGTGTCCCCGGCGCGGCCAAGGCGGGGGCAGACTGAAGGGCCATGAAACTGCAGATAAGAACAAAAATCCGGCCCAAGGCAAGCGTAAGCGTGTTTTGTTTCATGGCATCAAACCTTTCCCAAACAGATTTTGTAGAAAGTGCAGGGGAAGATGGCCCAAAGAAATTGAGCATTCCATTGGCGCTTAGAGTTTATGATCGCCAAATAAATTCCTGTGTGGATCTGTATTTCCTGGCCTTTGATAAAAAATAGAGAGAGTAAGGGTGATTATGGAGATTCCTTACTACAATCAAATATAACTGCAGGCTCGGATACTGAATTTGCTTGGCAGGAATATGCCTGATAGCCATTTACTCCGAATCTATATGTTTCGTTGTACATATATCCGCCACGATAATTTGAGGTAACGATGTCCTTCATTCCATGATGACTCGTCGATAGGATGGAGACGGAATCAGAAGATGATGAAAATATAATTTTCTTGTCGCTTATTATCCAATAACGGAAAACATGGGCGCCATAAAAGAAAGATATATATGGATCGTTTGTTGGTCTAATGAATTTATAATTACCGTCTAAATTGCTGAGTTTGATTGTTTTTTCGACAAGAAATCTAGAGTGATTTACCTGTAGTCCATTTTCTTTAAGCTCTGCATCTAGCTGTGCTCTATTGTTAATGGAATTAAGTGTTAAATTAACTGAATGTTTGGATGCTGTTTTCCATTGCTTTGTTGAATCTTCTGTGCTATTTTCAAATATTGTTGCAGAAAATGCGAGGCCATGAAAAAATAGTAAAGCCACTATGGTAAGAACTTTTTGCATGTTCTATTCTTTCGTTACTTGACCGCCAAACCCCTTAAATTGGTTCACTAAATCCTCGTATTTTTATACGGCTGACCTGCAACCCTATTGGGTAATCCGTGGCCCTGAGCCAAAGCATTCCATGTCGTTGAGGCACCTTTTATAGATGTTGGCATATCACCGCTGATTATGGCGTCAATGATCTTTCCTTGTCGTAATCCTTCGATGGCAATTAAATCTTGTGTGTGTGGAGAGAAATCTGTCAGCCCCATTCGTTTTACGCCGTTTTCTTGCCAATTCATCTTGTTAATTTGATATCTTCCTGCGGCTGTTGTTTTCTTGTCGCTTCCGGGTCCTGGATGCGTTGAGTAATCAGTAATTCTCCACTTGTCATTCTTCTTGCCTTTGACGCCGCCATATTTCAGATCGTAATCTCCCCCTTCTGCCCAAGCAATCATATCTAAAAAAGCCTTGATATTAGTATTTTTTAGGTATTTTTCGTTTTCAGACAAACGAATTAGTCGGCCATCCACTTTTACCGTTTCATGCTGTTTGTCACTATGGTGTGTGGTTTTCCCGTTGTGAACATGCATTCTTTTGTTTTTCTCGGAAGTCATAATTAAACCTCAATGTAAACTTTAACGGATTCTGGATTTTTGGAATAAACAAAATCAGTAAACCCTTCTTCATCACTTATTCCTGATATTGTATGTCCGTTGCATTCAAGCTCGTATTTGACGCTTGCTAATGGTTCATTTGTATTTTCATCGATCAACCTAAAACGTTGATCGTGAGTTAACCCGCATTCGGAAGGCTTGTGGCCGCAACGCGTTAACCAGTTTCCCGTTCCTGCTATTGCTGCAATCTCATTCGCTTCAAAAATCATTGTCACGCTGTTTTGTGACGCCTTGAGTTGTGGCGGCGGAAAGCATTTGCAAATGCATAAATCCCCGTCTAAATTCACCTGTCTGCCATCATGCCCTGTCCACGGACGATAGGGCGGGACGCATTTTGTCACGCCTATGCTTTTACAGGTTGGGCAAATAACGGGATCTCCCTCAAAACAAACATATTTTTCGTCGTTGCCAAGCGTAAGCCCATTGTCTCTCGCTTGTATGTCGCCATTACTTGTGGTCTTGTCATGCGTTTGAATTAATGCTCTTGTGTACATGTTAATTATTTGTATGTGGTTGATAGTGACCTCGATTGTACAAATCAATATCCAGTGCGTCAACAAATAAATTCCATGAAAATTGATCTATTAAAGTCGAGTTTGAACTACTCCCTTCTCAAGCCCAGCCATACCAAGGCGCGGCGTAGGAACTCGGGAGCGACGCTGAAAATGTAGATCATGACCCCAGCATGCACGATGGCCATGCACAGAAACAAAATGGAGAGGGTGACGTGGCCCAGCCCCAGAAAAGCCGCAGCGGCCAGCGCGCCCGTGACCATGAACAGGGCGTTGAGGATGTTGTTGGCCGCGATGACGCGGGCGCGGTAAGCCACATTGCTGCGCTGTTGCACCAGCGCATACAGCGGCACGCAATACAAGCCGCCGAAAGCGCTGAGCATGAGCAGGTCAAACAGCACGCGCCACGTGCTGCCATGATGAAGCAACTCGGCAAGAGGCATGGCGATGCCGCTGGGCCGTGCGGGTGCGGCAAAAGCCAGATCGATACCGAAGATCGCCATGCCCAGCGCGCCCATCGGCACCAGCCCCAGTTCGATCAGCTTGCCCCGGCGGTGCGAGAGCTTTTCACACAGCAGCGACCCCACGCCGATCCCCACACAGAACATCGCCAGCAACAGCGTCACCATGCTTTCGTCGCCGCCGAGCACGGTTTTGGTATAGACCGGAAATTGCGCCAGCAATACGGCGCCATAAAGCCAAAACCAGGAAATTCCCAGAACCGACAAAAACACGCTGCGCTCCTGTCGCGCAAAGCCGATACAGCGCCAGATTTCGGACAATGGATTGAAAGCGATTTTGAGTTTCGGCATCGGCGCCGGTGCCGCCGGAATATGGCAACTTGCCCAGAAGCCGGCGAGCGCCACGACAATGCAGATGCCGACGATCCACGCGATACCGTCATGCAGCCCCGCCAACAGACCGCCGCCGAGAGTGCCCAGCAAAATAGCGGTAAAAGTACCCGCCTCCACCATGGCGTTGCCCCCCACCAGTTCCTGGGGCTGCAAATGCTGCGGCAAAATGGCATATTTCACTGGGCCGAACAGGGCGGCCTGTAAACCCAGTAAAAAAAGCGCCGTCAAAAGCCAGGGCAGGTTGTGCAGCCAAAAGCCCAGTGCCGCCACCAGGATAATGACAATTTCCAGTGCCTTGGCCCACCGCGCCAGCCGCGCCTTGTCGAATTTATCGGCCAATTGACCGGCCGTGGCCGAGAAAAGAAAGAACGGCAACATGAACAACCCCGCGGCAAGGTTGGTCAGCACCTCTGGCTTCATCGTGGTCCAGGAGGCGGCGCTGAATGTCAGCAATACGACCAGCGCGTTTTTATAGACGTTGTCATTGAATGCGCCCAGAAATTGCGTGACAAAAAGCGGCCAGAAACGGCGTTTGCGCAACAGCTCGAATTGAGAATGCGCACCCGTCTCATCTTGAAAAGGCGGAGGCGCATCAGAAGATGCTGAAGATGGGGCCGTGGGCTTCATGATGGCGGACGCTCAAAAAACGGGCAGGTTTCAAAAAGCGGGGTAGAAAAAAATCCTCCTTGCCACGGTCACAGGCGCTTCAACGCAAAGTCGAGAGGCGGCGGGTCTCGGTGTGCTTATTTCATTGCGCTATCAAAGGCGATGGTGCTGGCTGCGCCTGCCGTGCAATCGCACGGTCTGCGCAACGCCATCGCGTATGGGCTTGATCTAAAAATCGAATTACTCCGTTCTCAAGCCCAGCCATATCAAGGAGCGGACCAGAAATTCGGGGACAACCTTGAAAATGTAAATCATGACCCCCGCATGCAAAAGGGCCATGCACAGGAACAAGGTGGGAATGGTAATGTAGCCGAGCCCCAGAAGCGCCGCGGTGGTCAGCGCGCCCGCGATCATGAAGAGCGCGTTGATAATGTTGCTGCCGGCAATCACACGGGCGCGGTAGGCCGCCTCGCTGCGCTGTTGTATCAGCGCATACAGCGGCACGCAGTACAGACTGCCGAAACCGGTCACCATCGCAAGATCAAACAGCACGCGCCATGTGCTGCTGTGCTGGAGCACGCCGACAATGGATAAGGCCATGCCGCTGGGCTGTGCAGGGGCGGCGAAAGCCAAGTCGAGGCCAAAAATCATCATACCCAGCGCGCCAATGGGCACCAGTCCCGGTTCGACCGGCTTGCCCCGGCGGCGCGACAATTTTTCACACAGCAGCGACCCCACGCCGATTCCTATACAGGACACTGCCAGCAGCAGCGTGACCACGCTTTCATTGCCGCCGAGCAACGTTTTGGTATAGACCGGAAATTGCGCCAGCAGCACGGTGCCATAAAGCCAAAACCAGGAAACACCCAAAATGAACAAAAACACGCTGTGCTTTCGCCGCGCAAAACCGATACAGCGCCAGGTTTCGGTCAGCAGATTGAAGGAGATTTTGAGCTCCGGCATGGGTGCCGGCGTGACTGGAATGCGGCAGCTTGCCCAGAAACCGGACAGTGCCAGCGCGAAACAGATGCTGACAATCCACACGATACCGCTATGCAGTCCAGCCAGCAAACCACCGCCGAGCGTGCCGAGCAAAATAGCAACCGAAATACCCGCTTCCACAAGCGCGTTACCCCCCACCAGTTCATGGTTTTGCAAATGCCGCGGCAAAATTGAATATTTCAGGGTGCCGAACAAGGATCCTTGCAAACCCAGTAAAAAAAGCGTCGTTAAAAGCCAGGGCAGGCTGTGCAGCCAAAATCCCAATGCCGCGAGCATGATGATGACAATTTCCAATGCCTTGCCCCATTGTGCAAGCCGCGCATTGTCGAATTTATCGGCCAGTTGTCCGGCTGTGGCCGAGAAAAAAAAGAAGGGCAGCATGAACACGCCGGCGGCAAGGTTGGTGAGCACCTCCGGTTTCATCGTGGTCCAGGAGGCGGCGCTGAAGGTCACCAATACAACCAGTGCATTTTTATAGAGATTGTCATTGAAGTTACCCAGAAATTGAGTCGCAAAAAACGGGAAAAACCGGCGTTCTCGCAGCAAACTGAATTGGGAATGCGTGCCTGTTTTATCTTGAGAGGGCTGGTGTGTCTCAGGAGAAACTGAAGATGGGGCGGTTGATTTCACAATGGCAAATATTCAAAAAATCAGCGGGTAATCAGAGAGTAATCAGCGGGTTTTAAAAATCCGATAGAAAAATTTCTTTGTCACGGCGCCAGGCATTTCAGCGCGCAGTCGAAATACAACGGCGTGTGTTCGCGCAATATCGTCAGCGCCGTGATGGCCTTGGGGCCTCTAAGGGCGGCCATCCCGCAGCAGCCAGCGGCGGGCGAAGCGATGGGCCGAATGTCCGGCAGCAGAGGGCGTCACGGCGGCCACACTCGGTCATTCGGCGCAGGGGGTAATTTCAAAGGGTGGGTCAAAGGGGGGCGGCACGGCGATGGCCGTCATCGTTCAAGCCCGTCTAATGTAGTACGTGGCCATCTCAAACCCAGGAGATACGTCAACGACATTCATAAAAATTTCCCGTGCAGGCCTCTGTCAAGCCGCTTGGGCCATGCGCGTGAGCGTGACGTAATCGGTTTTTCCGGTACCCAGCAGGGGCAGTTCGTTGACGCGCACGATCTTGCGCGGCACCGCCAGCTCGGACATGCCCAAG
>JAITWT010000232.1 GCA_031285125.1 Burkholderiaceae bacterium | reverse complement strand
TGGCTGGAAAAGAATCGGCGGCTATGGAAGAACTGCGAGCGACTGCTCAATACCAGCTTGCAGTTCATTCATCTGGCCTTCCTGGCTCTCTTGCTTCGGAGACTTTGAACAGGTTCTTATTGATCTTTCCATGAACCCAGGCATCAAAAATTGATGTCCCTATCCAGCAAGCGCCCCCCAAAGTTTTCATGATTTAAGAAAATTCGCATCGGCACAGGCCGCAGATACAAGGCAGCGTACGGCGCCCGTTGGCCGCCTCGGCCGCCTCGGCCGGGCCGGTCAGGGGCTCCGCGCGCGCTGGCGGGGGGGGGAACGAACCGGCGCGCCATGGTCCGCGCAGGCACAGCCCACAATCCCGCCACGCCAGCAACCCAGCCAGCCATCCAATCGCTGCTTCCCTATTCCATCCAACGATGAACACCGCATCAAATCAACCCGCCGGATCGTCCGCGCTTTTGATTCACCCCCATTGGCAGCGCAATCTGCTGGTTTGCATGGCCGGTTCGTTCGCGACCATCGTGGCGATGACGCTGTTGCTGCCTTTTCTGCCGCTGTACGTACAAGAATTGGGTGTGCGCGATCATGCCGCGATCGTGCAGTGGTCAGGCATCGCCTATGGCATGACGTTCCTGGGCGTGGCCTTGTGCGCGCCGTTGTGGGGCCATCTGGCAGATCGCCATGGCCGCAAACCGATACTCATCAGCGTCAGTCTGGGCATGGCGGTGGCGGTGTCTCTGATCGGCATGGCAAACAATGTGGGGCAACTGATCGGCCTGCGGCTGCTGGTCGGTCTGCTGGGGGGCTATACCTCTGTTTCAATGGCTCTGGTGGCAACGCAAGCGCCAAAGGAGCGTTTGGGGTGGGCGCTGGGGATGCTGTCCTCGGCCATCCTGGTGGGCAGTCTGACGGGACCGCTGATCGGCGGGGGGCTGTCGCTGCGGGTGGGGATACGTTTGACCTTCCTGTGCGTGGGCGCGGCCCTCTTCCTGGCCTTTATTGCGACAGCGCTGGGTCTGCGCGAGGCGCGCAACCCGCCGCGCTCGAGCGCGGCGGACGCGCAACAGATCGAGGCCGATACCCAGCTCGGCTGGGTCACCGTCATCAACTGGCGCCCCGTGTTCGTGATGCTGGCGACAAGCACGTTACTGATGTTGGCCACCATGCTGGCCGCGCCGATCATCACCGTCTATGTGAGCCGGCTGGTGACCGATTCGGCGCGCATCACGCAAATGGCCGGCCTGTCCATGTCTGCGGCCATGCTGGGCAGCGTACTCTCGGCGGCCCGTTGGGGGCGGCTGGCCGACCGGATCGGGCCGTGGCCGGTGGTCACTTTATGCCTGAGCATCTCGGCCGTACTGCTGGTGCCGCAGGCATTCGTCACGGCGCCCTGGCCATTGGTGCTGCTGCGTTTCCTGATGGGGCTGGCGCTCGGCGGACTGGCGCCATGCATCGCTGCGGTGATTTGTCATCACGTGCCCACACGCAGCATAGGCGCGCTGCTCGGCTATTGCGTCTCTGCCCAATACGTCGGCCAGCTCCTCGGCCCGCTGCTGGGGGGCTTTATCGGCTGGAACTTCGGGATGCGCGCCGTATTTCTGAGCTCCTGCGCACTGCTCGCGGCAGTGGCGCTGTGGAATATGCGCGAACGCAGATCCCGGCCTGCTTAATTCAATGCAAAGAACTCGCGGGATCAGGCCCCCTGTGCGAAGTTTCGCCGTGTGCGGATGAATCGATGCACCTCTTGCGTGCACACCCGCATCACGGAACTGTAAAAAAACAAAAACAGCTTTCGAATAATAAAATTAAGGGTTTTCCTTGCTGTACATCCCCAGCGCAGCGCTGGCTTTCGCTTTCTCACATGCCTCTACAGATCGGCTCCATTACGCTGGATAACCGGCTTTTTGTCGCGCCCATGGCAGGCGTTACAGACCGCCCGTTCCGCACGCTGTGCCGACGGCTGGGTGCCGGGTACGCGGTCAGCGAAATGCTCGCTTCGCGCAGAGATTTGCGCGGTTCGCGCAAGAGCGTGCACCGCGCCAATCACGAAGGCGAGCGCGCTCCGGTCGCGGTGCAGATCGTCGGCGCCGATCCGGCGGCGATGGCTGATGCGGCCCGCTACAACATCGACCAAGGCGCGCAGATCATCGACATCAACATGGGTTGCCCAGCCAAAAAAATCTGCACCCAATGGGCGGGCTCGGCGCTGATGCGCGACGAACCGCTGGCGCTGGCGATCGCACAGGCCGTGGTGGCCGCGTGCGCGCCACGCGGCGTCCCGGTGACACTGAAAATGCGGACCGGCTGGAATGCCGAACACCGCAACGCGGTGGCACTGGCGCGCCGCTTCGAAGACGCAGGAATTCAAATGCTCGCCGTGCACGGGCGCACGCGCGAGCAGGGCTACAAAGGCCAGGCCGAGTACGAAACCATCGCTGCGGTGAAAGCCGCCGTGCGCATTCCGGTCGCGGCCAATGGCGACATCGACTCGCCGGAAAAAGCGCGCGCAGTATTCGCCGCTACCGGCGCGGATGCGATTATGATTGGCCGCGCCGCACACGGACGCCCCTGGATTTTCGGAGACATTGCGCATTTTTTGGCGCATGGCGTACACCGTGCGCGCCCACGTGCGCACGAAATATGCGACCTGCTGACCGGCCACCTGCAAGATCACCACGCACTGTATGGGCAAACCGGTGGTGTGCGCTCGGCGCGCAAGCATATCGGCTGGACCGTGCGTGATTTGCCGCATGCCAAGGCGTTCTGTCAGCACATCAACGGCATCGACGATGCCACCGAACAACTGAACGCAGTGACTGCTTATTTCGATATGCTGGCCGTGCACGAGTCAAGTACACGCACGGCCAGCCTCCCACACCATCATGAGTAAAAAACAGATTCAAGACAGCGTGCGCAGCGGCCTAGAGAACTACTTCCGCGATCTGCACGGTGCCCAACCCGATCGTCTATACGACATGCTCATGCATGTGGTGGAAAAACCCCTGCTGGAGATCGTGCTGGCGCGCGCTGAAGGCAACCAGTCCCGGGCCGCACAATGGCTGGGGATGAACCGCAACACCCTGCGCAAGAAACTTCTGGAACACAAATTGCTGCAATGAATACGCAAACCACCCTCCCCCTGACTGCCCTGATTTCCGTCTCCAACAAGACGGGCATCGTCGCGTTCGCGCAAGCGCTGCACGCGCTGGGCGTGCGCCTGCTGTCCACCGGCGGCACCGCCAAACTGCTGGCGGATGCGGGCCTGCCCGTGACCGAGGTGGCCGATGTCACCGGCTTTCCTGAAATGCTCGACGGCCGCGTGAAAACCTTGCACCCCAAGATCCACGGCGGCCTGCTCGCGCGGCGCGATCTGCCCGGGCACGTGGCGGCGCTCGAACAACACGGCATCGGCGTCATTGATCTGTTGGTGGTCAACCTCTACCCCTTCGAGGCCACCGTCGCCCAACCCGGCTGCACGCTCGAAGAGGCGATCGAAAACATTGACATCGGCGGCCCAGCGATGGTGCGCAGCGCAGCCAAGAACTGGAAAGACGTGGGCGTGCTCACCGATGCTGCGCAGTACCCGCTTGCGCTGGCCGAATTGCGCGAGCATGGCAAGCTCAGCGACCCGACACGCTTTGCCTTCGCGGTCGCGGCCTTCAACCGCATCAGCAATTACGACGCGGCGATCAGCGATTACCTCTCGTCCCTCCAGGAAGACGGCGCGCGCGCCCTGTTCCCGGCGCAAAGCAATGGCCGCTTCGTCAAACTGCAAGACCTGCGCTACGGCGAGAACCCGCACCAGCAGGCAGCCTTCTACCGCGACCTGTACCCGGCCCCCGGCTCGCTCGTGACGGCCCGGCAACTGCACGGCAAGGCGCTCTCGTACAACAACATTGCCGATGCCGATGCGGCCTGGGAATGCGTCAAGAGCTTCGAGCAGCCCGCCTGCGTCATCATCAAGCATGCCAACCCCTGCGGCGTCGCCATCGGCGCCGATGCGTGCGCAGCCTACATCAAGGCCTTCAAGACCGATTCCACTTCCGCCTTCGGCGGCATCATCGCCTTCAACCGCCCCGTCGATGGCGCCACCGCGCAGGCCGTCGGCAAACAGTTTGTCGAAGTGCTGATGGCGCCGGGCTACACGCGCGAGGCGCTCGATGTGTTCAAGACCAAGGTCAACGTACGCATCCTGGAGATCGCACTGCCCGCGAGCTTGGCCAGCGGCAAAACCGATTGGGAGCGCGGGCGCAATGCGATGGATGTCAAGCGCGTCGGCTCGGGCCTGCTGATGCAGACCGCCGACAACCATGAACTGTCGCTCGATCAACTCAAGGTCGTCACGGTCAAACAGCCCACGCCGCAGCAGTTGCAAGACCTGCTGTTTGCCTGGAAGGTCGCTCAATACGTCAAGAGCAATGCCATCGTTTTCTGCGCCGACGGCATGACACTGGGCGTGGGCGCGGGGCAGATGAGCCGCGTCGACTCCGCGCGCATCGCCAGCATGAAGGCGGCCAACGCGGGCCTGTCGCTCCAAGGCTCGGCGGTCGCCAGCGATGCCTTCTTCCCGTTCCGCGACGGGCTGGACGTCGTCATCGACCAAGGCGCGACCTGTGTGATCCACCCCGGCGGCTCGATGCGCGATCAAGAAGTCATCGATGCGGCCAACGAGCGCGGCGTGGCGATGGTATTCAGCGGCGTGCGGCATTTCAGGCATTGATCAGGAAACGCCAAGCCTGCTCCGGCCACGCACCCACTACATGACTTGAGGGGCCCTGGACATGAGCGATATACCGTTGACCCTGCGCATCGGCGAAGGCTGGGATATCCATCGGCTCGTGCCAGGCCGCCGGCTCGTGCTCGGCGGCGTGGACATCGCGCACAGCGCAGGATTGCTGGGCCATTCGGACGCCGATGCGCTGCTGCACGCGATCACCGATGCCCTGCTGGGCGCCGCCGCGCTGGGCGACATCGGGCGGCATTTTCCCGATACCGATGCGCAATTCAGCGGCGCCGATTCGCTCGCGCTGCTGACCGAAGCAGCGCACCGCGTGCGCGTGGCCGGCTGGCGTATCGGCAATATCGACAGCACGATCGTCGCCCAAGCACCGAAGATGGCGCCGCATATTCCGGCGATGCGCGCGCGCATCGCGCAGGCGCTGGGGATCGATGCCGGGCAAGTCAACGTCAAAGCCAAAACCGCCGAGCACCTTGGCCCGGTCGGTCAGGGGCAAGCGATCGAGGCGCGCGCGGTCGCGCTGCTGCAGCGCGCGCCATGACGGCCTCTGTTGTTTGTTTGATGCCGGGCGCTATGGCCCAGGGCCTGTTCACACTATTTCCGCAGTCGTGGAAATAGTGTGAACAGGCCCTAAGCTACGCGCCCGCCTCCATGTTGGCCGCGTGTGGTAGCCGGATATGGGCCGTCAGCCCGCGGCCCGGCGCACTGCTCAGACTAAAGCCTCCACCCATGTGTTTGATGCACTTTTCTACGATCGACAAACCCAGGCCCGTGCCGGCCGCGGCGATCCGCGTCTTGTCACCACGGTAAAAAGGTTCAGTCAACAGGTTCAGCTGCGTCGGCGACACCCCCATGCCGCGATCGGAAATTTCGATGACCACCGTCCCCTCGCGCGGCATGGCCCGGATCGTGAGGTCGACCACTTCCGTCTTGGGCGTCTTGCCATAGCGGCAGGCATTTTCAATCAGGTTCGTAATCACGCGGGTCAACTCAACCCGGTTGGCCACCACGCCCAGATCGTCGGGGACATCGATGGCAATGTTCACGCCGGTGCTATTGCTAACGACGCGGGTGCAGGAGTCGATCACCCCGCGCAAGAGCACCGGCTCCAGCGTACTACGGTCCGAGCGCGCGTAGTCAAGAAACTTGCCGATGATCGCATCGATTTGTTCGATGTCGGCCTCCATATTCGTGAGCGCCTCCTCGTCCGTCACGCTCATTTCCGCTTCCAGCCTCAGCCGCGCCAGCGGCGTACGCAGGTCATGAGAAATGCCTGCCAACATGGTGGCACGGTTCTTTTCAACACGTGCCATCTGATCGACCATGCGATTGAAATTGATGTTCAGATCGCGCAATTCATTGGCGCGCGCCTGTTCATTCAGAGCACGCCTCTTGTATTGGCCGTTGTACACGTCGCGTAGGGCTTGTCCGAGTTCACGCAAAGGCAGACGCATCTGGCGTGAAACCAGCGCGCCCCCGATGACGGACAGCACCACTGCGGCGAGCAACCATTCGATCCAGGGGTACTCCTGGATGCGCCTCAAGCGCATCGGGTCCAACTGCATCCAATATTTTTCGCCCTCCAAGGCAAAGCTCACCCACAGGCCCGGTATCCCGTTGACGCTGCTGGCCACCTGGGTGTCCAGCCCCAGACCGGCAGTCAATCTTTGGACCAACTGGGCGCCCTGCGCATCGCCGCCGTAAAGTTCGCGGCGATCACCGTATCTGCGAGGCACGATGCGCAGACTCTCCTGCTGGGCCAACATCGCAATCAACAAGGAACGCGTGGACACTTGCGAATGGGCCAGCGCCGTGCGCGTACGATTGACAATCGAGACGATCTGATTGGCCGTCTCCAAGGGACTGGATACGGACTCCAACTGGCGGGAAACCAACACCCAAACGAAGGTTGATTCGACCAACAGCACCCCGAACAGAAAGAAGATCCGCCAGAACAAACTCAGGCCGAAAACACCCCTGTGCGTGCGTGCAGCGCCGCCGCCGGCAGCTGGCACTTGGCCGCTTTGGGGGAAGTCGCTGACGGGGGGCGTTTCCATGGCGCTTCTCAGAACCTGTTTACGATCTCAAATGGCTCACGTTGGGCCGCAATCGGGATGAGTGGGTGGCCCATGGTGCGCCGCTGGGGCGGGTGCCCATGCAAGCGACTGGGCCGCCCAATCGCCCGATTTCGGCCCAACCCGAAGGGCAGAGGCCTTTTCGGGCGGTCTGCGGCGTTGCAACGCTTGCCCATAGCCGGGCTATGGGCTGCACGCCGCGCCTTGCATCCCCTCCCGAAAAGGTCTCTGCGTGAGCCATTTGAGATCGTAAACAGGTTCTTAGGGCGGCGCATGCGCTGCGCCGCGCACAAAGCGTTGACAATCTCCCCCCATATGAGGACGACTCAGGACTGCGTGCGCTGGACGGCCATCGTGGCGGCGGTATTGGCGCTGCACGGCGCGGCGCTATGGGCTTTTGAAAAAGGGCTGTTCCAGCCGACGGCAGCCGAAGCGCCCGCACTCGCGGCGCCCGTGGTCGAGGTGAGGGTACGCAGCAGCAGCGCAGGGCCAGCACCAGTGCCCGAGCCTGCCGCGACGCCATCCCCCGGCACACCGCCGCCCGCAACAACACCGCCGGTCAAGACAAAAGCGCCCCCAAAGTCCGTGAGCAAGCCCGTGCGCAAGCCCCTAAGCCAACCGGTCCAAACAAAGGCCTTGCCCCATCCCCAACCGGACCCCGTTGCGCCTTCGCCATCAACGGATCAACCCCTACAGACGCCCCCCTCCGCACAACCGGATCCTGCATCAACGGCCCCCGGCAATACGGCCCAGACAAGCCCTACGCTGGCTCAAGCGGCATCCACCGCCGATAGCGATAGCGCAGGCCCCTCCGCGCGCGCGCCCCAGCGCGTGGTACTGCCTTCAGCGGATGCCGCGTATCTGAGCAACCCGCCGCCCGACTACCCGCCCGTCAGCCGTCTGCGGCGCGAAACCGGCACCGTGGTGGTGCGCGTGCTGATCGGCGTGGATGGCCGCGCGCAGGAGGGGCACATCGAAAAATCCAGCGGCTACACGCGGCTCGACGATGCCGCGCTCACCACCGCCCGCGACCGCTGGCGCTACCGGCCTGGCACGCGCGCGGGCACCCCTGAAGCGATGTGGTTCAACGTGCCGATCCGGTTCGTTCTCGAATAACAGCGCGGCTATCCCCCACGCCCCCGGATGGCGCGGCTGACCGCGGCCATCACCCAAGACACCCCCGGCTTGCCTTGTCCGGCAGGTGGTAGGCAATAGGCACATAACGCGCACGGGGCTTGAACACAGCGGTACGGCCGCCCAGAAATTTCGTTTTTCTCATACCCCGATTGCGCCACAGCCCTAGACAGCACCGCGCGGACTGCATAAGGTGCAGTTAAAAAGCGGCTGGAAAGCGGCTGGACTTGGCGTGGTACCTAGCGGGGGATTTAGCGTGGAAATAAGTACCTGTTTTTATACAGCGCCATGCGCCGTGTAAATACATT
>JAITWT010000223.1 GCA_031285125.1 Burkholderiaceae bacterium | reverse complement strand
CGGTCTGCGGCGTTGCAACGCTGGCCCATAGCCGGGCTATGGGCTGCGCGCCGCGCCTTGCATCCCCTCCCGAAAAGGTCTCTGCGTGAGCCATTTGAGATCGTAAACAGGTTCTAAAGGGGCCGCACTGTTGATGCCGCGCTGCTCTGCGCGGCTCAGATTACGGCGCCGATGATGGCTGCGCGGCTGTCGTGCGTAGCGCCAGCGATTGCAGCCGTGCGTACAGACCATCGAGCGCCATCAATTGTTCGTGGGTGCCTTGCTCGATGATGCGGCCATGCTCCATCACGACGATGCGGTGGGCGTGTTGGATGGTCGAGAGCCGATGGGCGATGATCAGCGTGGTACGGCCTTGCATCAGGCGCTGTAGCGCTTCTTGCACCAAGCGCTCGGATTCGGTATCGAGTGCCGAGGTGGCCTCGTCGAGCAGCAGAATCGGTGCGTCTTTATAAAGCGCGCGCGCAATCGCCAGCCGCTGGCGCTGGCCGCCTGAAAGCTGGGCCGCGTTGTGGCCGAGCACGGTATCGATACCCTCGGGCAAGTTTTGTACATAGTCGGCGAGGTTGGCTGCCGTGATGCATTCGAGCACGCGCTCGCGGTCGATCACCGCGGCGCCCAGGGCGACGTTGGCCGCCAGCGTGTCGTTGAGCATGACGACGTCCTGGCTGACCATGGCGAATTGGCTGCGCAGACTGGCCAATTGCCAAAGCGAAAGCTCTACGCCATCGAGCAGCACCTGTCCGCTGGTAGGCAACACGAAGCGCGGCAGCAGGTTTGCGAGTGTGGTTTTACCCGAGCCCGAGGGGCCGACCAGGGCGACAATTTCGCCAGGCTTGATGGCCTGACTGACGCGGTCCAGCGCGTGCCCTTCGTTTTCGCCGCGATAAGCCACCACGACGTCGCGCAGCTCGATATGGCCTTGGACGCGCGGCGTTTGATGGCTGCCTTGCGCTTCGGACGGGACACCGTCGATCAGCGCCTGTCCGCGCTCGAGCGCGACCAGCCCGCGCGTGATCGGGTTGGCCATATCAGCGAGCCGCCGGATGGGCGCGATCAGCATCAGCATGGCCGCGGTGTAGGCCACGAAGCCGCCGACCGTCAGGCCGTGGTCACGGCTTTGCAGCAGCGCAACGTCAATGACGAAGGACATGGCGACGGCGGCGATCACTTGGGTCAGCGGGGTCATCGCCGCCGAGGCGATGGTCGACTTGACCGCCACCCGGTTGAGCAGGTGACTCAATCGTCCAAAGCGGGCGATCTGCGCGTCTTGCGCGCCGTGCAGGCGGACCACGCGGTGGGCCAGCACGTTTTCTTCGACAGCATAGGCCAGCGCATCGGTGGTTTGCTGGCCTTGCTGGGTGAAGCGGTACAGGCGGCGCGAGAAAAATTTCATCACCCAGGCCACGCAGGGCGCCAGGGCCGCGATGATGAGCGTCATTTTCCAGTTCAGGTAAAGCAGATAGATCAGCAAAGCGACCATGGTGAAGCCATCGCGCGAGAGACCCAGCAGTGCCTGGACCAGCAACAAGGAGCCGGTCTGGATTTCGTACACCACGGTGTTGGACAGCACGCTGCCCGATTGGCGCGAGAACAACGCCAGTTCAGCGCGCATCATGCTTGCGAACAGGGCTTGGCGCAGCCGCTGCGTGCCTTCGTTGGCCACGCGCGAGAGGGCGTATTGGGAGGTGAACTGGGCCAGCCCGCGCACGGTGAACAGCAAGATCAGGCTGGCTGGCACGATCCACAACTGCAATTGCGGCAGGTGGCCATTCAAAGACGGTTGGCCGTGTGTAAAACCACGATCGAGCAGCAATCTGACCAATGCGGGCATCAAGGGCTCGGTCAAGGCCGCGATCACTGCGGCGATCACCGCTGTTGCCCACCAGCGGCGCATGGCGCCGTACCAGGTTGCCAAACGGATTAAGCGGCGCAGCAATGACGCCTGTTTCTGAGAGGGATCGGCGCCGTTGGCGGGAGGGGATTGCATGGCGCCGATTCTAAAGAGGGCTAGAGTGGGCGGCTTCGACGCTGAAAAGCGCACCCCTCTCAGATTCAATAGGTGAACGTCAATAGGTGAACGCGAAGTCACTGGCGGCGCTGAGGAGAAACTCCTTCGTAGACCGCCAACGGTGATCGTGCCCCATAGGGAAGCTCTTCACGAATTGGCGCGGGCTGACGCATCCTGGTTTCGGGCAGTCTGCTTCGTTGCAAATGCTCACGATACCCCCGGGTATCGCTGCGCTTTGCGCCTCGCATCCCGTCACGAACCCAGGCGCGCGCGTGCCGATTCGTGAGGAGGTCCCATCGCCGGTCGCTATGACGACGAGGACTTGCAACGCCGCCATCGGTGTGAAGAGATGATTTCACTTTCGGGGACTTCTGGGGTGCAGTCCTGCGGAGCCGTGACCACGGGCGTGCCGATCACCCGTCGTCAAAAAAGCGCTTCAACGCAATCCTTGCGCGACACCTTCCGACAGATCTTGTGGCACTCGATCTTCGAACAAACCCAGATTCGACGCGATTTGCCGCCTGATCAATCTCTGTTTGTTCGATGATTGGTTGTTAAGGTATTGATTTTGTTATGTTTTTAGTTTGGCGCTGCTAACTCTAAATCTCAACCGACGGCAACAGCGGATCGTCGCGCGATGCGCAACAACCGCCGTACATCGCCCGACTTTGTTGAAATCGGTATTTCAGACGCCGACGCGGTGTGGGTCTGCATCGGTGCCGGAACCCGGAACCCGGCACATGGCCGCTGCCAGACGGTACGAAGGAGGCTGGCCTGGCGTTGTCCATTCAGGGAACCGGCACCCCCAAGTGCTCCTTAGAACCTGTTTACGATCTCAAATGGCTCGCGTTGGGCCGCAATCGGGATGAGTGGGTGGCCCATGGCGCGCCGCATGGGCTGGTGCCCATGCAAGCGACTGGGATGCCCAATCGCCCGATTTCGGCCCAACCCGAAGGGCAGATGTCTTTTCGGGCGGTCTGCGGCGTTGCAACGCTGGCCCATAGCCGGACTATGGGCTGCGCGCTGCGCCTTGCATCCCCTCCCGAAAAGGCATCTGCGTGAGCCATTTGAGATCGTAAACAGGTTCTAAGGCCAGCCAACGAGTGATCTATCCTTTTTTATTCAAAAAATATCATTCAACTATTACCAGGGCAGCAGTCTGGAGGGAATATCTGCGACAGCCATGGACACTCTGTCCATTGGACCGTCGCAAGCTCCTGCGCTTTCGCGCTTATGACGTTTTTTCGGCCACGCCAGTTAGAGCGATGCTAGAAAATTTTGCACCACGCTCACTATCTCCGTCGTGCTCGTTGTAGACGTTGTCGTTGTAGAGGTCAGGGTACCCGTCTGAGCTGCGCTTGGTGAGAAAAGACTGGCTATACCCTGGCTCAACGCATTGACCAGCGCGCCTACGGTGTCCTGCGTTGTTTGGACAACGCCATCCACTACGGCCGTACCCAAGGCCACGGTGACATTTTCAATGGTATGAACGACACCGACCGACAAGGCGCTACCTGCGGCGCTGCCCAGGGAACTCGCAAATGCACTGACCCCATCTCCCAGGATACCCCCCAAGTTAGCGCCGAGCGTGCCCCCCACAGTACTCCCTAGAGCGCCAGCAATCGTATCGACCGCGCTCACCACGGTATTCGCAACACTCTCCAAAGAAGCTCCCGGCGCATTGATACTATTCACAACGCCTCCCAAAGCGCTGTTTACACTCGCCGAGGCTTTTTCCAAGAGGCCATTTACAATATCCGAAGTCGACATGATATTTCTTCCAGTTACAGATTTTCGTATATAGAGTTCACGTTAATATTTCATCAGAATTAACTTCTGAAAGGGCGGTCTGCAACGGCTATAGGTCCCGCCTATCTGAGCCTCGCAGATTCCCGCGCTTTTTTGCTTTTATTTGCAGCGCCTCCGGTCAAACAACGCGCTGGAGTTGCCAGTGTTGTTACATCGCATGCCATTGCCTCAGTGTCGTAACCTGTGCTATACCTCCTGCATACTCTATCCTGTCAAACAATACGTTTCATCATATTACCAGGATAACTCGCTGGAAAAAATATCCGTAACAGCTACGGGCCCATTTAGCCGCCACAAAGGCACTCACGCTTTTTGGCCATAGCACTTTTAGCCTAGACAATAATCAGCCAGTGCTGGGCGTTGTTAGATTTGTTGTCGCCAGATCAGCCGGCGTCGCAGTAATCGGCACCTGAGCTGTCTGCGCTGAACTGGGCGAGAAAAAGCTGGCTATCCCCTGAGTCAACCCGTTGACTGCTCCCATCGCAGCGTCCTCAATTCCGTGGACAGCGTCTACCGCAGCACCGCTGCCCACGAAAAACCCGCCAACAACACCCAGGAGCCCCCCAACCACACCTCCCACTACACCCCACACGA
This sequence comes from Burkholderiaceae bacterium, assembly GCA_031285125.1. Taxonomy (GTDB): domain Bacteria; phylum Pseudomonadota; class Gammaproteobacteria; order Burkholderiales; family Burkholderiaceae_C; genus JAITWT01. Next base: position 5,949 of record JAITWT010000223.1, on the reverse strand, counting down.
CGCCCCCCACGAGCCCTCCCAACACGTTAGCCACACCGTCCACGGTACCGCCCAAAATACCGCCGGCAGTATCCACAACACCTCCTAAGAGGCCACTTGCAGTATCTACGACGTTTCCCACGGCGTTATTTGCACTATCCGAAGCAGACATGGTATTTCCTTCACCGTTACGGATTCTCCGTACATGGAGATTTCACAATAGTGAAATCATCCGGATTACCCTCTAAAAAGGACGTCTGCGACGGGGACGGACACAGTCTATTCAACCGTCGCTCAGGCTCTCACGCCTTTTAGGCATCGCATTTTCGGCCAGGACGGTCAGGCGGCGCCGCTGGGCGTTGTCAGCGTTGTTGTCGAATAAACTGACGACGTTTCAGCAGCGGGGTGCTGAATCGCTGACGCTGGGCTTGGCGAGAGAAGGCTGGACATCCCATGAACCAGCCCATTAACTGCGCCCGTCGCAGTATCCCCAATGGCTTGGACAACGTCTCCCGCCACGGCAGCGCCCGCGGAAACACCCCCGACGCCCCCCAGCAGGATGCCCCCCAACGCACCTCCCACCACGCTAGCCGCACTATCCGCAGCGCTAACCACGGCGCCGGTGATGTCGTCCTTCGTGTTCCCCAGAATATCGCCCACGGTGCCAACAAGCCAATTGGCAATCGAGCTCACCGCGCTGGCTACAGTATTCCAAATAACCCCCAGGGCAGGATTATTAGCCAGGATCCCCTCCAAAGTACTGCTTACAGCAGCCAAAGTGCTGCCTGCAGTATTCACGGCCCCTCCCAAAGCACCTCCAGCCGCATTAACGACACTGCCGGCGGTATCCACGACACCCCCCAAGGCGCCGCTTGCAGTATTCACAATGTTCCCCAAAGTGTTGCTTGCAGTATCCACAACGCTTCCTAAGGGGCCGCTTGTAGGTTCCGCCGTGTTAGTTCCCACAGCGGTGGTGCTTGCAGGCACCGCCACGGCGGCACTTATAGGCTCCGCCACTGTGACTGCGTTGCGGGTTACCGTTGCTGACGGTTCCGCCGCAGCGGCACTTGTAGGTTCCACGGCGGTCGCCACGGCCATCATTGCATTATCTGAAGCAGGCATGATATTTCCTTTAATTACGGGGTCTCCGTACATAGAGATTTCACGACAGTGAAATCATCCGGACTATCTTTCGAAAGGGATACCCGCGGCGGCTATGGACAAATCGTCTTTCTGGCCGCCGCGACCCCTCCCTCTGCTTTCTTTCTGCTTATGGCATTTTTTATGCCAGACAAGCTCACCTCTTAAGTGGCGTGCTGTCCACCGTCGTCAGTACGGGCTGATTCGTTGTCGGATCGACAACATAGGTCTGAAAACCATTTCCCCCTGAGGAGCTGCCTCCCGTAAGACCGGCTACGGCTTGAGTAATGGTATTAACGATCAAATCATCCCAAATGTAGAGAATTGATTGAAAACGAATCATATTCAATACACCGAGTACATCAGATAAGAGCCATCCCATGATATTTCCTTTCTTTCGGTTTATGGCATTAAGCCAGACAACTTTACCGCTTGATTGGCGTGCTGTCCACGGTCGTCAGCACGGGCTGATTCGTTGTCGGATCGACAACATAGGTCTGAAAACCATTCCCCCCTGCGGAGCTGCCCCCCGTAAGACCGGCTACGGCCTGGGTAAGGGTATTAACGATCAAATCATCCCAAATGTAGAAAAGTGATTGAAAACGAATCATATTCAATACACCGAGCACATCAGATAAAAACCATCCCATGATATTTTACTTCTTTCCGCTTATAGTATTTAAGGTATTATTTAAGGTAAGCTGGACAACCTCACCTCTTAAGTGGTGTGCTGTCCACGGTCGTCAGCACGGGCTGACCCGTTGTCGGATCGACAACATACGTCTGAAAACCATTACCCCCTGTAGAACTCCCCCCCGTAAGACCGGCCACGGCTTGTGTAATGGTATTGACGATCAAATCATCCCAAATGTACACAAATGATTGGAATCGAATCATATTCGCTACACCAAGTACATCAGATAAAAGCCATCCCATGATACTTCCTTTCTTTTCGATTAAATCGAAAATTAGTGTATTAATTTACATTCAAAATCAATCAACCCATCGCCCCTCGGGAAAGGGGTATCAGCGTTGGATTTCTCCATATAAACAAATTTCGTTACGATAAACTCGCCAGGATAACCTGATGGAGAAATCGTTCAAATTTGCCCCGCATCGTTGAGGCCGTGCGCCTCGATGCCAACACTTTCCATATTTTGCAAGCCTTTATTTACATAGAGTACCTCGCCACGACAATATCGGCCAAATAAAAGAACGGTGCACCAAACGATACGCTTACTTCATTCGGCTCCCGCACGCGATATTCCGGGATAACCTTATATCATCCACCGGATTATTCTCAACCCGCAGCTCCTCTTGCAACTTCTGACTCAGTGTTTTTTGATTTTTCCAGAAAGCACATCGAACTTACACAGACAGCCATCACCGAACGCACCTGGGTTTCTCGATCAAGCCCAGAGACGCCGCCACGCAATGACAAAGCGCATTGCGAATGCCCTATTGGGCACGCTTACAATGACAAGATCGGAGGGAATATCCGACATAAATTCTCCAGGGGAACTTATGTTTTATTGCATTCAACCCGCATCTCACGATTATTTTCGATGATCTCTCGCTTTCTTGCGCTACCTAGTTTATCCACAGACCGTGTCCAGCCCGCAGCGTAGCACAATCTTACCCGACCGTGTCAAGCCTCCACGCTCTTTTCGATTCTTATCCGCTTTTAAATGTTGCGCAACCACAACATGTACGCTATTAGTATTCACTATGAATCCAAAATTCGCCAGCGGCGCGCGTGCGCTGTCTCATCAAGGGGTGGTTTGGCGCCGGATTCTGCGTGTTTGGCACGTTTGCCCCCCTGAAAGCACGGGCAATGGGGCACATTGTAAGCCTCGGCTTGTGGTGTTGAGTGTGACTGTCGAAAACAGACTCGGGCAGGCACTACGTGCCTCGATATGCGATTTTCGATAGAATTTTTGCTTATCTTAGAGCATTAAAGCAGTAAGACAGGACGCCATAGATTAAATTAACATTTCTATGTTTTTTGCCAAATTCCATCTCAAAATTACCACTTTAGAATAAAAGTTCACCTCCTCTCAGCAATCATCAAGGATTGAGCAAAAATCTGCAATGCTGCATTGCACGTCAAACGCGATGTTGGTCCGCACGTTCGACTGCTGTTTTTTTACCCACTGCAGATCGAATCAGCACTTAACGACTCAAGGTTAAAAACCTAAGATGCTTTAGTGCGCCGCCATCGTCTTTGTTGCAAACCCGGCGAAACAACATATGATTTTTTCAGGTTTTCTGAAGCTGTGTACGGTTCTGCCCATGTCTACATAGAACAACAAAAAAGAGGGGCCATCTGTCTTATTTGCCAGCGCTTTATCCGCAGCCACCGCACAAGCGCACTCGACGGCCTTGACTGCCCCCATTGAACGCAGTCGCACCGATGCGCCCGCTTCGACACCAACGGCCCCTTGCAGCACCGTTATCCAAGGCACAAAATCCACTGGCACCCAGGGTCAAGGACGTAGCGACGCCATACGGACGCCATACGGTAAGTTAGGCATGGCGTCTCATCAACAATAGGGCAGTCGCAGCGATCACTGCTGCCGCTACGACCTGCCGCGATCCTCATCCGGCATTTAAGAACCTGTTTACCATTTCAAATGGCTCACGCAGAACCCTTTTCGGGAGGGGATGCAAGGCGCAGCGCTTGCCTATCGCCGGCGGGCGCTATGGCAAGCGTCGCAACGCCGCAGACCGCCCGAAAAGGCCTCTGCCCTTCGGGTTGGGCCGAAGTCGGGCGATTTAGCGGCCCAACATGGGCCATTTGAGATCGTAAACAGGCTCCAAAACTGTTCGCCATCCTGCCGCCCCAACCGCGCGTTCTTCTGTGGCGCCTGGTGCCGGTTTACTAACTTTTACTCATGGCTAACCCGGCGCTCATACGTGCGATATGTGCTGCATCCAAACTTCACACTCCTCCCTCCGCAGCATAGGCCGCCGCGCGCAAGGAGATTCAGTAACGAAAGGAACACATATGATCGCTATCCGTCAACGCCTGCTCTGGGCGGCATTGTTCGCCGGTTTTTCCATGGCCGCTTCCGCCCAATCTTCCGGCGCACCCGATCAACCGTCCGCTCAAGCGAGCATGTCGACCGACCGCGCCAAGGATTTCGCGCAAAAACACGAACGCATGCATGCGCGCATGGAAAAACGCTTCCAGGAGCACATGGACGCACTCAAGGCCAAGCTCAATCTGAGCGCCAATCAGCAAGGGGACTGGAATACTTTTGCCCAAGCGTGCAAACCACCGGCCCCGCCAGCCGAGCGCCCCGAACCGAGCGCCTTCATGGAAATGACCACGCCACAACGCTTGGATGTCATGCAAAAGCGCATGGCCGAGCGCAACGACGCGTTCACCCGCTACGCTGATGCCGTTCGTACGTTCTATGGCAAGCTCACGCCCGAGCAACAGAAGACTTTCGACGCCATGCCAATGCGCATGATGCGGCACCAAGGCGGGCCGGGTATGTTGCGGCATCGCTGGGAAAATGACGATGGTTACCGTAACGACGATGGCACGCGACAAAAACAGCAACCGCAGCAGCAGCAGCAACCCAAAGAGGATTGAGTTGCAGTTGATGGGCTTTTGACGCTCCCAGCCTGGCTAGTCTGGGGAAGGGGGCAGGGCGTTTTCATCCGCGAAGGCCACGTTTAAATGCGGCCTTGCGCATCCAGAGCAGCGCCTGATAGCTGTCTTGCGCCAAGCCATCACCCCGAAAATAACGCAGCCCCAAGTCGTAGGCCGCTTTGGGTTCGGTTTGTGCACTTTGTTTGAGTTTGACGATGTGGGCGGTTTCCCGGCTCGCGTCATTGGCTACCGTCTCTGTGGAAACGGCATCCTTCGGCCGATCCGAGCACCCTGTGCTATCGCAGATACGCACCGTGGGTCCTACGGCTTGCGGAGTCTGCGTACAAGCAGGCCATAGGCCCACTGTCAGCATCAATAGAAAAACGATACGAATAAACGACAGTAGAGTCTCATGGCTATATTTATCACAGTCACTGGATCGAAGATACCTTGAACTCGTGTTTTCTCAATTCCGCCCTGGCCATGGGCCGAGAAAGTCAAATCAAAGCAGGTTTGTATCTGATACAAAAGGACCCAATCAAGAGTAATATTAATCAGCCCGAAATTACTACTCTCCCCAAAAGCAAGTCTCTTTTTTTATGTGATACGCCCCTGCAGTGATTTCGCAGTTCTGCTTTCTGCTGTTTACAACTCAATCTGCTGGATCAAGCGTGCAATTCTACCTGAATATTCTGAGATGCCGTGTGATTTTGCGACAGCAAACAAAAGCAAAACGCCCTCGGAAGCGTGCGAAACCAGGGCCCTCCAAGTACGCACGCAGCAGCACCGCGTCATCGTAATGCGCCCCGAACAAGCCGGTGCTCAAGGCCCAACGCAAGGCGCGAAGCAAAGGCAAGGACGCCGACCCAATCGAACCGGTGCGTGCTTCATTGGCGAGAACACGCCTGACAAGCGTTGGGCGTCCGCGGCACGGCAGCACAACACACCCTGCGGATTGAAAAGCATTGGGCCGCCAGAGAGCATCGTGCCGTTTTTACCGGCTGAGCCAAGACAAATTACATCACCCAACAGCGCCGCCCCCAGATGGGAGCGACGCGTATGTGCATAGCGGCAAATCAGCCGATCCAATCAGCAATGCTTTCGGGATTGGCAAAAATTTCATCCAGCCGCCGCATGAAGGGCACGGTGTCTGCGTAATCCAGCGCGCGGTGATCAAACATGATCAGAAAGGAAATAAATTTACGCGGCTCAATGGTTTTTGAACCATC
>JAITWT010000183.1 GCA_031285125.1 Burkholderiaceae bacterium | reverse complement strand
TCAAGCCGCGACAGGCTCAAGAACCAGCGCGCCCTTGAGAATTTCTTCGGCGAACATCTCGGCGGTGCGCGCGGCGGCGGCGGTCATGATGTCGAGGTTGCCCGCGTACTTGGGCAGGTAGTCGCCCAAACCCTCCACCTCCAGAAAGACCGAGACGCGGTGGCCGTCGAACACCGGCCCGTTGACCAGCCGGTAGCCCGGCACGTACTGGCGCACCTCGGCGATCATGGCGTGGATGGATTGCGTGATGGCCGCCTCGTCGGGCGCGCCTTCGACCAGGCAATGTACCGTGTCGCGCATGATGAGCGGCGGCTCGGCCGGGTTGATGATGATGATGGCCTTGCCCTTCTTCGCGCCGCCGATCTTCTCGACCGCGCCCGCGGTGGTGCGCGTGAACTCGTCGATGTTCTTGCGCGTGCCCGGCCCCGCCGAACGCGACGAGACGGTGGCGATGATTTCGCCGTAAGTCACGGGCTGCACGCGCGCCACCGCCGCGACCATCGGGATCGTGGCCTGGCCGCCGCAGGTGACCATGTTGACGTTCATCTCGCGCCGCCCCACGTGCTCGCGCAGGTTCACCGGCGGCACGCAGTAGGGACCGATGGCCGCGGGCGTGAGGTCAATCATCATCGCGCCCTGGGCGTTGACCTTACGCGAGTTCTCGGCGTGCACGTAGGCGCTGGTGGCGTCGAACACGATCTGCACGCCGTCGGTCTTGATGTGCGGCACCAGGCCATCGACGCCCTCGGCGGTGGTTTTGATGCCCATCTCGCGGGCGCGCGCCAGACCGTCGGAAGTGGGGTCGATGCCAACCATCCAGGCCGGTTCCAGCACCGGGCTGCGTTGCAGCTTGGCCAGCAGATCGGTGCCGATGTTGCCGGGGCCGATCAGGGCGCATTTGACTTTGCGGGTCATGGGCCATTCCTTCTCAAACGAAACGCAGGCTCACCGAGCCCAGTTCCTGAACACGCACGTTGATGTGGTCGCCCGCCTGCACCGCGATGGCCTCGGTCACGCCGCCGGTCATGACCAGGCTGCCCGCAGGCAGTTCCTGACCGCGCGCACCCAGGTGGTTGACCAGCATGGCGACCGCAGCCGCCGGGTGGCCGAGCACGGCAGCGCCTGCGGCCAGCGCGACGATCTTGCCGTTCTTCTCCAGCACCACGCCGAGCGTGCGCAGGTCCAGTTCATCGGCGTTGCGCGGCCTGCCGCCGAGCACGAAACGCGCAGCCGAGGTGTTGTCGGCAATCACGCTCTTCAAGTCGAATTTGAAATCGCGGTAGCGGCTGTCGATGATCTCGACGCCGGGGATCACGAAATCAATCGCCGCCAGCACCGCGCCGACGTGGCAGCCCGGCCCGCGCAACGCGGCTTTGGTGACGACGCAGATTTCGGCCTCGACCTTCGGGTGGATCAGCCTGGCGCAATCAATCTCGCCGCCGTCCGGGCAGTTCATGTACTCGCTGACGAAGCCGAAGCACGGCGCGGCCACGCCCATTTGCTTCATCTTGGCGTGCGAGGTCAGGCCGCACTTGAGGCCGACGGTTTTGTGGCCGCGCGCCTCCTTGCGCGCGCGCAGGGTGTCCTGAATCGCGTAGGCGTCGTCCCAACTCATGTCCGGGTAGTCGTCGGTGACTTTGGTAACGTCGCGGACTTCGCGTTCAGCAGACTCCAGATGTTCGGCTATTTTTTCGATGGTTTGTGTGTCAAGTGCCATGACGAGACGTTCCTTTCAGTGATTCATTGCGCTGCGCGTCACCCGCAGCGCATGAAACAAGCGCGGGCTGTGAGCCCCTCGCCCCTTGTGGGAGAGGGGTTGGGGAGAGGGGGTGAGCGTCTCCAGCACTGGAGACCCCTCTCCCCCCGCCCCTCTCCCACAAGGGGCGAGGGGAGTTTTCGCGGCACGCAAGAAGATTCGGTTTCATTTCAAACAAAACGCACCGATGTGCTGCCCAGCCCGCCGACGTGGGCGTACAGGCTGTCACCGGGCTGCACCGGAACCAACGGCGATTGCGAGCCCGAGAGAATCACCTCCCCGGCCTTGAGCGTGATGCCCAGCCGCCCGAGCGTGTTGGCCAGCCAGGCCACGGCGTTGACCGGCGAGCCTTGCACCGACGCGCCGCACGAGGTGCTGATGACCTCGCCGTTTTTCTCCAGCACCATGCCCGCCAGCGCCAGATCGAGCTGGCGCGGGCTGCGCCGGGTGCCGCCCAGGGTCAGCACGCCGCAACTGGCGTTGTCGGCCACGGTGTCTTGCAGCTTGATCTTCCAGTCCCGGATGCGCGAATCGACGATCTCAAAGCACGGCATCACGCAGTCGGTGGCGCGCAGCACGTCGGCGGCGGTCACGCCGGGGCCGCTCAGGTCGCGCGCCAGCACGAACGCCACTTCAGCCTCGGCGCGCGGCGCGATCAGTTGCGCCGTATCGACCGGCTCGCCTTCGTTGAACACCATGCCCGAGAGCAGATGACCGAAGTCGGGTTGATCGACGCCGAGCATGTCCATCACGGCCTGGCTGGTGATGCCGATCTTTTTGCCGACCGAAACCTCGCCCGCCGCCAAGCGGCGCTCGATCATGCGCAACTGGATTTGATAAGCGTCATCGACGGTGATGCCCGGCTCGCGGTTGGTGAGCGGCTCGACCGGCTGGCGCTTGCGCAGCGCGTCGTACAGCTCGTCGCCGTAGGTCTGGATGGTGTTGAGGTTCATGGGGCTGTTCACAGTTTGATCATCACGTTGCGCAACTCGGTATAGAACTCCAGCGAATGCACGCCGCCCTCGCGGCCGATGCCGCTGGCCTTGGCGCCGCCGAAGGCGGTGCGCAGGTCGCGCAAAAACCAGCTGTTGACCCAGCACAGGCCCACCTCGATGGCGGCGGCCACGCGGTGCGCGCAGCCCAGGTTCTGCGTCCAAATCGTGGTCGCCAGGCCGTAGTCGGTGGCGTTGGCCAGGGCAATGGCTTGTTCCTCGGTATCGAAGGGCGCGATGTGGCAGCAGGGGCCGAAGATTTCCTCGCGGATCACCGCCGAGCTTTCGGGCAGCCCCGTCCAGAGGGTCGGCTGCACGAAATGGCCGCCCGCCCATTCGCCGCTCATCACCGGCTCGCCGCCGCCGGTGACGACCGTCGCGCCCTCGGCCTTGGCCTTGGCGTAATACGAGAGCACCTTGGCCTTGTGCTCCTTTGAGATCAGCGGCCCCAGGCCCACGCCGGGCATGTCAGGGCCGCCCAGCGTCAAGGCTTCGGCCTTGGCCTTGAGCGCGGCGACGAACTGGTCGAAGATGGGCCGCTGCACGTAGACGCGCTCGGTGCCCAGGCAAACCTGGCCGCAGTTCTCGAAGGCGCTGCGCATGATCCCGGCCACCGCCTGGTCGAAATCGGCATCGGCGAACACCACGCCCGCATTCTTGCCGCCCAACTCGAAGCTGACCGGGCGCACACCCTTGGCGGCGGCGGCCATGATCGCCTCGCCGGTGCGCGTCTCGCCGGTAAAGGTAATGCCATTGACACCCGGATGCCGCGTGATGAACTCGCCCGCCGAGCCGGGACCAAAGCCGTGCAGCACTTGGTACACGCCCTTGGGCACACCCACCGCATTCATCACCTCGCCCAGCAGCGTGGCGGTAGCCGGGGTTTCTTCCGAGGGCTTGACGATCACGGTGTTGCCGCAAGCCAGCGCCGGGCCGACCTTCCAGGTCATCAGCAGCAGCGGCAAATTCCACGGGCAAATCACGCCGACCACGCCCAGCGGCGAGCGCACCGCGTAGCTGACGGCGGTGCCGCCATCGGGCGTGGTCATGCGAAAGCTCTCGGTCGGCACGTTTTTGACGATGTCGGCAAAGATGCGGAAGTTATCCGCGCCGCGCGGAATGTCGATGTGGGCGGCAAGCGCGCGCGGCTTGCCGGTATCGGCCAGCTCGGCGGCCAGAAAGTCGTCGAAGCGCCGGTCAATTTCATTGGCGACCGCGTGCAGCATCCTGGCGCGCGCCACCACGCTCATGCGCCCCCATTCGCCCTTGAGCGCGGCGCGAGCCGCCGCCACCGCCGCGTCCACCTCGGCCTGACCGGCCTCATGCACCTGCCCGATCACCGCGTTGGTGGCCGGGTTGCGGTTGTCGTAAGTCTTGCCGGTGGCAACGAACGCACCGTTGATGAAATTGTGAAATGGCTTCATGGCTGGAAGGTTCAAAAATCCGGTTCAGAAATGCGCTTTCGTCTCTGCGGCGGCTGTGGCAGTGACGGCGCAAACGCTCTTTTTCATCTTGCCGATCACGGCCAGCGAAATATCACTGGCTGGGCGCACGCGGCAGGCCAGCACGCGGCCTTGCTGTTCATCTTCGACACTGACGTGGGCGCGGCTCATTACGCGACTGGTGTAGCTGCCGACCTTGATCTGTACCTTGCAAACACCGCAGCCGCCGTTGCGGCAACCCACGGGAATGCCGCGCCGGCCCAGGCTCTCCATGCCTTCGAGCAAGGAGCGCGTGTCGGTACAGGGATAGTGCTCGTCGGTGTCCTCGATCCGGATATCGAATTTCGGCATGGGGCTTGTCTCCTTCATGGCGCTTCCGGCGCCCTCAGGCACTGGCCCGGTTGTCAGACGCTGAACGCTCGATGAATGAAGACCCCACCATAGAGGAGGAACCTGATACCGTCCAATACTATTTTTGTACACTTTCGATACCATTCAAGCATCGAGCACCCGACAAGGAAAGCGCACCCTCATGGATCTGCGCGACATGCGCCACTTTCTCGCCGTGGCCCAGGAGGGCCACATCGGCCGCGCCGCCGCGCGGCTGCACCTGTCGCAGCCGCCGCTGACGCGCCACATTCAGGCGCTGGAAAAAAAACTCGGCGTGCCGCTGTTCGTGCGCACGCCCAAGGGCGTTACGCTGACCGAAGCGGGCCGGACCCTGCTGGAAGATGCCCCGAATCTTCTGGCGCTGGCCGAACAAGCCGCCCAGCGCACCCGTCAAGCGGGCCAAGGCTTGATCGGCCAGCTCGACGTCGGCTTGTTTGGCTCAGGAATATTGGACGTGATCCCGCGCATCCTGGCGCGCTTTCACCAAGCCCGGCCCGAAATCAAAATCGTGCTGCACAACCTGACCAAGGACGCGCAATTGCAGGCCTTGCGCGAGCGGCGCATCGACGCGGGCTTCAACCGCCTGGTCCCCGAGGAAGCGGGCATCCGCGTCGATGCCGTACTGCGTGAAGCGATGGTGGTGGCGATTCCGGCCGCACACCCGCTCGCAGCGCGCCCGGTCATCCGGCTGCGCGATCTGGAGGAGGTGCCGCTCATCACCTATCCCAACCTGCCGATGCGCGGCCTGGCGCAGGAAGTTGCCGATGCTTTTCGCTTCGAGGGCGTGCAGCAGAAAGTCGAGCAGGACGTGGAAGACGTGGTGACCGCGATGGCCTTGGTATCGACCGGCTTCGGCGCGGCCATTACCACGCAGTCGGCGACCAATTTGCGCCTGCCCGGCGTGGTATTCCGGCCCCTGCGCAGCGCACGCCTGAAAAAACTCGAACTCAGCTGCCTGTATCGCAGCGGGGATACATCGCCGGTGCTCAAGGCTTTTCTGGACGTGGTCCATGAATTCGCGCGGGATGCCCGGGCCTGCACGAACCCGGCCCCATTGATTCAATCCTAGGAAGTAAAAAAAGCCGTGCGCAAGCTCATTGTGGGCTATATTCTTTACTGCTTCGACAGTCTCCGTTGGCCGGTTAGTTGGCCGGTTACCCGGCTGCCGGAGCGCCAAGGAATTTCTGCCCATGAAAGTCACTGACATCCTGCGCGTCAAGGGCCACGAGCTCTACACCATTTCCCCCGACGAATCGCTGGCGACGGCCTGCGCCCTGATGGCCGAAAAGGACATCGGCTCGTTGATCGTGGTTGAACACGACGACCTCATGGGCGTGCTGACCTTCCGTGAAGTGATGGCCACCGCGGTGAAAAAAGGCAGCGCCTTCGGTGCGGTACGGGTCCGCACTGCGATGGAAGACCAGCCCGTCACCTGCACACTCGAAACCGATATCGACGAAGTACGCCGCATGATGCTGCAAAGCCACGCGCGCTACATTCCGGTGATGGACAAGCGCATGCTGCTCGGTGTCATCAGCCTGTACGACGTCGCCAAGACCGTGGTTGACGCACAGAACTTCGAGAACAAGCTGCTCAAAGCCTATATCCGGGATTGGCCGCAGAAGCAAAGCGATCGAGCGTCCTGAGTTGCGCCCATGAAAAAAGTCCTCGTCCTCAATGGGCCCAACCTGAACCTGCTCGGTACGCGCGAACCGCAGATCTACGGCCGCGAGACGCTGGCCGATGTCGAGCGGCTGTGCCAGCAAACCGGCGCGGCGCTGGGCTTGGAAGTGACGTGCCGCCAATCCAACCACGAGGGCCAGCTCATCGATTGGCTGCACGAGGCGGGCCGCGAGATCGCAGCCGGGCCGATGATCGGCGTGGTGATGAACCCCGGGGCCTACACCCATACTTCGATCGCACTGCACGACGCCATCAAAGGCGCGGGCGTGACGCTGATTGAAGTACACCTCTCCAACGTGCACGCACGCGAACCGTGGCGCCGCCATTCCTATATCTCGCCCGTGGCGCGCGGCGTGATCGCGGGCCTGGGTTTACAAGGCTATGTGCTTGGAATTGAGGCGCTGACGCGGCTGTAAAAACCTCAGCTGAAAAATTCCTTCGCCTTGTCAAACCAGCCTTTCTCCGCCGGGCTGTGCTTGCCGGCCCCATTCTTGAGCGACTCGTCCAGCTCCTTGAGCAGCTTGCGCTGATACTCGGTAAGTTTGACCGGTGTTTCCACGCGGACATGGCAGTACAGATCGCCTGGGTAGCTCGATCGCAGCCCCGTGATGCCCTTGCCGCGCAGGCGGAATTGCTTGCCGCTTTGGGTCCCTTCGGGAATCTCGATCGTCGCGGGGCCCTTGAGCGTAGGCACTTTGATTTCCCCGCCGAGCGCGGCGGCGGTCATGGTGACCGGCACAACACAATGCAGGTCGTCGCCATCCCGTTTGAAGACGTCGTGCGCTTTGATGCGCACTTCGATGTACAGGTCGCCTGACGGACCGCCATTGGTGCCGGGCTCCCCATTGCCGCTGCTGCGAATGCGCATCCCATCGTCGATGCCGGCGGGAATTTTGACTTCGAGCGTTTTATTGCTCTTGACTTTACCTTCACCGCGACACGCCGGGCAAGGCTCGGGGATGATTTTGCCATTGCCCCGGCATTGCGGGCAGGTCTGTTGTACGCTGAAAAACCCCTGGCGCATCTGCACCGCGCCTGCGCCATGACACGTGGTACAGGTGATGGGTTTGGTGCCGGGCTTGGCGCCACTGCCGTGGCAGGCGGTGCATTCATCCCAACTGGGGATGCGGATTTGGGTGTCCTTGCCCTCGGCCGCCTCTTCAAGCGTGATTTCCATCGCATAGCTCAGGTCGCCGCCGCGATAGACCTGCCGCCCGCCGGAGCGGCGGGCGCCGCCGAACACATCGCCGAAGATATCACCGAAAGCATCGGCAAAAGCGCCAAAACCGGCCGCACCGCCAGGCCCGCCGCGCATATTAGGATCAACCCCTGCGTGACCATACTGGTCATAGGCCGCGCGCTTTTGCGCGTCCGAGAGCATCTCGTAGGCTTCTTTGATTTCCTTGAACTTGGCCTCGGCGGCCTTGGCCCCGTCGCCATGGTTGCGGTCGGGGTGGTACTTCATCGCCAGTTTGCGATAAGCCTTCTTGATTTCTTCTTCACTGGCGGTGCGGGACACGCCGAGCACTTCGTAATAGTCGCGTTGGGCCATGATTGGACGGCTTCTTTCACTGAAACGGAAAAGGCTGGAAGGCCGCATACACGGTCCTCCAGCCCTTGCACGAGGCAGGGTCAGTCTTTCTTGACTTCCTTGACTTCGGCGTCAACCACATCGTCTGCCGCGGCGCCTGAAGACGCTGCCGGCTGCTCGCTGCCGCCGCCTGCGCCGCCTGCCGCCCCAGCGGCTTGCTGGCTGGCGTACACCTTTTCACCGAGCTTCTGGGCGGCGCTCTCGAGCCTGTTCGTCTTGTCCTCGATCGCTGCTTTGTCGTCGCCCTTGACGGCCTCTTCGACAGCCTTGATCGCGTCTTCGATCGCACTCTTGTCGTTCGCATCCAGGCTCGCGCCGAATTCGGTCAGCGACTTCTTGACGCTGTGCACCATCGCGTCGGCGTGGTTGCGCGCTTGCACCAGTTCGAGCTTTTTCTTGTCCTCGCCGGCGTTCAATTCGGCATCCTTGACCATCTTCTGGATTTCGGCTTCCGACAGACCCGAACTGGCCTTGATGGTGATTTTGTTTTCCTTGCCGGTGCCTTTGTCCTTGGCGCCCACATGCAGGATGCCGTTGGCGTCGATGTCGAAAGTCACCTCGATCTGCGGCATGCCGCTGGGCGCGGGCGGAATCCCTTCGAGGTTAAATTCGCCCAGCAATTTGTTGCCCGAGGCGATGTCGCGCTCGCCCTGATAAACCTTCACCGTCACCGCCGGCTGATTGTCTTCGGCCGTGGAGAAGGTTTGCGAGAACTTGGTCGGGATCGTGGTGTTCTTGGCGATCATCTTGGTCATCACGCCGCCGCGCGTTTCAATGCCCAGCGACAGCGGCGTCACGTCCAGCAGCAGAACATCCTTGCGGTCGCCGCTGAGCACCTGGCCCTGCACGGCGGCGCCGACGGCCACCGCTTCATCGGGGTTGACGTCCTTGCGCGGCTCCTTGCCGAAGAACTCCTTGACCTTGTCCTGCACCTTGGGCATGCGCGACATGCCGCCCACCAGGATCACGTCGTTGATGTCGCCCACACTGATACCGGCATCCTTGATCGCGGTGCGGCACGGCACAATGGTGCGCTCGATCAGTTCATCAACCAAGCTTTCGAGCTTGGCCCGCGTGAGTTTGATGTTCAGGTGTTTCGGCCCCGAGGCATCGGCCGTGATATAGGGCAGGTTGATATCGGTTTGCGCGCTGTTGGACAGCTCGATCTTGGCCTTTTCGGCCGCTTCCTTCAGGCGTTGCAGCGCGAGCACATCTTTGCTCAGGTCCACGCCCTGATCCTTCTTGAACTCACCGATGATGTAATCGATGATGCGCTGATCGAAATCCTCGCCGCCCAGGAAGGTGTCGCCGTTGGTCGAGAGCACTTCGAATTGTTTTTCGCCATCGACATCGGCAATTTCAATGATCGAAATATCGAAGGTGCCGCCGCCCAGGTCATAAACGGCGATCTTGCGATCGCCCTTGCTTTGCTTGTCCAGACCAAACGCCAGCGCCGCCGCCGTCGGCTCGTTGATGATGCGCTTGACATCCAGCCCCGCGATACGCCCCGCGTCTTTGGTGGCTTGGCGCTGGCTGTCGTTAAAGTAGGCGGGCACCGTGATGACCGCTTCGGTGACCGTCTCGCCCAGGTAGTCCTCGGCGGTCTTTTTCATCTTGCGCAACACTTCGGCACTGACCTGGGGCGGCGCGACCTTCTTGCCGCGCGCCTCGACCCAGGCGTCGCCGTTGTCGGCCTTGACGATTGAAAAGGGCATCAGGTTGATGTCCTTTTGCACTTCTTTTTCGTCGAATTTGCGACCGATCAGGCGCTTAACCGCATACAGGGTGTTCTTCGGATTGGTGACCGCCTGGCGCTTGGCCGAGGCACCGACCAGCACCTCACCGTCTTCCTGATAGGCGACGATCGAAGGCGTGGTGCGCGCACCCTCAGAATTTTCGATGACCCTGGTGGTATTGCCTTCCATGATGGCCACGCACGAATTGGTGGTGCCCAGGTCGATGCCAATGATTTTGCCCATGATGTGTTGCGCTCCTTGGAATGATTGAAAAAGATTGGGGTTGTGTTGAACTTGTGGATAACCCGTGGAGATTCAAGGGATAAGCCGGGTTTTCCTGTGATTTCCCTAAACCTGAAAGCGGTCGTTGAATGCACTGGGAGGGGGTCGCCTGACAAGGCACATATCCGCGCGCAAATCCGCACGATACCCAGTGATATCGCGCAGATTGGCAACGCAGCATGGCGGACAAAGGCGCGATTTCATGTCCCTGTTTGGGTGAAATGCCGTGCCCGGCCGAATCAGGCCGCCGGTCCACTGACCGTGACCAACGCCGGACGCAGCACGCGATCGGCGATGGTGTAACCCTTTTGTAGCAGGCCGACAACGGTATTCGGTTCCTGATCGGGCGCGGGAACCACCGAAATGGCCTGGTGCTGGTGCGGATCGAACTTGGCGCCCGCAGCCGGGGCGATTTCAAGCACTTTGTTGTGCTCCAGCACGCTCTTGAGCTGGCGCAGCGTGTTTTCGGTCCCCTCGCGGATCTGCTCACGGGTGGCGCTGGCGGCCAAACCCGCTTCGAGGCTATCGCACACCGGCAACAAGCTCTGTGCAAAGGCTTCAAGGGCAAACTTACGCGCCTTGCCGATTTCTTCCTCGGCGCGGCGGCGCGCATTTTGCGCTTCCGCCTGGGCGCGCAGATACTGGTCGGCCAATTCGACGTTTTTGGCTTGCAAGACGGTCAGCTCCCCTTGCACTTGAGCGAGCTCTTGCGTGAGCGCATGCTCCAGATCAAGAGCCTGCCCCTCTGGCTCCATCGAAGCATTTTGTGAGGGGGAAGCGGCCCTTTGCGCCGGTTTCTGGGCGCCTGGAGCCTCTTGCAGGTTCTCGTCCAGGGGAGGGGTTTGAGCGTTTTGGGGATCGGGATTTTTTTGCTTTGACATCTTCGATACGGTCCGCCTGCAGGCGGCAACGAAATGACTTAACACGCAGATCGGGACGCGGTTACGGTTTTCAAGTGGAGGGACGCGCCCGCTTCAAAGGGCCGACGTCGCGGTGGAGCGTCGTTCCCCCGCCATCGCCTGCCCCATACGAATCACGCCGCCGGGCGTCCAGTCCGGCGCAAAAGCCAAGTCCGGCTGCGGGAACAGCAACACCACCGTCGAGCCGAGCAGAAAGCGGCCCATCTCCTGGCCCTGGGCCAGCTCGATGCACTGATCCGGATAGTGCCATTCGCGCACAACCCCAGGCCGGGGCGGATTGACCACGCCATGCCACACCGTGGCCATGCTGCCGACGATGGTCGCCCCCACCAGCACCAGCACGAAGGTGCCATGCGCCGATTCGAATTCGCACACCACACGTTCGTTGCGCGCGAACAAGCCGGGCACGGCGCGCGCAGTCACCGGATTGACTGAAAACAAAGCCCCAGGCACATGCACCATGCGCAGCAGACGCCCCGCGCAGGGCATATGAATGCGGTGGTAATCGCGCGGGCTCAGATACAGCGTAGCGAAGCTGCCCTGGGCATAGCGCGCGGCCATGCCGTCATCGTTGCCCAATAGCGCAAGCGTGCTGTAGTGGTGGCCCTTGGCCTGAAAAATCTGCCCGGCTTCGATGTGACCGAACTGGCTGATTGCGCCGTCCACCGGTGCGATCAGATCGGCCTGCGCCAAAGGCCGTGCATCGGGACGCAACGCACGGGTGAAGAAATCGTTGAAGCTGGCGTAGCGTTGGAGATCGCTTTCGGCCGCTTCGTTCATATCAACGCCGTAATGCGCGGCAAAGCGCCTGATCAAGCCGGTCGTCAACGCGCCCCATTGACCCCGCGCCACCCAGCCTGCCAAGCGGGTCAGCGCCTGTTTGGGGAGCAAATATTGGGGCAAAACAGCCAGACGACCAGACACAGGAGAGGACAAGGCAGGCACGGGTTTGACAGAGAGCGGGCTTGACACACGGTTGCGGCTCCTGCAAAAACAGGGCCGCCTTGAACCGTGCCGTTGATTCCTAAAAACACGCCGTTGAACGCGCTCAACTGCGCTTTCTGGGTGGGGTGGTGCCGCTTGTCCGAATCGAACGGACGACCTTCCGCTTACAAGGCGGGTGCTCTACCAACTGAGCTAAAGCGGCGGGTTGTGGATTGTAGAGTTGATCCAGGCGCGTTCTACGCCCGCAAGAATGGGTTACTTGATGCGCTTGAGTTTAGGCCGCATGCCGCCGCCTTCAGGGGGGCGCGGGGCCGGCCCCTCGGGCGACATCCCGGCGGGATCCGAAGAGAGGCCGGCGCCGGGGGTGTCTGGCGTCACAAGGCGGGCGGGCGGATGGTCGCCGCGGCGGCTCACGGGCGCGGGAAATCGCGTTGTTTGCTCCGTGTCTGAGGCCGCTTCGTTGAGCGGCGGGAAGGCGATACCTTGGCCGTTTTCGCGCGCATAGATCGCCATCACACGATTGATCGGCACCAGTATTTCGCGTGCGATGCCCGCAAAACGGGCTTTAAATTCGATCAAATCGTTCCCCAGCTTCAGCGCGCCGGTCGCGTCGTAGCTGATATTGAGGACGATCTGTCCGTCTTTAACGTATTCGCGCGGAACCTGCACCGTATTGTCAACCTGTACTGCAACGTAGGGCGTCAAGCCATTGTCGTTACACCACTCGAAGATCGCCCGAATCAAGTACGGGCGGGTGGAGGAGGACTCGATCGCGTTGAGCATGGCAATGTGTCGACGGATAGGACAGCGCAGTGCGATCGCCTTACTTGCGCATCACCTTCTCGGAGGGCGTTAGCGCCTCGATGTAAGCCGGACGAGAAAAAATGCGTTCGGCGTATTTGAGCAGCGGCGCAGCGTTCTTGCTCAGTTCGATGCCGTAGTAGTCAAGCCGCCACAGCAACGGCGCGATCGCCACATCGAGCATCGAAAAATTATCGCCGAGCATGAATTTGTTCTTGAGAAATACCGGCGCCAGTTGCGTGAGCCGGTCCTGAATATAGGTGCGCGCTTTTTCCAGCGTTTTTTCGTTGTTGCGGGCACTGCGGCTTTCCAGCGTGGCAACGTGGACGAACAACTCTTTTTCAAAGTTCAGCAGAAACAGCCGCGCGCGCGCGCGATCGACCGGATCACCAGGCATCAGCTGCGGATGCGGAAACCGTTCATCAATGTACTCATTGATGATGTTCGACTCATACAGAATCAAATCCCGCTCCACCAGGATCGGTACCTGACCATAGGGATTCATGACGCTGATGTCTTCGGGCTTGTTGTAAAGATCGACATCGCGGATTTCAAAGTCCATGCCTTTCTCAAATAGCACGAAACGGCAACGGTGTGAGAAAGGGCAGGTGGTTCCTGAATACAGCACCATCATGGTGGCAGACTCCTAAAAATCAAAAGAGTGGGTACGCTGGCGCGCGACCCACTCCATAGAGCCGGTCGCGCGATACGGCCAGCTAACGTGGCGTGTGTTTACTTGATCTCTTTCCAGTACGCCTTGTTCAGACGCCACGTCAAGAAAATGCACACGGCGAGGAACAGCAGCACCCAGATTCCCAGATGCACGCGCGTTTCATAAGCGGGATCGCCCATCCACTGCAAAAAAGCCACCAGATCGGCGACGTCATCATCAAACTTGGCAGGCGTCACCGTACCCGGGGTGATTTGCTCGAACTGAGCCGTAGCGACTTTCTGGCCCCCCTGCTGCGTCTCGACATGTTTGAGGTGGCGCTCACCTTGCAATTCCCAAAGCACATTGGGCATGGCCACACCCGGGAATACGGTGTTATTCCAGCCTGTGGGCTTGGTCTCGTCACGGTAGAAGCCGCGCAGGTAGTTGTACAGATAGTCGGCACCTGAGTGGCCTTCGACGGCGCGCGAGCGCGCAATCAAAGTGAGGTCAGGCGGCACAACGCCAAACCACGCCTTGGCTTGCGCCGGGGCCATGTTGGTTTTCATCATGTCACCGATTTTGTCGGTGGCAAACATCAGGTTGTTTTTGATCTGCTGCTCACTGAGGCCGAGCTTTTGCAGATCGCTGTAGTGCATGAAGGAGGCCGAATGGCACCCCATGCAGTAGTTGGCGAACAAGGCAGCGCCGTGTTGCAGCGCTTTGACATCCTGTGTCTTATCGGGCGCTTTGTCCCAAGGCACACCGCCTTCTTGCGCACAAACACCCACCGAGACCGACAGGCCCAAAGCGGCTACCAGGATGAGGATCAATTTTTTCATGGTCTTATGCTCCCCGTCATCAGTGCGCCACAAAAGTCACACGCTCGGGCACGCGCTTGCATTGTCCCAGGCGGCTCCACCACGGCATCAGCGCGAAAAAGCCCAGATAAACCAGCGTGCCAATTTGCGCGACCGTTTGCGCAAGATCCAGCGAGAAGGTCTGGGTCAATGCGATCGTGCCCCATACTCCCGGCGGCTTGCTGCCTAGATAGCCCAGCACCAGGAAGAACACCACGAACACCGCGTAGACAAGCTTGTGCCAGCCTGGACGGTAACGGATCGACTTGACCTGGCAGTAATCAAGCCAGGGCATGAAGAACAGGATGACCACTGATACGCCCATAACCACGACGCCCCAAAATTTCGCCTGCAGCATCCAGAGCAATCCGACCACCACCACGGCTGCGACAAAAGCAATGATGCCCGTCTTCCCGCGCCCCTTGGCGAATGACTTGAGAGCAACCCAGATCCCGGCCACTGCGGCAATCACCATGAATACCATGACCATCTGATCGGTGGTCGCACGCAACATTGAATAGAAAGGCGTGAAGTACCACACGGGCGAAATTTCATTGGGCCCTTGCATCGGATTGGCCGGAATGAAATTGTTGGCTTCCAGGAAGTAGCCCCCCATCGTGGGCGCAAAGAAAATGATTGCTGCGAACACGAACAGGAACATCACCACGCCGAAGATGTCGTGCATGGTGTAGTAGGGATGCGAGGGGATGCCATCGAGAGGATGACCATCGGGCCCGCGCTTGGCCTTGATCTCAATACCATCGGGGTTGTTCGAACCCACTTCGTGCAGCGCGATCAGGTGCGCCACCACCAGCCCGAGCAACACCAGCGGAACAGCGATCACATGGAAGCTGAAGAAGCGATTGAGCGTGGCATCCCCAATGACGTAGTCGCCACGGATCCATTCGGAAAGAGGCTCACCAATAAAGGGAATTGCCCCGAACAGATTGACAATCACGGTCGCGCCCCAATAGCTCATCTGGCCCCACGGCAGCAGGTAGCCCATGAAAGCTTCCGCCATCAGGCACAAAAAGATTGCGCAGCCGAACACCCAGACCAACTCGCGTGGCTTGCGGTAGCTTCCGTACATCAACCCGCGGAACATGTGCAGATAGATTACGATGAAGAAGAATGAAGCCCCGGTCGAATGCATGTACCGGATCAGCCAACCCCACGATACATTGCGCATGATGTACTCGACCGAGGCAAACGCCACGGGCACACCGGCGGCGTTCAGCGACGCGTCCGGCTTGTAGTTCATCGTCAGGAAAATGCCGGTGACGATCTGATTGACCAGCACCACCGTTGCCAGAATGCCGAAGATGTACCACCAGTTGAAATTCTTCGGTGCGTAGTATTGACCCCACTGGTCATTCCACAGCTTCGTCAACGGGAAACGGTTGTCGATCCAGTTGAGCAGCTTGGCACCCGCGGGAGCATCGGGGGAGATTTCCTTGTATTCAGCCATGTTTGTTCCCCTTGTCAGGCCTTCTTGTCGTCACCGATCAACAGCCGCGTATCCGAAAGGTACACGTGCGGCGGTACTTTCAGGTTGAACGGCGCGGGCTTGTTCTTATAGACACGGGCAGCCAAATCGTAGGTTGAACCGTGACAGGGGCATAGGAAGCCGCCGATCCAGTCATCCGGCAACGAAGGCTGTGCACCGGGCTGAAGATGGTCGATAGGCGTGCACCCCAAGTGGGTGCAGACGCCGATCGTGATCAGCACTTCGGGCTTGATCGAACGATGATCGTTACGCGCATAAGGCGGCGTATATTCATCCGCGTTCAGCCCCGAATCGGGATCGGCCAGTTCGGCTTTGTGCTTGGGATCGGATAACCCAGCAATCTGCTCGGGCGTGCGTTTGAGAATCCATACGGGCTGACCGCGCCACATCACGGTCATCTTTTCGCCCGTTCTGAGCCCGCTGATATCCACTTCAACCGGCGCGCCCGCCACTTTGGTTGTCGTGGAGGGCTGAAAACTGCTGACAAATGGCACGAGCGTGGCAATGCCACCCACAGCACCAGCGCAGCCAGATGCGATCAGCCACGTCCTTTTACTTGTATCGACCGGGTGTGAGCCGGCGGGAATGTCACTCATTTCAATCTTCCTGGAGGATTGGAGTCGTTGGAGCCAACTTACTATTGTAATCGAGCGCCTTGGAAACATCCACTGGGGGAATCGCTGCGCGCTGGCATCGGCCCCTGCGTTTTGCTTGCAGCCATCGTGGGAGACGAGCTTGCGGGAGATGAAAATCGCGCAGATGCGCCGCGCCTCCGGCCAGCCCTGCCATAAGCGCCTCTGGTGTGCCTGCACAGCCACGATAACCAATTTATACAGATTTTTGTTCAAAGATTCCCTATACTGCCGAATCTAACTATTTGATATATTTTATATTTGACATTTGATCAAAGGGTTTGAATCGTGAGCATTCTCAAGGAGTTCCGTGAGTTTGCCGTTAAGGGCAACGTGATCGATCTGGCCGTGGGCGTCATCATTGGCGGGGCATTCGGCAAAATTGTCGATTCACTGGTCAACGACATCATCATGCCGCTCATCGGCCTGATCATAGGAAGGCTCGATTTTTCCAACCTTTTCATCGTGCTAGGCACAGCGCCGCCGGGGACTGTGCATACCATCGCGGAATTGAAGAAGGTGGGTGTGCCGGTGTTCGCGTACGGGAATTTCATCAGCATCGTGGTGAACTTTGTGATTCTGGCTTTCGTGGTGTTCATGATGGTTAAACAAATCAACCGCCTGCGCCGCACCAAGCTGCCCGAGCCCGCAGCGCCTGCGCAGCCGCCTGAGGACATCATGTTGCTGCGCGAGATCCGCGATGGGCTCAACCGGCGCGGATAAAGGGTAAAAATGATGCGCGTACTATTTCACGAGTATGAGAGTGTCTGGACATGAAATCGAGACTTCGCGCCGGCAGCGGCGCTGACTGTGTCATCGGATCCGCGCACACGCCTGAAGCCTGCGTGCAGCTTCAGCGCGCGGGCGCTTTATCCGCACTTCTCGATCGCTTGCAAGCATTCGTCTGTCCATCAGGAATTTGAAGGTGCGCAACGATGCTCTCATTCTCGCGTCAACCGGCGCTCATCAAAATACTGATCCTCTTGCTTCTGAAGATGCTGCTGCGTATCCAATTGAATGCATTGGACGCAATTCATCGCCGGATCGCCGGCTATGCTCAAAGCCTGCGCCGGTTCTTCGACCCAACCCTCTTACTTCATCGCCGCCGCGAAAGCCCCCCCGAAGCATCAGGCAACGCCGCCACCGCGTCAGATACTGATGGGCCGCTGCAAACGGCAAAAAGCAGTATCCGGAAAAAGACCGCCCACGCCATCGCCCCTGCGCCCGATGTTCAGCCCCAAACGCAGCCTGCCCGGCTGCGCGGGCTCGATGGCCTACGCGCCATCGCAGTGTGCGCGGTTCTGCTCTTTCACTCCGACCTTTCGTGGGCTCAGGGCGGTTACCTCGGCGTTGATCTTTTTTTCGTCATTTCTGGCTTCCTGATTACCGGGTTGCTGGCCAATCAGAGCCCCCATCGAAGCGCTGGCCAGTTGCTGTCGTTCTATTGGAGACGCGCCAAACGGCTGCTGCCGGCGGTCTGGCTGATGATCGCCGCCATGGTCATCGTCGCCTCGCTGTTCGCGATTGATGCCCTGCCGCGGCTGCGCAATGACGCACTTGCTTCGTTTTTTTACATCACGAACTGGGAGCTGATTACACGCGAGACCTCGTATTTCGAGACATTGGGCCGGCAGCCGCTGCTGATGCACCTGTGGTCGCTGGCGATCGAAGAACAGTTTTATCTCCTGTGGGCGCCCTTGGTGCTGTGGGGCCTGCCGCGCCTGGGCCGTGGCTGGATGGCCATCATCGCGCTCGTCCTGGCGATCGCATCCGCGGCATGGATGGCGCTCATGTCAACGAAGATGGGCTACCCCGCCAGCCAAGCCGATCCGTCACGTTTGTACTTCGGCACCGATACGCACGGCTTTCCGTTGCTGTTCGGCGCCGCGTTGGGTTTGCTGTGGCGGCCCAATGGCCCATTCGTTGCGACGGGCACAAGCCGCCTTGGGAAACCCTTCGTTCTTGCGCATGGCTTTTTGCTGTTGTTCGGTTCAGCGCTGGGCCGGCGGTGGTGGCCCCATCGCTGGTCAACCGCGGTGCGCGCTTGGAAACCCCTTGCTCTCGGACTGGCCGCACTGGCCGCCACGCTGGCGCTTTTTGCCTCGCTCGGCGAAGAAACCCCCTGGCTTTACCCGTGGGGATTGCTGGTTTCAGCCATGGCCAGTGCCGCGCTGATCATGGCAGCCACGCATTCCGGTTCAGTTTTCGGCCTCTGGCTGGATAACCGCGTCATGCGCTGGATCGGCGACCGTTCCTACGGCATCTATTTGTGGCATTGGCCCATCTTTATGTTGATGCGCCCCGGCGTCGACTTGCCGACACTGCCGTCGGAGGTTGTAGCGATCGGTCGCGTCGCGCTGTCGATCGCCATCGCGGCGCTTTCCTATGCCTGGATCGAGGCCCCCATCCGCCATGGCTTGCTTGAACGCATTTGGCGCAATCTGCACACCCCCGGAGGACGGCGCAACTCCGCCTGGCGGCGTGGCATCGCACTGCTTGCGGGGGTTTTGGTGACCTTCAGCGCCGTAGCCACCGTGCTGCTGCGCGCGCCCAATCACGAAACGCCGGCACCGGATGTCCGCGCGGTCCTCGACGTCCAACCCTCCGACCTGCCCGATACATCTACGCTCAACAGCGTAGCGTCGAGCTCACCGGGCCCAACCCCTGTCGCCCACACGCCAACGCTGCCGCCGCCCCCCAAGGACACCAGACAACCCAGCGCCACCCCCAGCTATACCGGCGGCGATCTGACCGCCGTGGGCGACTCCGTCCTGCTGGGTTCAAGTCGCCTGCTTGCGGCCACACTCCAAGGCGTGGATATCCACGCCACCATCGGCTGGCAGGCCGCCAACGTGCTCGCCACCATACGGTCGCTCAGCCGCGCCCGGCAGCTGCGCCCCGTGGTGCTGGTGCATCTGGGCACCAACGGTTACGTCACCGAAAACCAGTTACGGCAAATTCTGTCTTTGCTGACCAACGTCAGCCGCGTGCTTCTGGTCAACGCCCACGTGCCGCGGCGCTGGATGGACGCCAACGACGCACTGTTCGACCGCGTGGTCGCCGATTACCCCAATGTGGTCCTGGTGGACTGGCGCAAAGCATCGGATGGCCATCGAAAATTTTTCGTTTCCGATGGCGTGCATCTGACCGTCAAAGGTCAGCGCGCTTTCATCGCAGCCATCATGGATGCGGGCCGGTTTGCGTCAACGCCGCCGCTCGGACAAGCGCGCAACGGCACCATGGGCATCGCACAGAACAAAAATAAGCCCCCCCTTACCACCGCGCCATGGATCACGCCATGGGCTGCGCATGGCGCGGCGCTCTGTTTGAAATTGACGGACTCGGCAGACCGCGCCTGCGCCGCGAGGCACGATGACAACTGCCCGCTACCGGCAACTCCATTTGCATTCAGCGATATGTCCGTCGGGCAGCTTTTTCGATCGGTACAAGACCGTACGGAGCTGCCGCCTTCGATCTTTTGAAAGCCATGTGTCGGCCTTTTGCTGTTGTCCTCTTTGTTTTTTTCATGCCGTCAACTGACGGTATCGTTCTCCGATGATGGGTGCGTACCTCAAGGCCCAGCTCAACAAGCCTTTAACCCCGTCTTGTCCTAACTTTCACTCCCAGCCCCTACCCTATGGGCGAGAGGGAAAACCGCATTCCAAATCAACAATGACGCGGATCGCCGCTCCGGCGCTTGCAATGCTGGCGCTGGCTCTGTTCGGGTTCGGGCCGGCGCGCGCCCAGCCTCCAGCACGCATACAACCACCCGAACAGGTGCTCAACTTTGTATCGGGGCCCGATGCGGGCCAATGGGATCGAACTGAATGCCCCAGCTTCAGGCCCAAGCTCCCGGCCGATTCGCGCCGGTATCCGTCTCAGCCGCCCAGCAAGCGGGTCCCTCCGGCGAACGAGCTTGGCGCCTTGGCGCAAACCGTGATCCGCGAACAGCCCGTGCTGGACCCGCAAGAGATCCCCGGCTTGACCTTACAGAGCCTTGCACAGCCGCGCCGCATCGCTGTCTGGGGCGACAGCCACATCGCCGCCGGCCCCTTCATACCGACGCTGCTGCGTACGCTGCGCGCCAACGGCCTGACGGTTGGCACGCGCTATCTGCCGCCCACCATGGGCCGCGCCAACGTACGCTTAGCGCAACTGCACGCTTACTGTATCGGGCCGGGCTGGGATACGGAACTGTCCTACGCCTCCACGACGCCCACCATCAGCGGCCCCGCCTTGGCCAACCGCGTGGCTCAAGCCGGCCCGGACAGTTACCTCTGGCTCGATCTGCGTGACGCCAGTGACCGTCCCACCCTGCGCGAAGTGCGCATCGTCTATCACGCCTCTGCCGGCAGCGCGCTCGAACTGTCTGTCAATGGCAGCGCGACAAGCGATGTCGCGCTGAATACGAACGGCGATGGCACAACCCCGTCCCAAACGCTGACTTTACGCAGCGATGCGCCCATCTCCACCCTCAAGCTACAAGTGACTCAGGGCCGCTTCACGCTGTACGGCTTTATCCTCGACGACACGAATCCGCCAGCGTTGAGCTTTGACGTTTTTGGCATCCCCTCGGCCACGGTGCGCGGCTGGGCCAATGCCGATCCGGCTTACATCCAACAAGCTTTGCACGGCGTGAGCTACGACGGCGTGATCCTGGAGTACGGCACGAACGAAGGCAACACCCTGTCTTTCGACCACGATAAATACGTTGCGCTGCTGACCCAGGCGCTCACCAACATGCGTCAGATTTTTCCTTCTGCCTCCTGCGTGCTGGTCGGCCCGCCCGACCGCGGTGTCCTGGAGGAGCACGGCTCCAGAGGTGATCTGCTTGGATTTAGCCGCACGCACCAGCAAATCGCAGCGACCCAGCGCGAAATCGGCAAACGCTTCGGCTGCGTCGCCTGGAACTGGCAAGACCTGATGGGAGGCCCCGGCGGCAGCTACGGCTGGTTCTACGCGGCGCCGTCTCTCATGGGCCATGACCTGACGCACCTGAGCCCGGCCGGTTACAAACAGACCGGTCAAGCGCTGGCGCATAGCCTGGGCTGGAAATGACGGCGTGCGCTGGCTTGTCAGCGCGCTTATTGACGAACTCAAAAGCGCTTTGCGCAAGGTCACAGACGCTTAAAACCTGTTGACGATCTCCAATGATCCGCGCAAATATCTTTTTGAGCCGTCTGCGCTGTTGCACAGTCCCTCACGAAAAAGAAATCGTCAAAACATTGCCCAAAAAGGGGTTACTTTCGAGTAAGCTGGCGCCAATGGGTAACCTTAGTTACCCATTTGTTTTTATCCCTATAAGGAGATCTCAATGCTGATAGGCGTGCCCGCTGAAACGCTGGCGGGCGAGACACGTGTTGCCGTCACGCCCGAGACGGCCAAGAAACTGATCGCGCAAGGCCATGAAGTGCGCGTACAGACCCGCGCCGGTATCGGTGCGAGCATGCCCGATACCGCTTACGAGCAGGTTGGCGCACAAATTGTTGCGGATGCAAGCGCAGCATGGCAGGCCGATGTGGTGCTCAAGGTGCGCGCACCGACTGCCGAGGAATTGACGCTGGCACGTTCGGGCAGCGTACTGGTGGGCATGCTCAATCCCTTCGATGCCGAAGGGCTGGCTCACCTGGCCCGTGCCGGGCTGACGGCCTTCGCGCTGGAAGCGGCGCCGCGCACCACGCGCGCGCAGAGCATGGATGTCCTGTCGTCACAGGCCAACCTGGCGGGCTATAAGGCGGTGGTGATTGCCGCCGACCGCCACACGCGCCTGTTTCCGATGCTTATGACCGCTGCCGGCACCGTCAAGGCCGCACGGGTGGTGATTCTGGGCGTGGGCGTCGCCGGTCTGCAAGCGATCGCCACCGCCAAGCGCCTGGGCGCGATGATCGAGGCTTCCGATGTACGGCCCAGCGTCAAAGAACAAGTCGAATCGCTGGGCGCGAAATTCATTGACGTTCCCTACGAAACCACCGAGGAAAAAGAAGCCGCCGAAGGCGTGGGCGGCTATGCACGGCCCATGCCCCAGAGTTGGCTGGATCGCCAGAAGGCAGAGGTCGCCAAGCGCGTAGCACTGGCTGATGTCGTGATTACCACCGCGCTGATTCCGGGCCGCCCGGCCCCCGTACTGGTGACCGAAGAGATGGTGCGCGCGATGAAGCCTGGCAGCGTCTTGGTTGACCTGGCCGCACCCCAAGGCGGCAATTGTCCGCTGACCGAACCGGGCCGCACGGTCGTCAAGCATGGCGTGACGCTGGTGGGTGAAACCAACTTGCCCGCGCTGGTATCCACCGATGCATCAGCGCTGTACGCACGCAATGTGCTGGACTTTCTCAAGCTCATCCTGCCGAAAGAGGGCGGACTGAAGATCGATCTGGAAGACGAGATCGTGGCGGCCTGCCTGATGGCGCAGGGGGGCGAGGTCAAGCGCAAGAAGTAATGCCCTGTCATCCGAACGCTCGAGCCCCCCAATGTCAATCAACCCAATAACCCCAATCGCAAAGAGGTAAGCCATGGAGATCAGTCACACCGTGATCAACTTGATCATCTTCGTGCTGGCAATTTATGTCGGCTATCACGTCGTGTGGAACGTCACGCCCGCACTGCACACGCCGCTGATGGCGGTGACCAACGCCATCAGCGCGATCGTCATCGTCGGGGCGATGCTGGCCGCCGCGCTCACCGTCACACCGCTCGGCAAAGTCATGGGCGTGCTGGCGGTTGCGCTGGCCTCGGTCAACGTGTTTGGCGGCTTTCTGGTCACGCGGCGAATGCTGGAGATGTTCCGCAAAAAAGATCGCAAGAGTACGGCGCCCCAAGGCGGGAAGAGCGGGGAGAAGTGATCATGTCGATGAATCTCGTCACGCTGCTGTATCTGGTGGCCAGCGTCTGCTTCATTCAGGCGCTCAAAGGGCTGAGCCACCCCACGACGTCGATCCGCGGCAATATTTTCGGTATGGTGGGCATGGCGATTGCCGTGCTGACCACGGCCGCGCTGATTACCACGCGTGCCCACACACCGCTGGGCCTGAGCTGGGTGCTGCTGGGCCTGGTCGTCGGCGGCGGTGTCGGCGCACTGATGGCGCACCGCGTACAGATGACCAAAATGCCGGAGCTGGTCGCTTTCATGCACAGCATGATCGGCTTGGCCGCGGTGTTCATTGCCGTCGCCGCAGTGGCCGAACCTTGGGCTTTTGGCATCACGCCGCCGCCCGTGGACCTTGCGCAGGGCTTGCCTGCGCCACTGGGCACGCTGGTGGTCAACGGCTTCGCGCACCATCCCATTCCCTCGGGTAACCGGCTTGAGCTGTTCCTGGGGGCAGCGATCGGCGCGATCACTTTCAGTGGCTCGGTGATCGCCTTCGGCAAGCTCTCGGGCAAATACAAATTCCGCCTGTTCAAAGGCGCCCCGGTGATCTTCAAGGGCCAACACCTGCTCAACTTGGTGCTGGGGCTGTTGACCATTGCGCTGGGGTTGGCCTTCATGGTGACCGAGCACTGGAGCGCCTTCTTCGCCATGCTGGTTCTGGCTTTCGTGTTGGGCGTGCTCATCATCATCCCGATCGGCGGGGCCGACATGCCGGTGGTGGTCTCCATGCTCAACAGCTACTCGGGCTGGGCGGCGGCGGGCATCGGCTTCTCGCTGAACAACTCCATGCTCATCATCGCCGGTTCGCTGGTGGGCAGCTCGGGCGCGATCCTGAGCTACATCATGTGCAAGGCCATGAACCGTTCGTTCTTCAACGTGATTTTGGGCGGCTTCGGCGGCGAGGCCGCGGCCGGTAGCGACGGCGCCAAGGAGCAGCGCCCGGTCAAGAGCGGCAGCGCCGAGGACGCAGCCTACTTGCTGGAAAACGCCGAAACTGTCATCATCGTACCGGGCTACGGTCTGGCAGTGGCACGGGCCCAACACGCCGTCAACGAACTGGCAAAAAAGCTGACGGCCAAGGGCGTGACCGTGAAATATGCCATCCACCCCGTCGCAGGCCGCATGCCCGGCCACATGAACGTGTTGCTGGCCGAGGCCGAGGTGCCCTATGACCAAGTATTCGAGATGGACGATATCAACGGCGAATTCGCCCAGGCCGACGTGGCGATCGTGCTGGGCGCCAACGATGTGGTCAACCCCGCCGCGCTGCAAAAGGGTTCACCCATTTTCGGAATGCCGATCCTGGAGGCGTACAAGGCACGCAATGTGATCGTCAACAAACGCTCGATGGCCACCGGCTACGCGGGTCTGGACAACGAACTGTTCTACATGGACAAGACCATGATGGTGTTCGGCGACGCCAAGAAAGTGGTCGAGAACATGATCAAGGCTATTACCTAAGAAAGCTTCTGCTTTTCTTTATTTATCGCACCCATCGCCGTCTATCTCCTGAAAGGGTCAAGTCATGAATTTGACGATCAGCGGTCATCATCTCGAAGTCACGCCGGCGCTGCGCAGCTACGTGACAACCAAGCTCGATCGCGTGACTCGTCACTTCGACCAAATGGTCGATGTACGTGTCACGTTGAGCGTGGAAAAGCAGAAGGAAAAAGAAAAACGACAACGCGCGGAATGCAACATTCACGTCAAAGGCAACGATCTGTTCGCAGAATCCAGCCACGCAGATCTGTATGCCGCCATTGACGAGCTGGTTGACAAACTCGACCGCCAGATCACACGCCACAAGGATCGTCTGCAGGACCACCACCATGAAACGCCAAAGCGCAATTTGTGATCCTGTAATGTCCTCATCCAAAGCAGGGAACCGTTGAACCCTTTGGCCACCAATGACGCACTCCCGGTCTGTGCGGTCTGCGCTTTTGCGCTCACGCAAAAGCGCGCGGTATCTGGCTATTGCGGTGCTTCGCTTGCCCTGCGGCACTTCCGGGCCCGCCCAAGGCTTTTTATTTAGCTTCTACATTTTGCGCGAATACGCCGTCTCCCCGTCCATCAGCGCGCGCCCATGTATTGGGATGGGGTGCGCCCCTTTCCTATGCGCGCATAGGATATCGGGCATGGCGCAACCGCGAAACCTATGCACTCCAATCGAAAACTATGAATCTGTACAAAAGTTGTGCACCGGTGCACTTTCTGGCAGAAGCAGTGGCTGATGCGCGTGCATAATCGCTAACGTTTTCGCCATGAACCGTCTTGCCTCTATCCTGCCAGCCGCTCAAGTGCTGGTAAACGTTGATGCCACCAGTAAAAAACGCGCCTTCGAGGAAGCGGGCCTGCTGTTTGAGAGTCTGCATGGTCTCAACCGCGCACTGATTACGGACAGCCTGTTCGCACGTGAGCGCTTGGGTTCGACTGGGCTCGGCCACGGCGTGGCCATTCCGCATGGCCGCATCAAGGGGCTGAAATCCCCGATGACGGCCGTATTCCAACTGGCGCACCCCATTGGCTTTGACGCGCCCGACGAGCAGCCGGTCGTGCTGCTGATTTTTCTGCTTGTCCCCGAAGCGGCAACGCAGAAGCATTTGGAAATTCTTTCGGAAATCGCCGAATTACTCAGCGATACCCACCTGCGCGAGCAAATCAAAACCTGCACCGATGCCACGCATCTGCATGAATTGATTGCCAACTGGCAGCCCGCGCCGCCGCTGACTTAGCACGCATTGCCGCCGTCGCATGCGCTGTCTTCTTGCCCGCCCATGAAGCCCACCGTGATCAGCGCCAGCGCGATGTTCGAGGACTTTCGTGCTTCGCTGCGCTGGGAATGGCTGGCCGGCCAAGGCGCATCCGCGCGCCAGTTCAATACCGAAGTTATCAGCGACGCCCGGTCGGCCGCTGATCTGGTCGGTTACCTCAACTACATCCATCCCAACCGCGTCCAGATTCTGGGCGCCAACGAAATCGCCTACCTGCTGCGCGGCAGCACCGAAGACTGTGTCCGGCGCATCCGGCGCATCGTTACGCTGGATCCGCCCATTCTGGTCCTGGCCGATGCGCAAAGCGCGCCCGAGCAATTGCTCACCATCTGCGAGCGCACGCAATTGCCGCTGTTTGCCACGCCTGAACCGGCGGCCTTCGTGGTCGATGTGCTGCGCACGTATCTGTCCAAACACTTCGCCGAACGCACTTCGATGCACGGTGTGTTTATGGATATTCTCGGACTGGGCGTGATGATCACGGGGGAGTCCGGGCTGGGTAAAAGCGAACTCGGGCTGGAACTGATCTCGCGCGGCAACGGGCTGGTGGCTGACGATTCGGTCGATCTGTTCCGCATCAATCAGACCACGATCGAAGGGCGCTGCCCGGATCTACTGCAAAACCTGCTGGAAGTCCGCGGCATCGGTCTGTTGGACATTCGCGCCATCTTCGGTGAATCGGCGGTTCGTCGAAAAATGCGTCTGCGCCTGATCGTGCACTTGGTGCGCCGCGACAGCTTTGAACGCGACTACGAGCGCATGCCCTCCACGCCGCTGACGCAAGATGTGCTGGGCGTGCCCGTGCGCAAGGTGGTCATCCAGGTGGTCGCCGGGCGCAACATCGCCGTGCTGGTCGAAGCGGCCGTGCGCAATTCGATCCTGCGACTGCGCGGCATCGACACCTACGCCGAATTCGTCGCACGGCATCAGCAAGCCATGCAACTCAGCGGCAGCCATTGAACCATCACACCTAGAAACGGCATCTGAGCGCATCAGCCGGTGCCGCCCTCACGGGCATCACGGTTCAATTCTGCCGAAGCAGCCGCCTCCGGTATCGGCGCCGGCCGGCGCCGCCGAACGTCCGGTGGGACGATCTTCTGATCAATCGCGCCGAACACCGAGCGCCCGTCCAACCCTTTCATTTCGATGCGAATCGTGTCACCGAATTTCATGAAATCGGTGCTGGGCGCACCATCTTGGAGGGTCTCCATACAGCGTTTTTCAGCGATGCAGCCGTAGCCTTTAGGCCAGTCCATGCGGCCCTGCGTTTCAGCTCCCCGGTTGCTGACCGGGCCACTGCCGACGATGCTGCCGGCACGCACATGACGCGTCCTGGCGAGATGCGCGATCAGCTGACCGAAATGAAACGCCATCTCCGGCCCGGCCTCGCACAGGCCAACCTTACGATCGTTCCATGCGCTTTGCAGCGTCAAATGCACGCGCCCGCCCTGCCAAGCCGCGCCAAGTTCATCGGGGGTGACGGCGACCGGGCTGAAGGCTGTGGCGGGTTTGCCCTGGAGCAGGCCCAAGCCCTGGGCCAGTTCATTAAAGATGAGGTGACGCAAACTCACCCCATTGGCCAGCATGAGCAGGCGGATGCCTTCGAGCGCCTGCTCTGGTGTTGCACCCATCGCCACATCGCCGGTGATCACGGCGACCTCGGCCCCGAAGTCGATGCCCATCGCCTCACTGGGAACGCGTATGTCGTCGGCTGGGCCTAGAAAAGCATCGCTTCCCCCCTGATACATCAGGGGGGCGGCGCGCAAATTCTCGGGTGCCTGCGCGCCGCGCGCCTTGTGCTCCAGTTCGAGGTGATTCAGGTAGGCCAAGCCATCCGCCCACTGGTAAGCGCGCGGCAGCGGCGCCATGCACTGCGCTGGCTCGAAAGGGAAGGCATGGCGCGCACGGCCCGCGTTCAGCGCGGTGTACAGATTTTGCAATTGCGGGCTGAAGAAACCCCAGTCGTCCAGCGCCTGTTGCAAACGCGAGACGATGTCGGTAGCGTAGTGGGCTTGGTTGAGGTCGCGTGAAACAACGACCAGTTGACCGTCGCGTGAACCGTCTTTGTAAGTAGCGAGTTTCATGGTATGAACTGTGTGGCGCGTACGCAGTGCCAAGGAAAGACGGCGCTGCGACAGTTGAAAAGAGTGGGTAGCGCTGGACTTGCTGGTGCGCTGGCGAATCATGATTCACCCCCGCCGCGCGGCGGGAACGCCGGCAGTGTAGCGAGCGCGGCAGGCTTGTCCGCCCACTGACTGCATGTATTTGCATACTTGGCACGCTTTGTGTGCCTCGCCTTTGTCTGCTTGCTCATGAATGCGCGTTCCTTACACCTGTCCCGTCCGTTGCGTCCGGCTTGGCGCACGGGCATGGGATTGCTGTTGTTGACGGCGTGCGTGTTGATCGCGCATCTGGCCTTACTCGGGCTGCTGCCGCCAGTCAGCTCGCCCAAACCGCTGCCGGCGCCGCGGCATTTCAAGATGCGCGCGATCAAAATTGCGTCCCTTACATCACCTGCGCCCCCCTCTCCGCCGCACCGCGCGGCCGCTCCCGTACCCATGCGCCCCGCCACGCCTGGGCCACACCACCGCCGCACACCGCCACCGCCTGAACCTCAGCGACCGCAGCCGATATCGCCCCAAGCCGCGTTGCCGTATGACGATGCGCTGCCCGCAGCGCCCACATCACCATCCTCATCACCGCCCTCATCGTCGTCCGAAGCGGCCGCCGCCCCCTCCAGCAATAACGTCACCGGCGCTTCTGGCGGGGTAACTTCGGGCCGCGCGGCGACCGACGCAACGGGCCTAAACGCCGTCCAAGCCGGCACGGGCGACGCACCAAGCACAGTCGAGCCCAAGCACATTCACAGCACGGTACACCTGCACTTCGACATGACCGGCCAACGTGGCGCGCAACCTCTGGCGGGCGCCTACGGCGAAATCAGATGGTCGCAAAACGGCGATCGCTACAACGCAGAAATGGCGCTGCGCTTTCTGTTCAAAACTTTCATACGCTGGACTAGCGTGGGTCGCATCGGTGCCAGCGGCATTGAACCCACGCGCTTTGTGCAGGCACGCGGCAGCAAAATAGAAATCGCAGAGTTCGCCGCAGACGCGGGGCAAGTCAGTTTCAGCAATAACCATCCTGCCGTCACGCTGCTCGCCGGCGCGCAAGACCGGCTCAGCATCCTCATGCAACTTGGGGCGCTGATTGCTGCCGATCCGGCACGCTATCGGTCCGGCGGCCGTATTTCGATCCAAACCGTCGGCCCCAGTGACGCCGATGTCTGGATCTTTGAAATCGGCGGCGCGCAAACCGTGCAGACACTCGCCGGCACGTTTGAGACCCTGCGGCTGATCCGCGTGCCACGCTTCGAGAGCGACGCCCGGCTCACCCTCTGGCTCGCCCCCAAACTGGGCTATTTACCGGTGCAAATGCGCCAGGACCAATCCGATGGCCTGAGCTTCGAGTTGCATTTGCGCAGCGCCTCATGACGGAGCGGATCAACGCACCGCCACCTGATCTAAATCCCGGTTTTCATGTGTTGCGCGCGAGCATCAATTCCATGAAAAACAAGGCGAAATCGATGATTCTGGGATATCCTGCTTCTTGAAACCAGCGCAAATGCTGCCATCTTGGTTTTCTCCAGCCCTCCTCTTAGAGAGTCTGCCATGAACATGCTTTATGACTCGGAATCCTTCATCGTCTTGCACATGCTGCCTGACGCGGGGCAGGCTGTGGGCGATTCCACCGGCGAGGCGCAACCCACGCTTGAACGCCATGGTTTCGAGATCGTCGATAAACGCTCAGGCAAAGAGGTTTATCTGGATGGCTCCTGGGCCGAACTGTTCCGCGAACAGATCGTCGCTTGGCAGCGCCAAACACCGACGCAGGAAGAAGTCGAAAACACGCTCGCAGGATACGCCGAGCTGGCACAGAACCCGGTGCTGATGCACTGAGTCCCCCAACGGCCGGTGGCCGGCCGTTGGTCTCCCCTTCAAGACAGCCGCCTGGATAGCGGCTTGCGCGGTTTCGGGGGTCTTCGCTTCCTGAGCAACAGCGCCATGGACCTGCCCATGCCGCGCCCGGGCACGCCTCACGCATTCACATGTTCTGAGTGAGGCGCGCTATGGGAAAACGCAATCAGCCTGCGCCAGCAGATCAGGCGTGAGCCCGGATCGCATCGGCCAAGGTGTTGACGAGCGTGTCGATGTGCGATGACTCGACGATGTACGGCGGAGCGATGACCAAGACATCCCCCGCCGGGCGTACCAGCGCGCCCTTGTGGAAGCAATCCAGGAAGATGTCGTAACCCCGCTTGCCCGGCGCACCAGCGATCGGGGCCAGCTCCACGGCCGCCGCCAAGCCCAGGCTGCGAATGCCGATGACATTGGGCAGCCCCTTAAAAGTGCTGTGAAACGCATCGCCAAGCACCTTGCCCATCTGGTCGGCGCGCGCGAATAACCCTTCACGCTGGTACACATCGAGCGTTGCCAGCGCAGCGGCACATGCGACCGGGTGACCCGAGTAGGTGTAGCCATGGAAAAACTCCACCGCGTGCTCGGGTGCGGGCGCATTCATCATCGTGTCGTAAATCTTGTCGCGCACGATCACGCCGCCCAGCGGGATGACGCCGTTGGTCACGCACTTGGCGAAATTCAGCATGTCCGGCACGACCCCCAGCAGATCGCACGCGAAGTTGGCGCCCATCCGCCCGAAACCGGTGATCACTTCATCGACGATCAACAAAATACCGTGTTGGTCACAAATGGCGCGCAGCTTCTGCAAGTACCCTTTGGGCGGGATGTACCAGCCGGCCGAACCGGCAATGGGCTCGACAATGATCGCCGCCACATTGCTCGGGTCGTGCAGCGGCAGGATGCGCTGCTCCAGTTCGATCAACGGGTCTTCGTCCCAGAGCGGAAACTCGCCGTGGATGTAAGGGTGTTTGACCGGATCGTGAATGAAGCGCATGTGGTCCACGCGCGGCAGAAAGGTCGCGCCGAACGCTTTGCGATTGCCCGGAATGCCCCCCACCGACATCCCGCCGAAGTTGACCCCGTGGTAGCCCTTCTCGCGTCCGATAAAGACCGTGCGGTGGCCCTCGCCGCGCGCGCGGTGGTAGGCCAGCGCGAGCTTGAGCGCCGTATCGGCGGCCTCGCTGCCCGAGTTGCAGAACAGCACTTTGTTCAGGTCGCCCGGCGCCAGCGTTGCGATCGCCTCGGCGGCGCGAAAGGCCGTGTCGCTGCTGACCTGGAACGCCGTTGCATAGTCCAGCGTGTCCAGTTGTTTTTTGATTGCTTCGTTGATCGACCGACGGTTGTGGCCCGCGCCCACGCACCACAGCGAAGAAACGCCATCGATCACTTTTTTGCCGTCATAGGTGGTGAACGCCATGCCATCGGCGGCGACGAACACGCGCGGGTCCTTGCGAAAGTGCCGATTCGCGGTAAAGGGCAACCATTGGTTGTCCATGCGAAAGTCGTTGGCGCTCATTGAAATCCTCCTGGTCTTGTGCCGATGGCGGCGTATGAGTGAAGATAAAGATAAAAACAAATTGTGGCACCGGACTGCGACAATGCGAGCGCTATGAACGTCAATATTCCCGCCTCCCGTTCCATCGCCGACACTGCTTCCGATTCCCTTGCCACCGGTGCCTCCTATATCCTGACGCTCGCGTGCCCCGACCGCGCGGGCATCGTGCACGCGGTCTCAGGTTTTTTGCTTGAGCGCGGCGGCAACATCGAGGAAGCCGCACAGTACAACGACCGCGGTACGGGCCTGTTTTTCATGCGCGTGCGCTTCGCCTGTGTGCCGACGGCGCCGAAAAATGATGAGGCCGCGCTACGCACGGATCTGGACGAATTCGCGCGCGCTTTCGAGATGCGCTGGAAACTGCACGCCGCTGAGCGCCCCATGAAGACGGTGATTTTTGTCAGCCGCGAAGGCCACTGCCTGAACGACCTGCTGTTTCGCTGGAAAAGCGGCTTGCTTGCCATCGATCCCCGCGCGATCATCTCCAACCACCGTGATTTCTACCAGCTCGCGGCCAGCTACAACGTGCCTTTTCACCATATCCCGGTGACCGCGGCCAAAAAGGCGAATGCCGAGGCGCGGCAATACGAAATCATCGAAGCCGAAGGCGCCGAACTGGTGGTGCTGGCGCGCTACATGCAGGTCCTCAGCAACGATCTATGCGCCCAACTGGCCGGTCGTGCAATCAACATTCACCACTCTTTTTTGCCTAGTTTCAAAGGTGCCAAACCCTATTACCAGGCGCATCAGCGCGGCGTCAAACTGATCGGAGCGACCGCCCACTACGTGACCGCCGATCTGGACGAAGGCCCGATCATCGAGCAAGGCGTCGCCCGCGCCGACCATACCGACACGGTCGAAGACCTCAGCGCGCGCGGACGCGACACCGAAAGTCAGGTCCTGGCGCGCGCCGTCAAGTGGCACAGCGAGCATCGCGTGCTGCTCAATGGACATAAGACGGTCGTGTTCCAATGAACCCCATGGCATGCCCCGAGACTTCCGGGCTGCCGTATCAGCATTGATGGGTCACCCCGCGGCAGCGGCGCTCGCACTCACCGCAACCGCAGCCCGGCGCGCGAACTCGGCGCGCAGGGCCTTGAGCTTCTCACGCGGATTTTCCTTGACCGTGGCTTGGTCTAGCGCCATCTCGGTAATGAAACGGCTGGGCTGCGCGGCGATCGTCTCGCGCCCTTTCTTGCGTTTGCGCGTCCAACTGACCGCGAGCGTGCGCTGCGCGCGCGTGATCCCCACGTACATCAGGCGGCGTTCTTCCTGTAAGCGCCCCAGCGCCTCTTCGGACGGTCCTTGCGCCCTGTCTTGGCGATCGATCCCATCGTCGAGCTTGAAAGGCAGCAGCCCTTCGTTGCAGCCGGCCAGCAGCACGTGCGGCCACTCCAGGCCTTTGGCGGCGTGCAAGGTGGACAGGGTCAGTACGTTCTGATCCTGTTCGCGCTCGCTCAGGGTCGAAAGCAGTGAAATGGTCTGCGCGACTTCGAGCAGGCTCACGCTCGCCTGCGCTGACGTGGCGCCGGCCGCGTCGGCGATCTGGCCGCCGCAGCGCTGCGCCATCCAATCGCAGAAATCGAGCACGTTGCTCCAGCGGGCGGTGGCGGTTTGCGCGCTGTCCTCACTGTCGTGGAGATACTGCTCGTAGCCGATGGCTTTGAGCCAGTCGTCGAGAAAAGCGCGCGCGGCGTCGCGGCCTTGCGTGTGGCGCGCGCCGTATTCAAGCTCGTTCACATAACGCCCGAATTCGTGCAGCCCATCGAGCGCGCGCTTACCCAGCACGCCCGGCAGGGAAGGGCTGAACAACGCTTCAAACAGGCTGAGCTTGTATTGCCCGGCGAAGTTGCCCAGGCTTTGCAGCGTACTGTGACCGATGCCGCGTTTGGGCGTCGCCACGGCGCGCAGAAAGGCCGGATCGTCATCGCTGTTGACCCACAGCCGCAGCCAGCCGCACAGATCGCGAATTTCGGCGCGATCAAAGAAACTCTGCCCGCCCGAAACCTTGTACGGAATCTGTGCCTTGCGCAGTGCCTGCTCGAACACCTTGGCCTGGTGGTTGGCACGGTACAGGATGGCGAAGTCGCGCCATTGCTTGTGGGGCGAGTTCTCGCGCAGGCTCTGGATACGCATCACCGCGCGTTCGGCTTCGTGCTGCTCATGGTCGCAATCGATCACACGCACCGGCTCGCCCTCGCCGAGTTCGGAGAACAGCGTCTTTGGAAACAGCTTCGGATTTGGGCCGATCACATTGTTGGCTGCGCGCAGAATCGCGCCGGTGCTGCGGTAGTTCTGTTCGAGCTTGATGACCTTGAGCGCGGGGAAATCGACCGGCAGCCGGCGCAGATTGTCCAGCGTCGCGCCGCGCCAGCCGTAGATCGACTGGTCGTCGTCACCCACCGCGGTGAAACGCCCGCGCGCACCGGTCAGCACCTTGAGCAGCTCGTACTGCGTTGCGTTGGTATCTTGGTATTCATCGACCAGGATATGGCCCAGTGCCTGTTGCCACTTCGTGCGCACCGCCTCATCGCGTTGCAGCAGCTTGAGCGGCAAGCCGATCAAATCGTCGAAATCCACGCTTTGGTAGGCCGTCAGGCGCTCCTCGTAGCGGGCCATGATGCGCGCGCACAGGCGCTCGTCGTCGCTG
This sequence comes from Burkholderiaceae bacterium, assembly GCA_031285125.1. Classification (GTDB taxonomy): domain Bacteria; phylum Pseudomonadota; class Gammaproteobacteria; order Burkholderiales; family Burkholderiaceae_C; genus JAITWT01. The sequence goes on along the minus strand of JAITWT010000183.1, from coordinate 7,869 downwards.
CCCGCCTGCGCCTCGGCCTGCGCGGCATTGAGTCCGGCGTTCTTCCAGCGCGAGATCGTCCACTGCCAGTGGCGCGCGGTCGCCGCGTCGGTGGTGCCGCCCGCGTCTTTGAGGATACGCGTGATGTCATCGGTATCCAGAATGCTGAACTGCGGCTTTAATCCGAGCACTGCGCCGTCCTCGCGCAGCAGGCGTACGCCCAGCGCGTGAAAAGTGCAGATCAGCACCTCCTTGGCGCCGCGCCCGACCAGCGTTTTGGCGCGCTCACGCATCTCGGTGGCGGCCTTGTTGGTAAAAGTGATCGCAGCAATCCGCCGCGCCGCCAGCCCCGCCTGAATCAGCCGCGCGATCTTGTGCGTAATTACCCGCGTCTTGCCCGAGCCTGCACCCGCAAGCACCAGGCACGGACCATGCAGATAGTTGACGGCTTCTTGTTGGGCAGAATTCAGACTGGAGGACATGCGGACGGGGAGGCAGGCAAGGGGATGATTGGATTTTCAGATCAAGCGCGCACACGATGGCATGGCGCGGACCGTGCTGGAGCACAGCAAGCGAAGCCGGCAAAGAGACGGCTTTCCTCAAGGAAACCAACGGCCCACCGCCGTTTTTAGGTTGAACCCTCTTGGACGACGCGACCGCCCTGTGCGCTCAAGGGAGTGACACAGGTAGGGCTCCAGTGGAGCAAAACCTGCTGTGGGATGTGCGATTGTCCGATGGAATGGCGTGCCGTGCTGGACTGGAGCTGACCGACGCCTTGGCGCCCATCCTCCCGAATTTCATCTGTACACATTCACAAAAACACGCGTCGTGTATGCAGCCAGCGTTCGCACTGACGCGCGCCCAGAGCCCCTCCGCGGTGCCCTGTTGCTGTACTACATCGTGACTTTATCGTTTTGTCTTTGGAATATCCGCATCGCCGCCGCTTCGGCGTTGAGCACATGCCGGCGGGCCATCTCCTGCGCCTTGTTGGAGTCGCGCGCCTTGAACGCCTCATAGAGATCGCCGATTTCACGCAAGCTGATCGATAGCCGGTTCAGATACCTGAGCGACAGGGCCCGCCACAGGCCCATACGCGAGTAAAAACTGCTCAATATTTCCTTCAGGTGACTGTTGCCGCAGTTGTCAAGGAATATCTCGTAGAGCGCCGCCTTGGCCTTAAGCACCCCATCCTGAATCTGCGCCGCCGCCTGCGCGCGCAGCACCTGCACGGCATTGCCGAAGTGAACGATGGCCTTGTCGCTGGCGAGCCGCGCGAATTCATGCGCGGCATAGCCTTCAAGGAGCGCGCGCAGCACATAAAGTTCGGCGGCTTCGTGACGTGACATCACCGTGACCACCGGCCCCTTATGCGGCACGTTGCATACGAGCTTTTCGGCTTCGAGCTTACGCAACGCCTCACGCACGGAGGTCCGGCTCACGCTCAAGATCTCGCACAACTCACGCTCGATCAGACGCGCGCCCGGCGCGAAACGCCCGCTCACAATGGCTTGGCGCAACACGTTTTCAACTTGGCCCCGCACGGTCTCAGGCCGTACCAATTCAATATTGTTTAGCATTGTTCCCGTCCCGCAAAAACCCATTAGTTAATGATACTGTGATCAATGCTATTTTGGGCACCCAGCGCACAGAAATGCTGTCGTTTCACAGTATCGCGCGTTAATTGACAACCGCGCGGCAGGTGACTTGAAAAAGCTCCGGATGGCAAAACACCGGGATTAAGACCGCCGTTACGCGCACTTTAGAACAAAAGACAGCAATTGGCCGCTTGTTATCAACAAAAAAAGCCACGCAGCCATCTGCGCAAAGATATTTGACAATCATCAATTCATGGTTGCGACGCCACGCGCCCGGGGAAAAGAGGCCCCACCACAATTTCACGTCGCGGCAAAACCCGTATCAAACCTGCAACCAAGACGTGCCTTCAGCCGCATCAGCACACAGCATCTCGGTTGCGCGGGCACCCAATGCATGGGCCAGGGCTGCGCGCACGAGCGCGGGCCGGTTGTTGCGTTCGCTCAGGTGCGCCGCCACCACATGCCGCAACCCGGCATGGTTCGCAGCGGCTGCGATCGCCGCGGCGGCACCGTTGGACAGATGCCCATGCGAGCCGCTGATACGACGTTTGAGGAAAGGCGGGTAGCGCGAATCGGCGAGCATTTGGGGATCATGGTTGAATTCGAGCAACAAGGCATCCAGTTGCTTGATTTGATCGAGCACATGCGCCGTCGCCCCCCCTAAATCAGTCAACACGCCCAGGCGGCGCGCGCCGTCGTTGCACAGCAATTGCAGCGGCTCGCGTGCATCGTGCGGTACGGTGAACGGGTGCAGCGCGAACTCGCCAAGATCGATCGGCACGCCGTCTCGCGCAAAGTGCAGCGCTTTCCCGAAGTCCGGTTGGCCACCGGCGCGCCAGGTTCCTTCACTCATCCACACCGCTGCTATGCCGCTGCGGCTGGCGAGCGCGTGGGCGCAGCCGAGGTGGTCGCTGTGCTCGTGGGTGATGAACAGTGCATCAATCTGGCTGGCGTCCAGACCTGCGCGCGCCAAGCGTCTATCGAGTTGCTGTAGCGCGAAACCGCAATCGATCAGCACGCGCCGGGTGCGCAACGGCCCATGCGCCTCGACCAATGTTGCATTCCCGCTGCTGCCGCTGCCCAGACTGCGAAACCGGAGCACAGCCACGCCTCAGCGTACAGGGGCGCACCGTGCGCGAGAGGCCCCGCCGCTTGCCCAGTGATGACTCACCTCAATTCAGGCTGTCGGCCACCACCTTGACGATGCTCTGGGCGTCCTTGGTTGCGACCGGGCCACCGTTGTCGTCTTGCACAGTCATGGTGCTCGCCGCGCCTTCGCCGCGTACCACGATGCGATACTTCAACGGCGCATCGGTTTTTTCCTTGCCGAACAGACGGCTGAACAACCCCTGCTCTTGGCGATTGGCATCCGGCGGCACGTAGCGCACGGAATAGATGCCTGCCGCACGATCGCGGTTTTCTACGGTGAAGCTGGTACGGTCAAGCGCCAGGCCAACGCGGCGCCATGCGATATTGAAACCTTCGTCGATTCGCAGCGCCGGCTGGCCATTGGCCTCCACGATATGCGCACGCTGGGTGCGCGGCGCGGGATTGGCGATCTCGGCGGCTTTGGCCTGCGCCTCCGTGGCCCCGAGCTTGACGATCAAGCGACGCAAAAAGGTGGTTTCCAAACCGGGATCGGCGGGGCGCTGCTGCCAGCGCGTCTCGCGGCGGCCTTCGCTTTCTTTCGATGTGTAAACCTCTTCCATGCCGCGATGGCTGATATAGATCTCGGTGCCCTGCGGCGTTTTTTCCATGCGGGTGCGAAAACGGTCAAGTTGGCCGGTGGAGTAAACCGAATCGAGCAGCTTGCCCAGCGTGGCGCGAATGAAGTCGTGCGGCAGCTTCGCATGGTCTTCCGCCCAATCGGTTTCCATGATGCCCAGCTTGCGCTCTTCGGTGGTGAACACGAAGCCGTTTTCCTGCCAAAAGTCGTGTACGGCATCCCACAACTGGTCTGGCGTACGGTCCGTCACGAACAGCCAACGTTGGGTGCCATCGCCCTCCAGGCGCATACCGTTGACGTTGTCGACCGCCGTCGGCGATGCTGGGGCACTGGCTTGGGCCGCGGTATACACATTCGCGCTCACCGCGCTGCCAGGCACCGCGTAGGTATTCTGGCTCGCCAGTTGGGACAGGTCCGGAGGCACTTCCAGCGATGGCGCTTTTTGGGAGCTTTTGTAGTCAACGGTGTCGCTGTCGAACACGGAACAAGCCGCCAAGCTCAACACCAGACCAACGGCCAGCGCCGGCGGAGCAAATCGCAAACAGTTCTTCAACATCATGAGTGGTGTATGAGTTCGGGTAAGTCTCAGTGAAAGAGGGTAAACGGGCTGGCCGCATTTTCGGCGATGCGACAGCCCCAGCGTTCAATCACGGATGAGCCCGCATTGGCGCAATGCATTCTCAACGGTGGGGTGCGCACTTTCGGCCAGTTCAGTCAACGGCAACCGCAGCGCACCGCCGCACAAACCCATACGCGCCATCGCCCACTTGATCGGGATGGGGTTGGTTTCCACGGACTGGTACTTGTGTAACGGCAGCAATTGGAACTGCAGGCGCATGGCCGTCGCGCGGTCGCCCGCCACCGCGGCCTTGCATAACTCGTGCATCAGGCGCGGCGCAACGTTGGCCGTCACGCTGATGGTGCCATGACCTCCGCACAGCATCAGCGCCACCGCCGTGCCGTCATCGCCGGAGAAAATGGCAAAGCCCTCGGGCACGTCGCGGATCAGCCACTGGGCGCGCTCGATGTTGCCGGTGGCCTCTTTGATGCCGACGATGCCCGGCACCTGCGCCAAACGCAACACGGTGTCGTACTGCATATCGGCCACCGTGCGGCCCGGCACGTTGTACATGTAGATGGGCAGATCGCCCGTGGCCTCGGCAATCGCGCGGAAATGCTGGTATTGGCCTTCCTGCGTGGGCTTGTTGTAGTAGGGCACCACTTGCAGCTGCGAATCCGCGCCCACTTCCTTGGCATAACGCGCCAATTCAATGGCCTCCTGCGTGGAGTTGGCGCCGCAACCGGCCATGATGGGCACGCGCTTGTTGGCCTGCTCAACCGCCACCCGGATGATTTCGCGGTGCTCCTGCACATCAACCGTGGGCGATTCGCCGGTGGTGCCGACCACGCAGATGCAGTCGGTCCCTTCGACGATATGCCAGTCGATCAGCTTGCGCAGCGCCACATAATCAACACTGCGGTCTTCATGCATGGGCGTGGCCAACGCCACGATACTGCCGGTCAATTGCTGCAAAATAGAACTCATTCTCATGGTAGAGCGAAGTTGTGCATTCTACTGAGGAAATCTTTGGCTCTACCGGCGCTGCCGCGCAATTTACAAAGCGTAAAGACTGGTGACAGAAATCAATGAATAACCGTTAAGCATTAAATTCATCTCGCCAGCGCCGGTATTTTTTGCGCGCCAGGGCGGCCGGCGAAAGTTGTGCAGCGCCAAGGCAGAGCGCCGCTGCCTCAATCTCACTCAATAACTCAAGTGCCCGGGCTGGACTTCCTGCAAGATGGTGGTCGCTATTTCCTCGATCGACTTGGTCGTCGTTGACAGCCAGCGGATGCCCGCGCGGCGCATCATGGCCTCGGCGTCCTGCACTTCGCGGCGGCAGTTGCCCAGACTGGCGTAGTGCGAGCCGGGGCGGCGTTCATTGCGGATTTCCGACAGGCGCTCAGGCTGGATGGTCAAACCAAAAATTTTCTTGAGGTGCGGCAGCAGCGCGCCAGGCAGTTGACGGCGCTCAAAGTCTTCCGGAATCAGCGGGTAGTTCGCCGCCTTCAGGCCGTGCTGCATCGCCAGATACAGTGCCGTGGGCGTCTTGCCGCTGCGGCTGACGCCCACCAGGATCACGTCGGCGCTTTCCAGATCGCGGTTGCTCTGGCCATCATCGTGCGCAAGGCTGAAGTCGATCGCCGCGATGCGGTTGTGGTACGTCTTGCTTTTGCTGGTGTCGCTGAAGCGGCCGATGCGGTGGTTGGACTTGATGCCCAGCTCGGCCTCCAGCGGCTGCACGAAGGTACTGAACATATCCATCAGCATCGCCTTGCACCCGCTTTGCACGACATGCCGCACATCCATATTTACCAATGTGGTGAACACAAGTGGGCGCACACCTTCGATTTCGCCGGTGTGGTTGATCTGCCGCACCGCCTGATGCGCCTTGTCCACCGTATCCGTGAAAGGCAAGCGCACGCGGCGCGCCGTCATTTCGAACTGCGCCAAAACCGCATTGCCAAAAGTTTCAGCCGTGATGCCGGTGCCATCGGAGACAAAGAAGACTGTACGCGTATGCATGGGTGAAAACCTACAATCTACCCATTATCCAAGGCAATGCGGTGCCCTTTCTGTCCTTCCTGCCCATCCTGCCTGTGGAGGGCTGGATGATTGCGAGCCCCTGGCCGAGCGATCACCGCCCTTGCCTGCTGTCCGCCCCCGGCGACACCCCCCTTTTCACCCTGCCTCCACCATGTCACGCCTAAAGCAAAAACAAAGACCGCGCGCCACAGTGCGTGGGCACACCGGTTTTTTCAACTTCTGGAGCTTTCGATGTCTACACTATTTGAGCCGACCGCCTTGGTCGTGCCTTTTGAAAACCTGAGGATGAGTGACGTGGAGGCTGTCGGCGGCAAGAACGCCAGCCTCGGTGAAATGATTTCGCAACTGCCGCAGGGCGTGCGCGTGCCCACCGGCTTTGCGACCACGGCCCACGCGTTCCGCCAGTTCCTCGCGCATGACGGTCTGGCGGGCCGGATCGCGGCACGCCTGAGCACGCTCGATGCCGATGACGTGCGCGCGCTCGCGCAGGCCGGCACCGAAATTCGCGCTTGGATACAGGCGCAACCTTTTCCCGCGGATTTGCAGCACGCGATCGCCCAAGCCTATGCCAAGCTTTCGGCCAGCAACGCACAAGCCAGCTTCGCCGTGCGTTCATCGGCCACCGCTGAAGATTTGCCTGATGCGTCCTTTGCGGGCCAGCAAGAAACCTTCCTGAACGTGACCGGCCTGGATGACGTGCTGCACAAGGTCAAAGAAGTCTTCGCCTCGCTGTACAACGACCGCGCGATCAGCTATCGCGTGCACAAAGGCTACGCGCACGCGGACGTGGCGCTGTCGGCCGGCGTGCAGCGCATGGTGCGCTCAGACCTCGGCGCGGCGGGGGTGATGTTCACCATCGATACCGAATCGGGCTTTGCCGACGTGGTCTTTATCACCGCCAGCTATGGCTTGGGCGAAACGGTGGTGCAGGGGGCCGTCAATCCCGACGAGTTTTACGTGCACAAGCCCATGCTCAAAGCCGGCAAGCGTGCGCTGATCCGCCGCAACCTGGGATCGAAGTTGATCCAAATGGAGTTCGCCACGCCCGCCGAAAAAGCCGCCAGCGGCAAACTGGTCCAAACCACCGATGTGCCCGCCGAACTGCGCAACCGCTACTGCCTGAGCGACGCCGAAGTCGAACAACTGGCGCACTATGCCCTGGTGATCGAACAGCACTATGGCCGCCCGATGGACATCGAATGGGGCAAGGACGGCATCGACGGTCAAATCTACATCCTGCAAGCGCGCCCCGAAACCGTCAAAAGCCAAGCGCGCGCCAACCCGTCCGAGCAACGCTACAAGCTCAAGGGCCGCTCGACCGTGCTGGCCGAAGGCCGCGCCATCGGTCAGAAAATCGGCATTGGCCCGGTGCGGCTGGTGCACAGCATCACCGAAATGGAGCGCGTGCAAAACGGCGATGTCCTGGTCACCGACATGACCGACCCCAACTGGGAGCCCGTCATGAAGCGCGCCAGCGCCATCGTCACCAACCGCGGCGGGCGCACCTGCCACGCGGCCATCATCGCGCGCGAGCTGGGTATCCCGGCCGTGGTCGGCTGCGGCGACGCCACGCAACGCCTGAAGGACGGCACGCTGGTCACCGTCAGCTGCGCCGAGGGGGACACCGGTTTTATCTACGACGGCCTGCTCGAAACCGAAGTCACCGAGGTGCGGCGCGGCGAAATGCCCCCCATCAAGACCAAGATCATGATGAACGTCGGCAACCCGCAACTGGCCTTCGACTTCGCGCAACTGCCCAACGAGGGCGTGGGGCTGGCGCGGCTCGAATTCATCATCAACAACAACATCGGCGTGCACCCCCAGGCCATCCTCGACTACCCGCGCGGCGATGCCGATCTGAAAAAAGCCGTCGAAAGCGTGGCGCGCGGTCACGCCAGCCCGCGCGCGTTTTACGTCGATAAGGTGGTCGAGGGCGTGGCCACCATCGCCGCCGCCTTCTGGCC
>JAITWT010000080.1 GCA_031285125.1 Burkholderiaceae bacterium | reverse complement strand
GCTTTTCTGTTGTGCCGCACCAGCAATCCGGGCGGTGACGATTTGCAGGCACAGCGGCTGGCCGGCGTGGAAGGCGCGCCGCGCGTGTATGAACACATCGCGCGTTTGGCGCAAGGGCCGTGGAATCGCAACGGCCAACTCGGGCTGGTGGTCGGCGCCACCTATCCGGCGGAAATCGAGCGCGTGCGCCAGATCGCGCCCACGTTGCCGCTGCTGATCCCCGGCATCGGCGCCCAAGGAGGGGATGCCAGCGCCACGGTACGCGCCGGCTGGCGCCCCGATGCGCCGATCGCCGTCAACTCCTCGCGCGCGATCCTGTACGCCTCGGCGAACCAGGATTTCGCCCAGGCCGCGCGCCGCGAAGCGCTGCGCACACGCGATTTGCTCGAAGCCGCGCGGACCCGGGGCTGATCCCCAGCCGCGCGCCGGGGGGAGAGGGCGTTCAGATCCTCTCTTTGCCCCGTCCCAGCGCCTGCTCTACCCCCCGATTGGCCAGTTGATCGGCGCGCTCGTTACCGGGATCGCCCGCGTGCCCCTTGACCCAATGCCACTCGATCCGGTGCCCGTGGTTGCTCACCAGATCGTCGAGCCGCTGCCACAGGTCGACGTTCTTGACGGGCTGGCGGGCTGATGTGCGCCAGCCATTGGCCTTCCAGTTGCGAATCCAGGCGGTGATGCCCTGACGGACATATTGACTGTCCAGGTGCAGCGCGATGTTGCAGGGACGTTTGAGCGCGGCCAGCGCCTGGATAACCGCCGTCAGCTCCATCCGGTTGTTGGTGGTGGACAGCTCACCGTCGAAAAGCTCCTTTTCCTGGGTCCCCGCACGCAACCACGCGCCCCAGCCGCCAGGGCCAGGGTTCCCTTTGCAGGCGCCGTCGGTATAGATCTGGATTTCAGTCAGCATGAATAGAGTGATTAGATTTCATCTAAAAACATGAAATATTCCCCATTTTCTTCACAAATGGGCGCTCCATTGAGAATGACGCAAGTGGCGGGCCGCTGTCACTGGGGCGGTGGCGCGGGCAGGCTTGCGCTTCCACTGCACCGGCAATAGCGTCAATCCGCGCACGCGCTTGATGGCAACGATGAAATACACCGCACCAAAAATCGGCCACCAGCGCGCGCCCGCCGCATCGAACCAGCGCAACTGTTCAAGCCGTTGCGCGCTGCGCACGGCAGGCTGATACACGCCGAAGTGCTCCGATTCGATCTCGAAACTCAGCAGATGCAACCAGTCGCGCAACCGCCGGAAGGTGATGAGTTCGCTCGTTGCGGGCAAATAAAAATCGTCCCATCCAAGGCGGCGGTACAGCCGTGCGCGCTTCTGGCGGAATCCCCATAGGCTGTAAGGATTAAAGCCGCTGAGGATGACGCGCCCTTCGGGAACCAGGACGCGCTCGATCTCGCGCAGCGCAGCATGGGGATTGGTGCTGAGTTCAAGCGTATGCGGCAAGGCCACCAAGTCCAGACTGGTTGCAGGAAAAGGCAATGCGGTGAAATCGGTAATGAACGCGGCGCGCGCACGGGGTTGTGATTTTGGCGGTTCGGGCCGATCATCTGGAGGCGAGCCTGGGCCTGGGGCCTGCGCTTGCTCCAGTGCGAGCCAGCGATGCGCGATGCGGTTGTTGTGCAGCCCGTTTAAGCCGGTCAGACCCAGTTGCAGCGCGTGATAGCCAAAAATATCGGTGACCGTTTGATCAAAACAGGCTTGCTCCCATGCCAGCAGATAGCGTCCTGGCGGGGTCTGCAACCAATCGTCCAAACCTATAATGCGCGCCTTCATGAATCTCGTCCCTCTACCCGCTTTGAGCGACAACGTCATCTGGATGCTACACGATGGGCGCCATGCCCTCGTGGTCGATCCGGGCGACGCGCAGCCCGTGCTGAATGCGCTGGCGGGGGGCTGTCTCGAGCTGGCCGCGATTTTAGTCACACATCACCATGGCGATCACGTCGGCGGGGTGACGCGGTTGCGCGAGGGCAGCGGCTGCGCGGTTTATGGGCCGGCCCGCGAGCCGATTCCCGAGCCTTTCACGCCGCGAACCCAAGGCGATGGCGTGGATGTGATGGGCCTGCATTTTGACGTACTGTACGTGCCGGGCCACACGGCCGGGCATCTGGCTTACGTGCTGCGCGAGGGCCCGCCCGATGTCGCGCCGCTGGTGTTCTGCGGGGATACGCTTTTTAGCGGCGGTTGCGGGCGTTTGTTCGAGGGCACGCCGGAACAAATGCTTCATTCGCTGGATGCGCTTGCGGCATTGCCTGAGCACACGCGCGTGTGTTGCGCGCATGAATACACTCTGTCCAATCTGCGCTTTGCGCGCGCGGTCGAACCGGACAATATCGCGCTGGCCGAATACGCCGCGCGTTGTGAGGCCTTGCGTGCGCAAGGTCAGCTTACTTTACCTTCACGCATCGCACTCGAGCGCCAGATCAATCCTTTTTTACGTCTACGTGAAGCCACCGTGCGCGCCGCAGTCTGCCGGCACGCTGGAATCGCGCCCGGAACTGAGGAGGTCGCGCTGTTCGGTGCGTTGCGCCAGTGGAAAAACGAATTTTGATGAAAAAGAACCCGAAATATTTTTTTTTTCTAACGGCTGGCTTGGTTGCCGCCACATTGACACTGATCACCGGTTGCGCGAGTACGGATTCCTATTCACCTTGGGCCGACTATTCCTCGCCATGGAACAATGAGGCAACCGGTGAGGTCGCGGCGGTACCAGCCGCCAATGCCGGCGCCAAGGGTCTGGGCTACTATGCGCCCTCGAACGAGGGAGCGATCATCCCCAGTGACGAACCGTTATCCAATGACACACTGTCCGTGCCCGCCCAGAGCGCGGCTGGACAGGTGTTTGATCCCTCCCTCAGGCCGCTGACGCCGGGGTTGACACAGCCGGTATCGCGCAACGTTGCCACGTTGGTGCCGCCGGCGGATATGTGGGATCGCATCCGCCGCGGCTTCAAGATGCCGGACTTGGACAACGACCTCGTGCATCAGCGCGAACAGTGGTTCGAGAGCCACCCGGATTACCTGCAACGCATCGCGGATCGATCCAACCGGTACATCTTCTACATCGTCGAAGAACTGGAACGGCGCAACATGCCCACCGAACTGGCGCTGTTGCCCTTTGTGGAAAGCGCCTTCAACCCGCAGGCGGTATCCAGCGCACGTGCGGCCGGCATGTGGCAGTTCATCCCCTCGACGGGGCGCGCTTACAACCTCAAGCAAAACATTTTCCGCGACGACCGGCGTGACGTAATTGCCTCGACCAATGCCGCGCTGGATTACCTGCAACGGCTGTACGACATGTTCGACGACTGGCAACTTGCGCTGGCCGCTTACAACTATGGCGAGGCGGGCGTTTCCCGCGCCATTGCCAGGAATCAGAGCGCCGGCCTGCCGGCCGCTTACAGCGATCTGAGCCTGCCGACTGAAACACAGATGTATGTCCCCAAGCTGCAGGCGCTCAAGAACATCGTGGCCGATCAGGCCAGGTTCGGCGTTGAATTGCCGCTGACGCCCAATCATCCTTATTTCGATACGGTCACCATCAAGCACGATATGGACGTGTCCTTGGTGGCGCAGTTGGCCGGTGTCGGTCTCGAGGATTTCCGTGCGCTCAACCCCGCAGCGCGCAAACCCGTGCTGCTGGCCGCTGACAACCCGCAAATTCTGTTGCCGTGGGACAACGCTGCTGTTTTCCAGCGCAATTTGCAAGAAGCCGACGCCCAAGGCAGCCCATCCGCCAGTTGGACCGCCCGGGTTCTGCCGCGCACCATGACCGTGGCCGAGGCCGCGCGATCGATGGATATGAGCGAAGCCGAGCTGCGTGCGGTCAATCAGATTCCGCCTCGAATGAAGATCCGGGCCGGATCGACGCTGATCATCCGGCGCTCGCTTGCTGCGCGCGGGGATGTCAGCGCTGCCGTGGCCGGGGGCGCTACCTTGAGTCTCCAACCCGAAATGGCCGCCCGTCACATGGCCCTACGCGCCCGCCGCAACGAAAGCGTGGCCCATATCGCGCGCCGCTACAGGCTCAAGGCAGACCAGGTGGCTCAGTGGAACCGCGTCGGCGTCAACCATGTGTTCAGGCGGGGCGCTGTGATTGATCTGTATCCGCCCAAGCGAATCGATTATGCTGATGCTGAACGCGGCGAACGCGCCGGGCGATCGCCGGTGCGTACGCGCGGGGCCGTGCGCCAAGCCAGCGCCAATGAACTTGCGTCCGCTGGACGCAGTAGGCGCTCACTGCGCCATACACGGCGCGCGCGCCAAAGCACCGCGAATGAATATGCGTATGTTGAAAGCAGCAGGCCGTCGCACGCCGGCCGTATTTCGGGCGCAAGGCCGTTGCGCTAAGAACCTGTTTACGATCTCAAATGGCTCACGCAGACCGCCCGAAAAGGCCTCTGCCCTTCGGGTTGGGCCGAAATCGGGCGATTGGGCGGCCAAGTCGCTTGCATGGGCATCAGCCCATGCGGCGCGCCGTTGACCACCCACTCATCCCGATTGCGGCCCAACGTGAGCCATTTGAGATCGTAAACAGGTTCTAA
>JAITWT010000072.1 GCA_031285125.1 Burkholderiaceae bacterium | reverse complement strand
TACTTCAGCGGCGAAGTATTCAAGATTATTTTTTCCAGCCAGATTTTGCCAGATGAATTGCGCACCGCTGGTGGAGTGATCAATCTTTCCGCGCATGCCTTTGGAATCAACAAACTCTTCATCTTCATCCTGATTCAATAGCCCTGTTGCCGATTGAATATAGGCTTGAAATGCCGCGCTGTATTTTCCTAGATCGTGTAAAAGTCCAATCAACTCCCCTTGCCTTGCAAGACCAAACTTCGAGGCAAAATTCGAGCTGAGTCTAGAGACGGCGCAGAGATGCCTCTCCAACGTTTGGATTTTTCCATCCTTACGAACATGCGCAACATACAAATTTTTATAAGAAGCCATATCTGCGCCCACCATAGAGTGACACTGTTAATTATCAAAGTGGCATATGGGGAAGTCAAGCCTTCACAGTTGAATGAAGTACGTTGCCTTTGATATGTGCATCTTCTTGGAACCCGTTTGCAAGACGAATGTATTTCTGGAAACAGGGACGAAACTTGCCAAGATCATGCCAGCGCCCAGCGAGGCGCGCCCAATCTGCTCCAAAGCCGCTGGCGAAGTCGGCAGCGAGCTTGCCGACTTCACATGAATGTTCGACCAGGGCATGTGGCTCCCGCCAATTGCCAGCATCGTCGCGGGCGGCATGAGCGATAGGAAGAAATTTGTCCATTCTTGATCCTTCAGCGCTTTGTCATGGGCCGCATTTGATGTTCCAGTACCGTATTCATCTCCGAACTGTCGTTTCTGACCTCCATGCGGCGATTGCGACAAGAAAACTACCCGCCCCAGGTCTGAATAACTTGATGCCAAGCGCACACGGGCCGAATTTGTCAGGATAAATATTGATGTTGGCGGCACAGGGCTCAGGAATTAACCTCAAAGAGGCCCAAATGCCCCTTCACAAGCCCCGTTCAGCCCCCAACCGCCCTCTGCGGACGCACTTACGCCAACAGCCCTCGGCGCGCCATCCACAGATTGCTCAGCGCGCGAATAAGGTGTGCAGTTGGGCGGTGTTCTTGGCCAGCCCGCGGTAGCGCACCTTGACGTCACCAAACTGGCGCTTGATCACCTGAAATGGATGCTCCACCTTGGCCCGGACACTGACCTTCAGGCACTCAACCTTGTCAATCAGCGCGCCCACTTCTGCGCTCTTCTCCCAGGCATTGCGCGAACTCGGCCTGCCCGCGATCTGCCAGGTCACGCCGGGCTTGGCGTCTTCTCGCTTCTCCGCGCCGCGATACCCGGCGTCGGCAAAGACAGTGTCCTCGTGACCGTGCAGCAGCCGATTGGCTTCCGCCACGTCGTTGACGTTGGCCGCCGTACCACGCACCGTATGCACCAACGCGGGGCTACACGGGGTTTTGCATACCCTCCTTAGTGCAGACACCGCCCCTCCCATAAAAACCAAGCAAGCGGCCTGCGTCGTTCTACTTCTACTTCAATAATGAACAAATAACCCAAGGTCCTCTGACAAACAATGGACCTGGACTGTATGCGTGCAGCATCCGCCCCGAACACCCTGAGCGCGATCTCTAGCCGCGCGGAAGGGCTTGTTCGGCGTTTCCTAGCTTTGCCGCCAAGGCAAGCCGGCGGTATGGCGCCAGCCGTTTTTGTGGCTGCGCTGGGCGTTTTCGTCCAAGTCGCCCTCAAAGCCGTCCAGAATGTTGTAGGCCGTCAGACCCAGCTCGGTGGCGCGCTTGGCGGCGGCTACGGAGCGGGCGCCGCTGCGGCACAGCATCATGAGCGGCCGGCCGCCTTGCGCGGCGGCACGGATTTGGGCGTCAAAGTCCGGGTTGGATACCATACCCGGCCACTGTTTCCAGGCGGCGGCGATCGCCCCAGGAACGAAGCCGACCCATTCGCGCTCAGCGTCGGTGCGCACATCCACCAGAACGGCGCGACCGGCTTGCATCCAGGCGTGCGCGGTTTGCACCGTCACATCGCCCGCATAGCCCTCGGCGGGGCGCACGGCCTCGTCGCCGGTGTGCGTGGGCGCGCTCATACAGCGCGCCGCCCGCGGGCGCTTAGGGTGAGGTTGAACAACGGTATGGAATGGTTCATGTTTGGAGTTTAGGTTAAGACGGCACGTGCATTTTTTCACACTTCATGGGCCTGTCATACCCAGCATGGTTGCGGGGTACCCGCCAGGGCCGCGGCATTCCCGCTCCATACCTTATTCCGAATGCGAATGCATGGCGTTTATTCGTGCAACGGCGCGTGCAACAGAAGTTCAGCGTTCAGGCGGTGATGGCCAATTGACTGGCGCGCGCAATGTTGAGTTCCAACTGCAGCTTGGCGCCGGCATACTGCCTGGGCCAGCTCACATCGCGATAACCCAACTGCGCCGCGGCATGTAGCGTCCAGGCCGGATCGGACAGGTGCGGCCGCGCCAGCGCGCACAGATCGGCCCGCCCCGCGCCGATGATGGTGTTGACGTGATCGGCCTCGAAAATATTGCCCACCGCGATGGTCGGCACCCCCACTTCGTTGCGGATCTTGTCGGAGAAAGGCACCTGGAACATGCGCCCGTAAACGGGCTGCTCGTCCTTGCTGACCTGCCCGGAAGACACATGCACGATGTCCGCGCCGGCCTGCTTGAACGCCTGGGCGATCGCCGCCGCGTCCTGCGGCGTGGTGCCGCCGGGCACCCAGTCGTGCGCCGAAATACGCACCGACATCGGCCGGTCCTCGGGCCAGGCCGCGCGCATCGCCTTGAACACTTCCAGCGGATAGCGGCAGCGGTTTTCCAGACTGCCGCCGTATTCATCGCTGCGCTGGTTGGTCAGCGGCGACAGGAACGAGGACATCAAGTAGCCGTGCGCCGCGTGGAATTCGATCATGTCGAAACCCGCGGCCTGGGCGCGCCGCGCGGCGGCCACGAAGCTGGCTTTGACCACATCCATATCCGCGCGCGTCATCTCCCGCGGCGTTTGTGAAACGCCCGCGATGTACGGCAAGGACGAAGGCGCGATCAACTCCCAGTTGCCCGATGGCAGCGGTTGATCGATCCCCTCCCAGGCACGTTGCGTCGAGCCCTTGCGGCCCGCATGGCCAATCTGCATGGCCATCTTGGCGCCGCTGTTGGCGTGCGCGAAATCGACGATGCGTTTCCATGCCTGGGCTTGCTGATCGTTCCAGATGCCCGCGCACCCGGGGGTGATGCGTGCGTTGGGCGACACGACGGTCATCTCGGTGAACACCAGTGCGGCGCCGCCGAGCGCGCGCGCCGTGTAATGCTGAAAGTGAAATTCTCCGGGCATACCGTCTTGCGCCGAATACATGCACATCGGCGAGACCACCACCCGGTTACTCAGCGTCATGCCGCGCAGCTTGAAGGGGGTGAACATCGGCGGCATCGGCTTGGCCGGTTGACCGCACTGCTGCGCGAACCAGGTATCGAAACCATCGACGTATTTCTGATCGCGCAGTTTGAGGTTGTCGTGCCCGACGCGCTGGCTGGCCGTGAGCAGCGAGAAGGCAAACTGCTCGGGCTCCAGATGCACGTAGCGCTCGATGTCCTCGAACCAAGTCATGCGGTTGCGCGCGGCGCTTTGCAAGCGCAGCGCCTCGATCTCACGTTCGGCCTGGTAACGCGCCAGCTGTTGCGGCACCGTGCCCTCGGTGCTGTTGAGCACGCCCGCCAGTGAGATCGCGTCTTCCATCGCCAGCTTGGTGCCCGAGCCGATGGCAAAGTGCGCCGTGTGCGCCGCGTCGCCGATCAGCACGATGTTGTCTTTGTACCAGCGCTCGCACAGCACGCGGTTGAACTTCAGCCAGACGGCCGAACCGCGCAAATGGCGCGCATTGGAGATGAGCTTGTGACCGTCGAGCAGATCGGCGAAAACCTCCTCGCACAAGGCGATCGACTGCTCCGGCTCAAACTTGTCGATGCCCGCCTTGAGCCAGGTCTCCTCGGGCATCTCCACGATGAAGGTCGACCACTCATCGCTGAAGCGGTAGGCGTGCAGGTTGAACCAACCCCATTGCGTTTGCTTGAACGCGAAGGTGAAAGCATCGAGCTTTTTCTTGGTGCCCAGCCAAATGAAGCGGCAGGTGCGCACGTCGATGCGCGGGTTGAAGTGCGCCTCATGCTTACCGCGCGTGACCGAAAACACCCCGTCGGCGCCGACCACCAGATCGTACTGCTTGGCGTATTCGTCCGGGTCCTGGAACTCCTGCTCGAACACCATCTTCACGCCCAACTCGGCGGCGCGCCGCTGGAAAATTTCCAGCAGCTTCATGCGGGAGATGCCGCAGAAGCCGTGCCCGCTGGAAGTGATCTTGCGGCCCTTGAAATGCACGTCGATGTCGTCCCAGTGGCGGAAGTTCTCCTCGATCTCGCGCACCACCTGTTCGTCGGCGGAGCGAAAGCCGTCCATCGTCTTGTCCGAGAACACAATGCCCCAGCCAAAGGTGTTGTCGGCCGCATTACGCTCAATCACAGTGACTTCGTGCGCCGGATTGGCTTTCTTCATGAGAATGGCGAAATACAGACCCGCCGGGCCGCCACCCAAACAAACGATGCGCATGGTTGTCTCCTTGAATATGAGAAAAACAGAAATTCTGATCAAGCGCCGCAATCCGTTTGAACGAATTGGCCGCTTTGCATATTAACTTAGCGTATCAACAGTTTATAACTAAAATATATAGGGTGAAATAGGTACTTTCCCTAGGCGCTTTGTTTCAACAGGTTGCTCCCGGCAAGGCGTGAAGACGCGGCAGGCGCATGCCTGCAAGGACGCGCAACGCCACATGGCGCGCCGAAGCGCGGTCCTGACGCGTGCGTAAGAATGCGTAATGCGCTGACCCCAAAGGTGAAGGTCAACGAAGCAGGAAAAATCAGGATTCATGCGGCTTTGATGAAGATAACAAGCGGTCAACGGCTGTTTCTAGGGCAAGCGTGCCAAGCCGATGGCCGCGCACGTGGACCGGCTCAATGTGCGTTCGCGCCGCCAGTGGCTGCACCCCTTCGCGCAACGCCTGGATCGCCGCCGGTCACACCTGAATCGCACTTGAATCCTGCGGCCCGGGCGGCACGCCTGGATCGTCATCGGCACCCAGCGCCCCGCAGAAAACCAGCAGACTGTCGGCGCGGGCAATGGCTGCAAGGGTCAGTCCCAGCGCATGGGCACGCTCGATGGCCAGAGAGGTTGGCGCTGAAATGGCCACCAGCGTTCTCGCTCCAATGATTGCCGCCTTCTCGACCAGCTCGAATGAGGCACGGCTGGTGACAACAATGAATCCATCGTCAGGGGAAACTGCCGCGCGCATCAGGGCGCCGATGAGCTTGTCCAGCGCGTTGTGACGTCCCACATCCTCGCGCACGAACCTCACAGCCCCATCACGGCTACAGAAGGCCGCCGCATGGAATGCTCCCGTCATGGCGTTAAGTCGCTGGCTTGGCCCGAGACGCCCAAGCGCGGCAAAGACCGATCGTGCTGGAACCGGCAACGCTGCGCCGCTGGCACGCCAGGGCGCGCGGTGCAGCTGGTCGATCGACCCGATTCCGCAAATGCCGCACCCCGTGCGCCCCGCGATGGCGCGGCGGCGCAGGCGCCGTTTGCGCAAGGGGTCATGGCTGAGTTCGATCTCGACAGAAATACCGCTGGCCAGCGCGTGCACCTCGACCGAGATGATTTCCCTGGCATCCACAACGATGCCTTCGGTCAGACAGAAGCCATAGGCAAAATCCTCGGCATCATTCGGACTGGCCATCATCACGGCGTAGGGTGCGCCTTCGAGGTAAAAGCTGACCGGAATTTCCGCCGCAATCAGCCGTTGCGTGGCGCGTGGCACGGCCTGGATCGGCCCGCTGGACGCCATGCGCTGATGCGCCTGCATCAGGCGGGTGGCAGGGGGCAACTCGTGTGAGGCAATGGGTTTAGATACCAGGGATTCGTTCATAGACGCGCTCAAAGCTTACTTTCTTATTTCGCAAGGTGCACTCACCAAGGCTTATCCACCCGCTCCATCGGCAGGACTGGCGTCATGGCGCAGGCACGCCCCCCTCCCCACCCGGAGACTTGGCCGGGCGCCGCGGCAGGTGCACACACCGGCACGGCGTGATGCGGCACCGCCGGCTGCTGCGCCTGTACCCCATTCAGCCCAGGTTGAGGCTTTCGAGCAGCCCCCGCCCGACGGGCTCGTACACACCGGCACGCAGCATGAGCCAACGGAAGGTATAAAAGCCCACCAACATGGCCAGCGCAGCCAGCACCGTCACAAAATGCCAGTGCCCCGCTGCCGCCAGCAAGATCAGGGGCACAAGCAGGCCAACAACCAGCACCAGGCCATGAAACAAGCGGGCATAGGGGCCGCTCACCAGCAAGTCGGCGGAAAACGCACCGCCGGGCGACCGGTTGCGCGCCGTCAGGATGATCCCCCCGATCATGACGGCATCGAGTATCAGCGTAATCATGGCCGCGTCGCGTAAGAGTTCACGGTGGGGAGCATCCAGCCCAGCCCAGCCCAGCGCCAGCAGAACCAGGCAACCCGATGTGATCGAGTAACAAAAGCTGATGATGGGCAGGAAAGGACTGGTCCACAGCGCAATCGCGCGGGAATCCATCATCGCCAGCCCCTGGTAGACCATCACGATCAAGGCGCCAACAGCGCCAACCACCGCCGCCCCCATCACGATGGGGTGCGAGAGATTGAGCACCGCGGGATGCGCGCCGACGCTGACGACCCCGCCCGCCATCATCAGTCCGAAGCCGAGACTGCCGCGGCTGATCCATGCGCGATCGGGCCTGCTGAGCGCGCGCAGCACCCGCTTGGGCGATCCCATATGCGCGAGGTGGAAATAGGGCTTGAGTAGGCCCTCGACCAGAAGGCCCAACACCATGCCCAGCAGATTCCCTAAATACAACGACAGCAGGAACAGCCCCGCACCGATTTCCGCAAAGAAAAAAGCCGTTGCAATGGATGTGCCCCAGTAGTTCTGGAAACGGAATCCCATCTTGAATGAATCACCGACCACAGGGTCTTTGGCATCTGTCATTTCTGTCTCTTTTCTTATGCAAAGTTCTTGTGCAAAGTTGATTGGCGCGGGTGTGCCCGTCCTCAGCCCACGTAATAAACCCTGGGTTTGGTGTTCTTCTCAGGCAAGGGCGGCTTGCCCTTGCGCTCGCGCAGGAGCACGTTGGGCGCGCTCTGGGGATCGTCGAGATCCCCAAAGACCCGGGCATTGGCAGGACACGTCTGCACACAGGCCGGTTTGAGGCCCTGATCGACGCGCTGGCTGCAAAAATCACATTTGACGGCCGTGCCCGGCGTATAACGCGCATAGCCCTGCTGCTCGAAGGGGGTGATTTCTCCCGTACCAAACAGGCCTTGCGTGAACATCGCCTCGGAGAGCATGGTGCGCATGTCGTAAGGACAGGCCACCGCGCAGCTGCTGCAGCCGATGCACAGGTCACGATCGACCATCACGATGCCGTCCTCGCGCGTATAGGTCGCGCCGCTGGGACACACCTTCTGGCAGGGCGGCGCCTCGCACTGGTTGCAGATGGTCGGCACATAGGTGCGCTTGACATTGGGATACTTGCCCTGCTCGTAGCTGAGGGTGCGCGTGAAAAATACCCCGTTGGGCAGGGAGTTTTCCTGCTTGCAGGCCACTACGCAGGCATTGCAGCCGATGCACGCCTTGAGGTCAAAGACCATTCCCCACTTGGCCATGATCAGTACCCCGCCTTTCCGTCTGCAATTGAGTCGACATAGTCATAGACCGTGGAGCCCTGCTTGAGAAATTCGGGCCAGTCCTTGAGCTTGGTGAGCTTGACGCGGCAGCTCGTCTCGGGCTGCCCCGAGGCGCCATCGGTGTTTTTGAGGTCGTGGGGCAGCATGTCGTTGTAGTGGCCTCCGGCCATCAGGGCCGCCCGGTTTTCGGTGCGTGTGCGCGAGAGCGCATTGGAAACACCCAGAGTCTGATGATGGATGCCCTCGGTGGTCGTCAGACGCCCGTAGATGTGGCCATAGGGCGAATCGACCCGGACGATGTCGCCGTTTGCAAACCCCAGCCTGGCCGCCGTATCGGTGTTGATCAGCAGGCCCGTGTGCACCGGGTCGCGGTAGGTGATGTCTTTGATCCAGGGATTGCTCAGCGTCTCCCCGAAATTCATCTGGATGTCTTTGAACGTGATGGCGTACAGGTTGTATTCGACCGCTTCGTTGTGGATCGGATCGAGCACGGCCAGCGGCAGCGGCTGGTAGTCATCAAAGGGCCACTCGTGGCGGAAAGGCACCAGGGCTCGCTCAAATTGCCCGCGCAGCGTCTCGCGCTGAACGACCAGATCTTCGATGTAAAACAGCAGCCGCATCCCCTCCCATGGGCGGTACCACTTGTCCAGGCGTTTCTCGGTCACCGAGTGGCCGTGCTCCATGTACCACTCGATCGGCTTGTCATTCCACAGCAGGCCGACCCGTTCGGCGATCTCGCGGTCGGTGTATTTCTTGCCCGGTTCGAGCTTGAGATGGGGCTTCATGTTCAGCCCCAGCACCATGTTGCTCACTTCGTTCCAGGCATCGATCACGCCCAGACGCTCGGAGATTTCGTAGAAGATTTCCTCCTCGGATTTGGTATCGAACAGGGGCGGCACCACCGGTTGACGAAAACAAATGCCCTCGGTGTGCGGCGGCTCGATCATCGTCGCGTTCCAGGTCTCCAGATAGTCGTGGCACGGCAGGATGATGTCGGCAAAGTCGGTCATCTCCGAGGGAATCAGGTCGACGCAGACGGTAAAGCGCATCTCGCGCAGGAACTTGAGCCAAGCCTCGCGCGGTCCCTGGATCGACCACACCGGATTGGAGTGACAGTTGACCAGGACGTCGGGCTTGAAGTTGATTCCATATTTCTCGCTCTCGAGAAAACCCAGCATGTTCAGATGCGGGGGATGCACGCCGACCGGAAAATAGCCCGCTAGGTGATATTCGTTGGGCGGCCAGGAAAAGGGCGGCATCGGACCGAGCTGGTGGGGCACGCCCAGCATTTGCCCGCACTCTCCCGGCGCGCAGTGGTTGTTGTCGACCGTGTAGTCATTGAGCGTGGCGCCACAGCGCCCGCCCGGATGATCGATGTTGCCCACCAGCATGTTGACCAACTGGAAGGCGTGGTTGGTCATCATGCCGTACTTGTGGCCCTGCGCGCCCCGGTAGTAGTTGTAGGCCGCAGGCCGGTACGGCACTGTGCGGCCATCGGGCAGTTCCATGGTCTGGCCAATGCACGCCTGGCTGGCAAATTCACGGGCGATGCGCCGCACGGTCTCGGCGGGGATCGTCGTGATTTTTTCCATCTGCTCGGGTGAGCAATCCTTGAGGATGTCCTTGTAGATCTGAAAGGCCGGGCGGCACTTGACCCCCTCGACCTCGAAATTGCCCTCCAACGCCAGGTTCTCCCATTTGAGATCCGGATCGTTCCAGAGCCTGGCGCGATCCGCAGCCTGGTCCCACACATAGATCTGACGCTCGGCGTTACGCACGAACATCTGATCGGGACCCACCAGATACGGCGCGTTGGTGTCCTTGCGCAGGAAGTCGTCATCGCACAGTTGCTCATAGACCAGCACATGGCTCATGCTCATGGCGAACTGCCGGTCCGTGGCGGGACGAATCGGAATCCATTCCTCGGCCTTGGCCCCCGCAATCGACATGCGCGGCTCCACCGCAACGACCTTCATCCCGCGCTCAAGCCGCGCCTTGGCCACCCAGTGCGACTGGGCCGCTGCGTGCAGGTGCGAGGAAAACCCGTCACCGGCGCCATCGCTGATCCAGTAATTGCAATATTTGGCGTCGTTGACCGCGGCAAAGGTTGAATGGATGTAGCCGTTGATGGGGTGGTAGGCGCCCCCGCACATCGTGCCGCCCGACTGGTAGAAGTTACGCGTGCCCAGCGCCAGCGCCCAATTCCAGATGTGCATCTTCTGAAAATGCTCCAGCGAGGGCATGATCTTGCGCGGATCTTCATCGAGCGACTTCTTGATCTCGCGCGCGGTGATATCCAGGGCCTCCTTCCAGGAGATCGGTTCCCACTGGGGATCGATGCCCGGCCCCTTTTCCGGGTTGGTGCGGCGCAGCGGCTGCTTGAAGCGCTGCGGATCATAGTGGCGCATGATGCCCGCATTGCCCTTGGGGCAAAGCCTGCCCGCATTGGACGGATTGGTCGGATTGCCCTCGATTTTGTTGATCACGCCGTCATCGGTGACGTGCACCCGGATCGAGCACGAATGCAGGCACATCTTGCAGGTGGAGTTGACCCATCGGCCGGGTTTGAGCGAGTTCTGAACCGCCTCAGGGACGCGTGGATCTTTGCCCCTGACATGATCCGATTGCGTTGTTGCCATCTTTGTCTGCCTTCCTGTTGTACTGATTTGACAATTACCCGCGAACGCCCGCGAAGCAAATGCGCGCATCGTTGCCGCGATCAACAGCGGTTGTGGACGAGCGGCCCACACGCGCTTGTGCCGTACCTGATAAAAATCCTGCCGACGGGCGCCGCAACCGCCCACAGGCTTTTATAAATATTCTGTTATCAATATTTTATGTATTGATAATTACAATATAATCAGTGTTTACCCTGATCGGGTTTTATGCATGACTCAGAAGTCAGGGCAGATTCAACCTAAAACCGCAGTCGAACGCGCCCGGCAAGGACGAGCAATGTCGCCTTGGGCGCAAAGACGCGGTTTCATGTTTCGATGTCTCCATGCCGGCGTCCCCGGGCGTCTTCCTGCATCGCCCTCAACGCCGCACGCTTGAGCTTGCCGGTTTCGGTGCGCGGCAGCGCATCAACGAAAACAATGGCGCGCGGATATTTGTACGCCGCCACCGCCTGTTTGACGAAGTCCTGCAACTCGGCGGCCATCGCATCGTCCGCGTGAAAGCCCGGACGCAGCACGATGAACGCCTTGACCACCTGCCCGCGCAGCGCATCGGGCGCGCCGACAACGCCGCACTCGGCCACTGCCGGATGTTCCAGCAATGCCGTTTCGACTTCAGGCCCGGCGATGTTGTAGCCTGAAGAAATAATCATGTCGTCGGTACGGCCATGGTAGGTAAGGTTGCCCTCGGCATCGAGCGATGCCGCATCGCCCGGCAGGTTCCAGCCCCCGCGCACGAATTGCATCTGGCGCTCGTCAGCCAGATAGCGGCAGCCGGTGGGTCCGCGCACCGCCAGATTGCCGATTACGCCGGGCGCGACCGGGTCGAGCGCGTCGTCCAGGACCTGCACCACATAGCCCGGCACCGCACGGCCAACCGAGCCTGGGCGCACGTCGCGGCCCGCCGCCGAAACAAAAATGTGGATCATCTCGGTGCCGCCCAGCCCATCCATCATTTCGATGCCGGTGGTTTGACGCCAAAGCTCGCGCGTGGCCTGCGACAGCGCCTCGCCGGCGGAAACCGTTTTGCGCAAACTGGACAGATCGGCATCCGGGGCCAGCGCGGCCATCTGCCGGTAAAACGTCGGCGCGGTGAATACGATGGTGGCGCGGAACCGTTCAATGGCTTGCAACAGCAGCGCCGGGGTAAATTTTTCGATCAGCACCGTCGATGCCCCGGCGCGCAAGGGAAAGCACAGCATCCCGCCCAGCCCGAAGGTAAAAGCCAGCGGCGGGGTGCCGCAGAAAACATCCGCTGGCTCCGGCTTGAGCACGTGACGCGGGAACAGGTCGCACATGGCCAGCACGTCACGGTGGAACTGCATACAGCCCTTGGGAATGCCCGTGGTGCCGCTGGTGAACGCGATCAGACAAACATCGTCCTGTGCCGTGTCACAAGCGGCAAAGGTGGCCGGTTTGTCTGCCGCAAGGCGCTCCAGGCTGCCTGCCGCGTCATCGTGGAAATAGCGCACCTGTTTGAGATCGGGACAAAAATGCTCACTGCCGCGGTCGGTGCAATGCAACAGCTCATCGGTCATCCGGGCGTCGCACAGCGCCGCGCCGATCCGGGCCTTGTCAATGATCTGTTTAAGCTCTTTGGCGCGCAGCAACGGCATGGTGGGCACCGCAACCAGCCCGGCCTTGAGCACGGCCAGCAAAGCCACGGCCATCTGCAAGGTATTGGGGCCGCGCAGCAAGACGCGGTTGCCCGGCTTGAGCCCCATGTCTTGCACCAGGACATGGGCGCTGCGATCAACCCGCGTGCGCAATTGCAAGTAGGTGGTGACGCGCGGCTGGCCCGCCACCTCCGACCAGATCGCGGGCCGGTCGCCATATCCCGCCTCGATGGCGCGATCGAGCAATTCAGCCGCGCAGTTCAGCCGCGCCGGGTAGGCCACGTCCGGGTTGTCGAGCAACAGCACGGGCCATTGCTGCGGCGGCGGCAGGCGGTCGCGGGCAAAAGTATCAATATGGGCGCTCGGCTCCATGGGTTGTCTCCAATCAAGTGACCGTGTGCCGGGGCGGCCGATTTCCACTTCCCCGCACCGCCTTGAGAACCTGTTTAGAACCTGTTTACGATCTCAAATGGCTCACGTTGGGCCGCAATCGGGATGAGTGGGTGGCCAACGGCGCGCCGCATGGGCTGGTGCCCATGCAAGCGACTGGGTCGCCCAATCGCCCGATTTCGGCCCAACCCGAAGGGCAGAGGCCTTTTCGGGCGGTCTGCCGCGTTGCAACGCTGGCCCATAGCCGGGCTATGGGCTGCGCGCTGCGCCTTGCATCCCCTCCCGAAAAGGCCTCTGCGTGAGCCATTTGAGATCGTAAACAGGTTCT
>JAITWT010000015.1 GCA_031285125.1 Burkholderiaceae bacterium | reverse complement strand
AGCCACCTGAACCTGCACAAAACCTTCTGCATTCCCCACGGCGGCGGCGGCCCCGGCGTCGGCCCGGTGTGCGTGGCCGCCGATCTGGCGCCCTACTTACCGGCCCTGCCGGGCCAAGGCGATAGCGATGGCGATAGCGATGACGTTCGCGCCGCGCAGGTCGGCCCAGTCAGCGCCGCGCCGCTGGGCAATGCGTCGGTGCTGCCGATCAGTTGGATGTACCTCCGCATGATGGGCGCGGCGGGTCTGCGCGCCGCCACCGAAGCGGCGATCCTGAGCGCCAACTACATCAGCGCCCGGCTGCGCGCGCATTACCCGACGCTGTACGCCAGCGTCAACGGCCACGTCGCGCACGAGTGCATCCTGGACCTGCGCCCGCTCAAGGAAAGCAGCGGCGTCAGCGCCGAGGACGTCGCCAAGCGTCTGATCGACTACGGCCTGCACGCGCCGACACTGAGTTTCCCGGTCGCCGGCACGCTCATGGTCGAGCCCACCGAAAGCGAGCCGCTGGCCGAGCTCGACCGCTTCATCGACGCCATGATCGCCATCCGCGAAGAAATCCGCCGCATCGAACGCGGCGACTGGCCGCGCGAGGACAACCCGCTGAAAAACGCCCCGCACACCGCCGCCAGCCTGCTGGCCGCCGATTGGCCGCACCCCTACAGCCGCGAGCAGGCGGCCTACCCCCTGCCCATGCTGCGCAGCGCCAAATACTGGCCGCCCGTCGGGCGGATCGACAACGTGCATGGCGATCGCCATCTGTTTTGCGCTTGTGTGCCGGTGACCGATGCCGCTTGACCACAGACCGCGGGGGGCACCGCTTGGGGTGCGCTGAGAACCTGTTGATGCGCCCCCGCATCGTTTGACGATCGACTGGCGATCATCTGGCAATCATCTGGCGATCGTCCGGCGTTTCACGCGCAGCTTCCATCCAGCGCCGCATCAAGCACCTCGACCCAGTGCCGCACGGGCAGTGCCGTACCGCTTTGCAGGTGGGTGATGCAGCCGATGTTGGCCGAGACAATGCACGCGGGCTGCACGGCCTGGAGATAGCCGAGCTTGCGCTCGCGCAGCGGCAGCGCCAGTTCGGGGTGCAGCACCGAAGAGGTGCCGCCGGCGCCACAGCACAGATGCGATTCGCCGGCGGCCAAGCGCACGTCGAAACCGAGTTCGCGCAGGCCGGTTTCGACACCGCCGCGCAACTGCTGACCGTGTTGTAGCGAGCACGGCGGGTGGTAGGCGAGCACCCCCGCATCCGCCGCGGCATTCGCACGCAGGCGTTCGCGCAGCAAGGGCACGAGTTGCGGCAGCAGCTCGCTCAGATCGAGCGTGCATTGGCTGATGCGTGCGGCCTTGGCGGCCCAGGCGGGATCGTCGCACAGCAGATGGCCGTACTCGCGCACCATCAGACCGCAGCCGGAGGCGTTCATCACAATCGCCTCGATTTCGCCGCTGTCCACGCGCGGCCACCACACCGCGATGTTGGCCAGCGCCTGCGCCAGCCCGCCCTCCTGATCGTTGAGGTGGTATTTGAGCGCGCCGCAGCACTGTGCGGATGCAACCAGCGTTTCGATCCCCGCCGCATCGAGCACGCGCGCGGTGGCGGCGTTGATATTGGGCGCCAGCGCGGGTTGCACGCAACCGGCCAGCAACAGCACTTTGCGCGGATGGCGGCGGCGCGGCCAAAGGCCGGCACGGCGGCGCGGCGGCACCTTCGATTGGAGCGCCGGCGGCAGCAGTGCGCGCACCGTCTGGCCGAGCGCCAACGCGGGCGCAAACAGGGGCGAACCCAACCCCTCTTTGAGCGCCCAGCGCCGCGCCGCTTCACCCGGCGGGCGCGCTACGCGCGCTTCGACCTGCTTACGGCCGATGTCGAGCAAGCGGCCGTATTGCACGCCCGAAGGGCAGGTACTTTCACAGTTGCGGCAGGTCAGGCAGCGGTCCAGATGCACCTGCGTGCGGCGCGTGGGCGCGGCGCCTTCGAGGATTTGCTTGATCAGGTAGATGCGCCCGCGCGGGCTGTCGAGCTCGTCGCCCAGCAGTTGATAGGTCGGGCAGGTGGCGGTGCAAAAGCCGCAATGCACGCACTTGCGCAAAATCGCCTCAGCCTCGCGGCCTTCGGGGGTATCGCGGAATTCGGGGGCGAGCTGAGTTTGCATGGTTGAGGCGCGCTTTCGTTGTCTCGGAATAAGGGCCTGTTTACGATTTCAACCGGACGCTAAAAACCTGCATAGAAGCGCCCCGGGTTGAAGATGCCCTGCGGATCGAATTCGCATTTGAGCGCGCGGTGGATGCGCTCAAGCGGCGGCGCGAGCGCATCGAAGCGCGGCGTGGCATCGGCGCGCTCGGCAGCGGCAAACAGCGTGGCGTGTCCACCCGCGGCGCGTGCGGCGGCGCGCACACGCTGCGCCTGACCGGCCGGCAGGCGGTACCAGCGTTGTGCGCCGTGCCATTCGATCAACGGGGGGGCATCGAGCGCAAGGGGTGCGGCGGTTTGGGGCACGGACAGACGCCACAGATCCAGGCCGCTGGCGCGTTCGAAGAAGGGCAGGCACTGGTCGCGGCACCCCTTCCAGAAGGATTCAGCAGCGGCAGCATCGACGCGCGTTCCATCCAACCCGCCCAGCCCGCTTAGCGTATGGCAGGCCGCCTCGACGGCCGCCACCGCGCCGCGCAAGCGCAGATGGAGCGTGCCTTGGTGCCACGTGCTGGCCGACAGGGGCAGCGGCTGAGCGCCCCAGTGGTTGAGCTGGCGTAGCGCCTCGGCCTGGTCGCAGGCAAAACTGAGCGTGGCTTGCGCGGGCGCATGGGACAACACCTTCAGGCTGACTTCGGCGATCAATCCGAGCACGCCCAGCGATCCGGCCAGGACGCGCGAAACGTCGTAACCGGCGACGTTTTTCATCACCTGGCCGCCAAAGCGCAGCACTTGCGCGCGCCCGTTGATGAGCAGCGCACCCAGTATGTAGTCGCGCACCGATCCGGCGCTGGCGCGCGCCGGCCCCGCCAGTCCCGCGGCCACCATGCCGCCGACGGTGCCCTGATGCAAGGGGCGCTGATTCAAGGCGCGCTGACCGGCATCGGCCGGATCAGCAAAACGCGGCGGCTCGAAGGGCAGACACTGCCCTTTTTCAGCCAGCGCGGCTTCCAACTCGGCCAGCGGCGTGCCCGCCAGCGCGGTGATGACCAACTCGCTCGGCTCGTAACTGACGATGCCGCACAAGGGGCGGGTGTCCAGTACGGCGCCGCGCGGTGGACTGCCCAGAAAGTCCTTGCTGCCATGACCGCGAATGCACAGCGGCTGCCCTTGCGCGGCGGCTTCGCGGATGCGCTCGGCAAAACCGCGCAACGCAATGGGGACGGCCGGGTCTGAGGCGGATACGGAAACGGCCACGGGTGTGTCAACGGGTACCATGAAGCGATCGTACCGTTGAAAGAGGGGCAGGGGAGCGCAATGAGTTTGTCTTTAGTACAAAGCCGCGCGCTGGTCGGTTTACAGGCCATGCGTGTGACCGTGGAAGTCCACCTCGCCAATGGCCTGCCCGGGCTGGCGCTGGTTGGGCTGGCCGAAACCGAGGTGAAGGAGGCGCGCGAGCGTGTGCGCTCGGCGATTCAGAACGCGGGGTTGGAATTTCCCCACAACAAACGCATCACCGTCAACCTGGCGCCCGCCGATCTGCCCAAGGATTCGGGACGCTTTGATTTGCCGATCGCGCTGGGCATTCTGGCGGCCAGCGGTCAGATCGACGGCAAGCGGCTGGCTGGGTATGAGTTTGCGGGTGAACTGTCACTGTCGGGCCGGTTGCGCCCGGTGCGTGGCGCGCTGGCGATGGCGCTGGCCTTGTATCGCGCGCAAACGGAGGCTTCGGGCAGAAATTTCAGCGGGAATTTCAACGAAACGTTCAGCGGAAATTTCAGTGTGAATGCCAGCGCAGCGTGCGGCGCGGATTCAACGGATGCGTCCAACATCGGCTCCAGCACGGGCGCGCAGCCCCGCGCGCGCCTGGTCTTGCCCGCCGACAGCGCGCACGAAGCCGCGCTGGTGCCCGGCGCGCAGGTCTTTGGCGCGCGGCACCTGCTGGACGTGGTGGCGCACTTCCTGCCCGAGAACACCGAGGGCGCGCAGCGGTACGAACAAATGCGCACCCAAGCCGATGCACATATGCCGCCCGGCGAACGGCCCCCGGGCGAGCCCGGCTGGTTCGCGGTCGAGCCCCTGGCCGAGCCCGCCATTCCCCCCGGCCCCGACTTGTGTGACGTGAAAGGCCACGCACTCGCCCGGCGCGCGCTGGAGATCGCCGCGGCCGGCGGGCACAGCCTGTTGATGGTCGGCCCGCCGGGCTCGGGCAAATCGATGCTGGCACAGCGGCTGAGCTCGCTGCTGCCGCCGATGAGCGTGACCGAAGCGCTCGAAAGCGCCGCCGTGGCCAGTCTGGCCGGGCGCTTCGATCCGGCACACTGGCGCCAGCGCCCCACCTGCACGCCGCACCACAGCGCCAGCGCGGTCGCGTTGGTCGGCGGCGGCTCACCGCCGCGGCCCGGCGAAATTTCGCTGGCCCATCACGGTGTGCTGTTTCTCGATGAATTCCCCGAATTCGTGCGCGCCGCGCTGGAAGCCTTGCGCGAACCTTTGGAAAGCGGGCGCATCACGATCTCCCGCGCCGCACAGCGCGCCGAATTCCCGGCGCGCTTTCAACTCATCGCCGCGATGAACCCCTGCCCGTGCGGCCACCACGGCTCGCGCACGCACCCTTGCCGCTGCACGCCCGATCAGGTGACGCGCTACCAGGGGCGGCTCTCGGGGCCGCTGCTGGACCGTATCGACCTGCACGTCGAAGTGCCCGCGATCACGCCGCAAGAGCTGCTCGACGCGCCCGCGGGCCCATCGAGCGCGCAGGTGCGCGTGCACGTGACCCGCGCGCGCGAATTCGCGCTCGCCCGCCAGGGCTGTCCCAACCAGGCGCTGGCCGGCGCCGCACTCGATGCGCACGCCCGGCCCGACGACAGTGCGCGCGCCTTGCTGCAAAAAATCGCGGCGCGGCTGGGCTGGTCAGCGCGTGGCATGCACCGCGCCTTGCGCGTCGCGCGCACCGTCGCCGATCTGGCGGGCAGCCCCACGATCAGCGCCGCTCACATGGCCGAAGCCGTGCAATACCGGCGTGTGTTGCAAAACAAATCGTGAAGCATTGCAGGATTGCGCGAGGGTGAATTTTTATTCGCATGAAAGCGTTGTCGATCGTGCTTTCAATCACAGAATTTGAACGCCATGCTGACCCGCTTGCCAAGGTTTTACCTCGCCCTTATTCCATTTTTCGTTCGAAACGATAGAAAAGACCCCGACTCCATCGTTCCCGCAAAACGTCGACTTGGCGCGCTGGCCTGACTCCCTCCCCCGCTTCCCCCAAAGGGGGAAAGAGAAAAGCAAGCACGCCAATTCTGTTCTTGCTGTTTTGAACGAGAAATCGAATTACTTACCGGCGTTCCTATTGAAACCCTTCTGCTCCCTCTCCCAGCTCCGCTTGGCCCGGGCTTCTGCGTATTCCAGTACGCCAGGGATTTCTTGCGCGAATTGCCCTGCCGAAGCTGGGATCGGCCAGATGTTGGGATCATCTTCATCCACCTTGCAAGTCGCTTCGATCTCCTCGGGGAACACCGGCTTCTTGCAGGTGTAAAAGATCAGCCAGCGCACCAGCGTGAACAGCCAAAGGAAGGGCCAGAACAGCACACGCTTGAGCGGCGTGTAGGCGCCGGTGTAGTTCATTGCAAAGAGCATGCAGTTTTTGATGGTCGGCGTGACGGAAAGCGAGACGTAACGCGCCATCGGGTGGTCAGCGACGGCTTGCGGGCCTTCGTCCATGTAGCGGCGGATGAATTCCCACAT
>JAITWT010000013.1 GCA_031285125.1 Burkholderiaceae bacterium | reverse complement strand
GCCTGCTGCGCGATTTGTATCTGCTCCGCACTGCCCCCGGCAGCGGCCACCGCCAAGGCCGCAAACATTCCGGACAGTTGTGTCGTGTTTTGTCCGGGGCCGATGGCGCCGGCTGACAGCTCTCCGACCACCGCGCCCAGCGCGCCCGCGCCGCAGCCGCTCGAATTGTCCGCCCGGCCCGCGCCGACCGCGCATCCAACGATCGCATGCGCAAGTTCTTGCGTGAATTTGTTGATGCCATCGCTTTGGCTCGCCAGATCGCCAATTTCGTTGGCCGCCGCGCCCGCCACCGGATCCAATAGCGCCCCCTTGAGCGCCGTGCGCAGGTTCTCTTCCATGCTGCCGCCGGTGATGGCTGTGTTGACCACCGCGCGGGCCAGTCCGGCTTGCAGGTTCGCCGCCAGCGTTGCCGGGACGCCTTGACGGGCTGCTTGCGGGCCGATCGGGTTTAGATTGAGTCCTTGCAGTGTGCCCGCGGTGACCATCGCCGCCAGGACTTGTTTGACGCTTTGGCTCGAACTGAGGTCTTTGAGGACCGCGCCGACGTTGCCGTGTTCGTTGATCAGGCCGACGGCGGCTTGACTGGCCACAGCGGCCAGGCCCGCTTGGACTGCCGCGCCGGCAACTCCCGCGCTGATCGCGCCGTCCGTCGCCGAGGAGATCGCGCTGCCCGCGCCGGCGGCAAGTTCTGTGGTCGTGCCCATGGTGAGCACTGTGGCCGCAATGACCACTGCCGCCGCGCCCGCCTGCGTCAGCCCGCTTTGGCTTTGCGCCCAGTAGTGGGTCGATTCGGGCACGCCTTGCCAGTTGATCTGGACACCGGCGAGTTTCGGGTCGCTTTGGATTTGCTCCATCCATTGGATGTTCAGCGCATCGCCCGCGCTGATTCGGCTCGGCCTTGGGGTTTGGGGGTGCTGACAGTAGAAATTAATTGGAGTCCACCCCCATTTATATTATACAAATTCGTCACAAAATTTAGCATACGCATCAACAAAATCCAATTCAGCACCATGCGCAGCAACCGCAGAAATAAAACGCCCTCGACAATAAGAATACGAAAGACCAATCAGATCTTCAATTTCCCTACGATCTCCCGCTATAAATGAGCAATTATCACCTTCCGTGTATACCACGAAACGCTCACTACTCGGCCACATGAAATTATTTCCCCAGTACGGAAGATTATTTGGCGTCACCTTAAAAAGATCATTTGGATCATCTACAGAAAGATCTAATTTTCGCGCAGCCACCACCAAAGATTCAAAGCCAATCGAATATTCCCATTTGTTTTTTTCTAACGCCGCCACATACATAAACCCGTCATTATTTCGCAAGCAAAAATCACGGATTTCATTCAAAAAATAAATTTTTGTACGGTCATTTTTTTGTAACACTCGAAGATCCCCTTCCCAGAGCGGGATAATCGACCATTGTCGCGCGCGCAAAAAGTCTTTTGAAAAAAAAGCAAGAAATCTATTATCATCATAATTTTCGCTCAGTCTTCCTTTAAATATGCCGTAAATCTTAACATTGAGCGCGATAAATCGGATTGCCTCCAAAATATCAGAAAATGAATTCTCGGGTTTACTCATAATCTAAAACCTTATTTTTATCTCATCGCCTGCACCATTTGGCCTGCTGATTTGAATACTAGGCGCACCTGTTGATTTGGCGGTAGGGTAGAGGGTGGCTGTCGAGCCATCCGTCAAAGTTATTACTTGCGCTCCATTAGGGTACGTCTTAGCGCTTCCAGGAACCGCAGGCAATAAATCAAATGCCTGCCGGGCGGCATCTATGCCGCCACTTCCCGTCCAGTTTAAATATTCAGACCCCTTTCCGGTAGTATTAGCCATGCCGTTAGTAATGTTACGGATCGCTTCATCCACTTGACTGACAAGATTGTTATTGCCAGCCGATCCAGCTTCATTTGCCCCACTCTGATTCATCATCACCGGCCCACCCGTTGGGTTATTCGCGGGCATCGGGGTGGAGATGATGTTCGATCCAGGCGCTGGATCAATCTGGGTATAGCCTGGCAGACTGTAGTCCGGTAGATCCCCTCCAGCATACCCTGGTGTAGTGTCAGGAGCCAAGACAGCGCCCGGGGTGGTGGTTGTACTCGGCCCAATCTGTTGTTCGGCTGGCGTAGTCGTTAGACTCGGCCCTGCCGGTTCTCCCATCAGTTTGGATACGCCATAGGCGATAGGTGTCGCCGTTATTAAGCTCGGCCCCGCCGATCCGCCGAAGCCCGCCATGGATACCGTCCGGTCCCACGCATTGGACAGCGAATCCCAACTCTGGTCAAGAAAGTTTCCAAGCGCATAGCCCCCAGCGGTCCCGGCCGCTGTGCCTGCTCCAATTTCCGCCGGCGTCGCAAGAACATTGCCCCCGAGCGTATAAACATCGCCAACAAGCGAGAGTCCTCCGCTGAGCACAAATCCCGCCCCTGCGCCCCATGCCGCCAAGGTCTTCTTGCACTGGTCCGGGTCACCACTGCCGCACGAGTTGTTCAGCGCCGCAATCGCGCCTTCTTGCTGCGCGATCTGTATCTGCTCCGCACTGCCGCCCACTGTCGCGACCGCCAAGGCCGCAAACATGCCCGACAGTTGCGATACTTGTGCCGGGCTTTGGATTGAATTGGCGAAGGCCTCCCCGGTCAGTTCCCCCACGACCGCGCCCAGCGCTCCCGCGCCGCAGCCGCCGGCGTTGTCCGCTCGGGCCGTTCCCACCGCGCATCCCGCGATCGCATGGGCCAGCTCTTGCGTGAAGGGGTCGATGACACGGCTATCGGCAAGCTGGCCGATCTCAGCGCTCACTGACGAGGCCACCGTATCCAGTAGCGCCCCCTTGAGCGCGGTGCGCAGGTTCTCTTCCATGCTGCCGCCGGTGATGGCTGTGTTGACCACCGCGCGGGCCAGTCCGGCTTGCAGGTTCGCCGCCAGCGTCGCCGGGACGCCTTGCCGGGCCGTTTGCGGGCCGATCGGGTTCAGATTGAGCCCTTGCAGGGTGCCCGCGGTGACCATCGCCGCCAGGACTTGCTTGACGCTTTGGCTCGAACTGAGGTCTTTGAGGACCGCGCCGACGTTGCCGTGTTCGTTGATCAGGCCGACTGCGGCTTGACTGGCCACAGCGGCCAGGCCCGCTTGGACCGCCGCGCCGGCGACCCCCGCGCTGATCACTCCGTCCGTCGCCGAGGAGATCGCGCTGCCCGCGCCGGCGGCAAGTTCTGTGGTCGTGCCCATGGTGAGCACTGTGGCCGCGATGACCACCGCCGCCGCGCCCGCCTGCGTCAGCCCGCTTTGGCTTTGCGCCCAGTAGTGGGTCGATTCGGGCACGCCTTGCCAGTTGATCTGGACACCGGCGAGTTTCGGGTCGCTCTGGATTTGCTCCCTCCAGCTGGGCCCGCCTGTGGTGCGGGCTTGTTGCAGGGCCTGCTGCAGGGTCTGCAATTGTTGTGTGCTGACGTTGCCGTGGCTGTCTTGGCTCTGAAGACTGGGGATGCCGGTTTGCGCGTTGATGGTGGACGTGTGAATGTCCAGATGGGGGGTGTCGATTTGCGTGGTGTGGGCTTGTTGCGCGCTGGCCTCGCTGGCGCCGCTGTACTGGTAGAACAGGCTGCTGCGCGTGACGTTCTGGCTGGCGCTGGCGCCGGTGCTGACCAGGTCGATGTTGAGGGCGCCTTTGGGCGCGTTCAGTTGCACGTCCTGGCTGGCGCTCAGCTGCGCCGCGCGCAGGGTGAGGTCGGCATCGGTGGCGTTCAGGCGGATGTGCGGCGCGCGCAGGGTGGCCGGCGCCAAGCCGGTGCTTTGGAAATGGTTGCTTTGATCGCCTTGGTCGCTGCTGACGTCATAGGCGGCGCCAAGCGCGTTCGAGCCGATCCGGCCGATGTCGCTGCTGGCACCATAGTACCGATCGGTTTGATCCAGGCCGCTGACGATGTTGATTTGCGCGCCCGTGAGGTTCAGCTGCTGCCCGGCGCTGAGCGCGCTGGCGTTGACGTTGAGGGTTGCGCCGGATTGGATGTTCAGCGCATCGCCTGCGCTGATTCGGCTCGGCCTCGAAGTTTGGGTGCTGACGATGGCGTCCTGCTCTTTGCTGTGCCCATAGTCGAGCACGCCGACGGACGTTCCAGCCACCGCCACAAAGTCCGCTTTCGTGCTCTGGAGACTCAAGCTGGCCGCCGTGCTGTCCGTGACCGCATAGATGTTGACATCGCGGCCCGCGCGCAAGTCAGCCTCTTGGGCCGCGCTGATGTCGCTGCCGATCAGATCCAGATCACCGTTTT
Organism: Burkholderiaceae bacterium; assembly: GCA_031285125.1. Taxonomy (GTDB): domain Bacteria; phylum Pseudomonadota; class Gammaproteobacteria; order Burkholderiales; family Burkholderiaceae_C; genus JAITWT01. Next base: position 351 of record JAITWT010000013.1, on the reverse strand, counting down.
GGGCGCTCAGGCTGACGTTGGCGCCGCTCAGACGGCTGGCCATCGCGCTTTCGCCGGCGCTGTTGGCCGTGACCGTTTGGCTGCTGTGCGAGAGCACGCCATTGCTGCGCTTGCGGCTGACCAGCATGCTGCTTTGCTGCGCGCTGCCCGGCACGATCAGCAGGTTGGCACCCGCCGCGACGCTCAGATCGCCCTGCGCGGCGAGCGTGGCCGCTTGCATGCCGATGTTTCGGCCCGCGCCCAGGGCGATGCGGCCCGCGCTTTGGATTTGCGTGCCCAGGTCTTGCGCCGTGGCGCCCGCCAGCGCGGCAAAGTCGTGGTGGCCGTCAGCCATCGAGCCGGCGTAGCTGC
>JAITWT010000092.1 GCA_031285125.1 Burkholderiaceae bacterium | reverse complement strand
GCGGCATCCTTTTTGGCGAACCAGCGCTTGAAGCGCGCCGGGTCCCAGATGCCTTGCGGCAGGAACAGCACGATCAGCACCAGGATGACGCCGTTGACCATCAGCCGGTAATCGGCCAGCACGCGCAAGACCTCGGGCAGCATGGTGATGATGCACGCGCCCAGCACCGGGCCGAACAGGCCACCGATGCCGCCCAGAATCGCCATGGTCAAAATTTCAACGCCGCGATCAAAGCCGAATTCGTTGGGGCCGATAAAAAACGTCAGGTGCGCGCTGAGCGCGCCCGCCAAGCCCGCGATGGCCGCGCCCGCCACGAAGGCCAGCATCTTGTTGGCGCGCACGTTGATGCCCATCAGACCGGCGGCGGTCTCGTCGCCGCGGATGGCGTCAAACGCGCGGCCCACCTTGGAGCGGCGCACGCGCCACAGCACCAGCAGCACCACGATCACGGCCAGCAGCACATGCCACCACTGGGTCAGTTGCGCGATGCCGTTCAGGCCCAGCGCGCCGCCGGTCAGGGATTCGGTGTTCAGGACGAACACGCGCACCACCTCGCCAAAGGCCAGCGTCGCCATCGCCAGATACACGCCCGACAGGCGGATCACCGGCAGGCCGATGAGGAGGGCGACCAGCGCCGGCATGGCCATGCCGCTGGCCAGCGCCACCGGAAACGGCACGCCGTAATTGAGCGTCAGCAGGGCCGAGGTGTACGCGCCGATGCCCATAAACGCGGCATTGGCCACGGCCAGCATGCCGCAAGCCAGGGTCAGCCAGATCGACAGGGCCAGCAGCGCATGGTTGCCCAGCGTGAGCACCAGATTGCCGTAAACGTCCCAGAAATTTTGCAAATCCATGGCCGTTATCACGCTTTGCGCTGAATCGTTTTGCCCAGCAGCCCTTGCGGGCGCAGCAGCAGGATCAGGAACAGCAGGCCGAAGGCGACCGCATCGCGCATTTCCGAACCGATGTAGGCCACCGACAGCACTTCGGCAAAGCCCAGAAACAGCCCGCCCAGCATGGCGCCCCGGATATCGCCCATGCCGCCCAAAATGATGACCGCGATACCCTTGAGCAGGATGTGCTGGCCCATCAGGGGAAAGATGGCGTTGGAATTCAGGCCGATCAGCACGCCGGCCAGCCCGCCCATCGCAGCCGCGGCCAGCGAAGTGACGAAGAACAGCCGCTCGACGTTGATCCCCATCAGCCGGGCCGCTTGGGGCGATTCGGCAATGGCGCGCAGCGCGCGGCCGAACTGCGTGCGGCGCATCACCATCATCAAGCCCGCCATCATCACGAAGGACAGGACGATGACGCCCAGATCGAGCACCGTCATCCTCAAGCCCGCGATCTGCAAGACCTGCTCGGGCACGGTGCCCAGCGGAAAACGCAGGTTGTCGGCCCCGAACACGGCCTGCGCGCCGTTGTTGATGATGATGGCCACGCCGATGGTGGCGATCATGGGAATCAGGTGCGGCGCGCCGCGCTTGCGCAGCGGCTTGAGCACCAGCGCATCAACCACCGCCCCGCTCAGGCCGGCGCAGAGCATGGCGGCGATGATCGCCCCCCACAGCGGCAGCCCCAGGCGGGTGATGACCATCAGCGCCGCATAAGCGCCCACCATGAACACCGCGCCGTGCGCCAGATTGATCACGCCCAGCACGCCGAACACCAGCGTGAATCCCAGGGCGAACAGGGCATAAATGCAGCCCAGGCTCAAGGCGTTGACAAATTGTTGTGCCAGCACGGACGGAGTCCAACGTTGAACGATGAAAAGGGCGACACACAGTCGCCCTTAGAACCTGTTTACGATCTCAAATGGCTCACGTTGGACCGCAATCGGGATGAGTGGGTGGCCCATGGCGCGCCGCATGGGCTGGTGCCCATGCAAGCGACTGGGATGCCCAATCGCCCGATTTCGGCCCAACCCGAAAAGGCCTCTGCGTGAGCCATTTGAGATCGTAAACAGGTTCTTAGGGTAAGTCCTAGTGTCTTGCTCATGATAGTCAGACTTAGAGTGATCAGCCGATAACAAACCGCTATAACAGAGAGGGAAGCAGCTGCAGCAATGACGGAAACAAGTCGTTGCGCGTTTCTTCGTTACACATTCACTTCACCCCAATCTTTAGAGAGGTAACAAAATGAAAGATTCGAACATGAACCCAAGCCGCCGCCGCTTTGTCGTCAGCGCTGGCGGTGCGATCAGCGCCGCTGCCTTGGCCAGCGTGCTGGCGCGCACGGCACAGGCGGCCGATTTGCCGCATCTGTCCCCGACCGACCCGACTGCGACCGCGTTTGCATACGTCGAAAGTACGGCCAAGATCAAAAATCCCAAGTTCGTTGCTGGTTCGGATTGCAAGAACTGCAATTTCTACCAAGCCCGCAATTCCAATGCCGCTTATGGCCCTTGTCTGATTTTCCAGGGTAAGTCCGTCAATGCCAAAGGCTGGTGCACAAACTACGTGAAGGCTGCATAAGAATCTGGCGCCAGATAAAACTGGTGCCTTATTTTTATCCCGTGCTCCATAAGCCTCTATATGAAATCGTGCGCTCCCGTTCACGGCGGCATGGCGTATTTCCGCGATACGACTTGCGGCTGCCCTATCCGTGGGACGCGGGGCAGCCGATTTCATGGGCATCCGATCTGCCCGATGCTGCGGCGCAGATCAAAAATCGGGTGGATTGATCGTATCCAACAAGGCAACAAAATTCGGCGAATACGACCGGATTCGTGAAGCGTATCCCTTGACCCTTGGGGACAGGGGGCACAGCGTTTCAAAAAAGCATTCGGCGCCATCAACCTGAAGGCCGGTTCTGTCGCGTGGTTTCTTCCAGGCTACCATCGCGGACATGTTTAGTTACCGCCATGCCTTCCATGCCGGCAACCACGCCGACGTGTTCAAGCACACGGTGCTGATTGCCGTTCTCGATCATCTGCTGCAAAAACAGACCGCGTTGACCGTGCTGGACACTCACGCCGGGGCGGGGCTGTACCGGCTCGATGGCGACTTCGCCAGCACGAGCGGCGAAGCGGCTGAGGGTGTGCTCAGGTTGTTGAATGTGCTCAAGGGCGGTGCCGAGCCTGTGCCTGCCATCGCGCGTTACCTGGAGGTGCTGCGCGCTTTCAATTCGAAGGGGCGCGTGCGCGTCTATCCCGGATCGCCCTTTATCGCGCATCACCTGCTGCGCGCGCAAGATCGGATCAAGCTGTGCGAGTTGCACCCGACCGATTGGCGTGCGCTCAACGCGAACATCGAGCAATTGGAGGCGGGCCGGCGCATCGCGGTGTCGTGTGAGGACGGCTTTGCCTGCGCGGCACCCTTGTTGCCCCCGCCCAGCCGGCGCGCACTGGTGTTGTGTGACCCCAGCTATGAAATCAAGACCGATTACGCGCGCACGGGCGCCTTCATTGCGCAGGCGCTGGCACGTTTTGCCACGGGGGTCTATATGGTGTGGTACCCGGTCATTGCGCGCCCCGAGGCGCATGCGTTGCCGCGCCGGTTGCGCACCCTCGCCACACAGGCCGGCAAGCCGTGGTTACATGCGACGTTGACGGTCAAATCCAGCAAACAGCGCTCGCCCGCGCTCGATCCCAGCGGCGCCGAGCGCCGCCCTGGCCTGACCGCCAGCGGCGTGTTCATCATCAATCCGCCCTACATCTTGCGCGAGCAGATGGCTGCAGCGCTGCCGCAATTGACACATTGGCTCGGGCAAGATCGCCACGCGGCGTTCAGTCTTGAATCCAGCGTGGGATGAAGCTGATCGCCTCGGGTTCGCGCACTTCGTCTGGCTATTTCAGCTCTCGCTGAAGGCGCGCGCTGTTGCGCAAGCCGGACCATCACCTTGGGATTTGGCGCGTCCGGCGCAGTCGCGTCGCGGGTCTGTGGCGAGGGCTAATTCCGGGAAGGCGATGTCGTCGCGCCGGCCGCGTTCTGGACGGGTTTTTGCGGAGGCAAGACGCCCGATTTGGCCGCAGGACTTCTAGAGTGCTGCCAACCTGAGATGGCAGCGTCCAGATACTGGCGGTCGGCAGAGCCGCTTGGGAAGCGCGCGTGCAGTTGGTTGATGATCGCATCGGCGCTCGCCGTATCACTGCGGTCGATGGCCTCCATCGCACGCAGCATCAGCACGGCGGGCTCGTCGGGCGCGAGCGCTATCGCGCGATCGAGCAGTGTGCGCGTACGGGCATCGAATTTCTGGGCACTGAGCAGACGTACGCCGATCCAACTGGTCAGCAGGTCCTTGTCCTGCATGACTTTGGCCTGCGCGTGCTCGTAGGCGAGGGCGGCGTCGGCATAGCGGTTGAGCACGGCATACGAACGCGCCAGCATCAGCCAGCCCTGCGTGTCTTCAGGATGCTCTTTCAGGCGATCGGCCAAGCGCTGAACCATGACGTTCGGATCGGGCGCGCCACCAGCCGCGTTTGGGGTTGACGGGGGGGGATTCTGGGCTTCCTGCCCCATCGACGCGCCACTTTGCGATCTCCATTTGTCGAACATCGCATCCAAACCGGCGCGGTCGGGGTGGTTCGGCGGATAGAGATCGTGCAATTGGCTGACCAGCGCCTCGGCCGCCGTTTTGTCGCCACGGTCGAAAGCGGCCAGCGTGCGCAACAGCAGGACCTCGGGGTCGTTGGGCTCGAGCGTTGCCGCGCGGCCGATCAGTTCGTGCGTGCGGGTGTCGGGCTTTCCGCCACCTATCTCCAGGCGCAGTTCAATCCAACGCACCAACAAATCCTTGTTCTGCATGACTTTGGTTTGCGCGTGTTCGTAGGCGTCCGCCGCTTCGGCATAGCGGTTGAGTGCCGTGTACGAGCGCGCCAGCATCAGCCAGCCGTCCATATCCTCGGGATGATCCTTCAGGCGATTGGCCAGTTTCTGAACCATCACGTTGGGATCGATTCCCGCCCCGGCCGCGTTGCCGGCGGCTTGCGGCGAGGGCAGATTCACGGCCTGGGGCATACCGCGCACTGCGTACAGCAGCACCACCGCCAACGGCGCCAGCAACCCCAGACACAGCGGCTGCCAGCGCGGGATACCGTTTCTGCCGCGCCCGCCCGCCCGGTACAGGGTCGCGCTGAAAGCGAGCACGATCACAACCGCGAGCACCGCGAAAATCAGCATGGGACGGCTCATCGCGCAGGCTCCTGGGGTTCGTTGCGCGCCGCATCGGCAGCGCCCGCATCGGCGCCGGTATGGGTATGGGCATGGCCCGGACGCATGGCGCGCCACAGCCCAAAGAGACCGCCCATCACAAACAGCAGCGGCCCCAGCCACAGCAGCAGCGTGCGGCTGTCAAAAGGCGGGCGGTAGGTGACGAAATCACCATAACGGTCCACCAGAAATTTTTTGATCTGCGCGTCGCTTTGTCCGGCAGCCATGCGGGTCTGGATTTCGTTCTTGAGATCGATGGCCAGCGGCGCACTGGAGTCGGTCAGCGATTCGTTTTGGCAAACCGGGCAGCGCAACTGATTGGTCAGGTTGTATAGACGATCAGGGCTGACGGGCTGTTGTTGTTGCTGCTGCTGTGGGGCCTCGGCGGCCCACGCGGCCGGTGACAGCAGCGTGACCGACAGCGCTGCGGACAGAACCGCAGACACAGCGGCGGACAGAATCCAGAGGGTGCGCTTCATGGATGGGCTCCCAGGCGCGGCAGAATTTCCTTGGTGATCGCTTCGGGCGTCAGTGCGCCGACTTGCTTCCATACGATGGTGCCTTGCGCATCGATCAAATAGCTCTCCGGCGCGCCATAGACCCCCAGTTCGATGCCCATACGTCCGCTCGCATCGATCAGTACGGTCGCAAAAGGATTGCCGTAACGCTGCAACCAAGCCGTGGAGTCAGGCTGGGTGTCCTTGTAATTCAGGCCGATGAGCTGGTCGGCGCGGCCCTGCGCACGCAAGGTCTGGCTCAGCGCGAGCAGGGCCGGCTGCTCATCCACGCAAACGGCGCACCACGAGGCCCAGACATTCACCAGCCGCGGTTTGCCGCGCAACTGGGCCGGGCCGATGGGGTCGCCCTCCGGCGCGGCGCTGCCCAACTGGGGCAAGGCAATGTTGGGCCAGGGCTTGCCGATCAGGGCCGAGGGCAGCAAACGCGGATCCCGCGTCAGTCCCACAGCCAAGAGCAACAGCAAAGCCAAGACGGCCACCAAGACCAGGGACAAGACCCCATGGCGGCGCAACGATGTCAGGATGGTCATTCAGATGATCCCAGAGCCAAAGCCGGCGCCGGAGAGCCGCTCGGCGCCATGGCCGCGGCAGGCATGCCCTGTGGTTGTGTATGTGGCTGTGCATGGGCAACTGCGGCGCGGCGCAAACGGCGCGCCAGGGCCGAACTGAAGGCGCCTGCGGCCATCATCAATACACCGAGCCAGACCCAGCGCATGAAAGGCTTGTACTGCACGCGCACACTCCAGACGCGGGAGGCGTCATCGACGGGGGCGCTCAGGGCAACGTAGATATCGCGCATCATGTTCCAGTCGATGGCGCTTTGGGTCAACGGCATGCCCGAGCCCACGTAGGCGCGTTTTTCACTCACCAGCGCAAGCGGCGCCTGGGTGCCGCAGCGCAGGGTGAAGCGCCCTGCTTGGGCGACGTAGTTGGGGCCTTGATTTTGGGTCATACCGTCGAACGTCAACGCGCAGCCGGCCAGGGAAACGGTGTCGCCATGCGCCATGCGCACGTCACGCTCTATGCCGTAACCCTTGACCATCGCCACACCGACTGCAAAAACCGCCACGCCCGCATGGGCGATCACCATGCCCCAACCGGATGCGCCCAAAGCGCCCAGACCGCCGCTGCGCAGGCGCTGCACGGCCCAGTGCAGGGTGCTCACCGCCACGCCCAGCGCGCCCAGCAGGGTGACCAGCACGAAGGGATGAACAGCCCCATACAGGCGGGATAGCCACAGGGGCAGCGCGACCACGCCGATGACCAGCGCGACCAGTGTCGGGATGAGCCGGCGCACCAGCGCGCTGCCTTGATCACGTCCCCAGCGCAGCCAGATCGACACCATCAGCAGCAGCAAAGCGGGCATCAGGATGGGGCGCATGACGGTATCGAAATACGGCGCACCCACGGAGAACTTGCCCAGTTGTAACGCATCGGTGAGCAGCGGATACAGCGTGCCCAGCAGCACGCAGCCGCAAGACACCACCAGCAGCAGATTGTTCAGCGCCAGCGCCGTTTCGCGCGAAAGCAATGCGGCGGCTTTGGCTGGGCGCGCCGGCAGGAGATGCTTTCCGTGCCAGCCCACAAGCGCCAGGCTGCCCAGCAGCGCGAGCGCGATTAACGCCAGCATCATGATGCCGCGGCGCGGATCGGACGCAAAAGCGTGCACTGAGATCAGCACGCCCGAACGCACCAGGAAGGTCCCCAGCAGCGAAAGGATGAATGCGCCAATGGCCAGCGTTGCCGTCCAATACACAAAGTGTCCGTGCAAATCGCGTCCAATCTGCACATGCAGCAGCGCTGCCAGCGCCAGCCAGGGCATGAGCGAGGCGTTTTCCACCGGATCCCAGAACCACCAGCCGCCCCAGCCCAGCTCGTAATAAGCCCACCACGACCCGATCGCGATGCCAATCGAAAGGAACAGCAACGCCACCGCCGTGTAAGGCCGCACCCAACGTACCCACTGTGCGGGTGCGCCGCGCCACAGCGCGGCCAGCGTCATGGCGAAAGGCACGGCGGTGCCGACGTAACCCAGATACAGCATGGGCGGATGAGCGGCCATGCCAGGGTCTTGCAGCAGCGGGTTCAGGCTCAAGCCCTCGGGGGGCGTGAACAGCCGCAGCGTATTCGGATCAATCGTGCGCGTGAACGGGTTGGAGGTGAACAGCACGAAAGCGCCGATAAACAGACTCACCAGCCCGAGCACGCCTAGCGTGCGTGCCGCATAGGTGGCGTCACGCTGGCGCAGGCTGTACAGCGTCGCCAGGCTCCACAGCGAGAGCGCGGCCAGCCACAGCAGCATCGATCCTTCGTGGCCGCCCCACACCGCGGCGATCCGGTAGATCAACGGCAACGTGGTATGGCTGTTCTGCGCGACATAGGAAATCGAAAAATCATAGTTGACGAAAGCCACCCCCAGCAGCACGATTGCGCCCAGAACGCCCGCGATCTGCCACAACGCCGCCAGCGTCACCAGCCGGGGCTGCGCCTGTGCGCCCAGCCCGGCCCATGCCTGCACCAGGGCCGCCACCACGGCCAGGATCAGCAACAAGTGCCCCAATTCGCCGATCATTGCACCACGCCCCGGGATGGTTCAGTCATCTTCGAGGAAGTGCTCTGTTCAAGCGCCTGCGGATGGACTTTGGGCGGGACATAGTTCTCATCGTGCTTGGCCAGCACCTGGGAGGCCACCAGCGTGCCCGATGCGTCGAGCTTGCCTTGCGCGATCGCCCCCTTGCCCTCGGCAAACAGGTCGGGCAATACGCCGCGATAGGCCACCGGCACGCGGCTGCTGCCATCGGCCAAAACAAAGTGCACATCCAGCGTGTCGGTGACCGGCCGTTGCAGCGAGCCGGGCTGTACCATCCCGCCGACACGCAGCGTTTCCTTGGTGCGCGCACCGCCTGCCGCAAGTTCGGTGGGCGTGACGTAAAACACCAGATTGCTGCGAAAAGCCTGCTTGACGAAAACGCCCGCGGCCACCAACAGAACCAGCGCCGACAGCAACAGCAGCAGGCGTTTGCGGCGCGGCGTCAACACGGCGCTCATGAAGACGCTCCTTGCTGCGCAATGTGCAATTGCGCACGGCGCATGCGTTGCGCACGCAGCCGCAATGCCAGTTGCTCTGCGACGAGCACAACCGCCGTTATCGCGACGCTGCCCCACACATAGACCGCGTAACGTCCCATATGCAGGAACGAGGCCCAATCATTCCACCACGGATGAAAAAACTCAGACATGAACGGCCTCCTTCTGTGCCGCGTTTGGCAAGCCGGCCGGTGCATCGGCCGTCCCTCCAGCCAGGGCTTCATCCTGGAACTGTATTGCGCGCAGCCAGCGTGTATGGGCTTCGCGCTCGGCGATCAGCAACTGGACACGCCGCAGCACCGTCGCCGCGGCCCATGCCCAAGCCGCCACAGAGCACAGCAGCAAGGCGGTGAGCATCACCGGCGCCATGCTGGCGCTGCCGGGCTTGATGGATGCGCCCTGGTGCAGCGTATTCCACCATTGCACCGAAAAATACATCACCGGCAGGTTCAGCGCGCCCAGCAGCGCGAGCACGGCGCAGGCGCGATCCGAGCGCTGCGGATCGTCGATCGCGCCCTGCAGCGCCAAGTAGCCCAAAAACAGCAGCAGCAGCAGCAGCGAGGAGGTCAACCGCGCATCCCACACCCACCACGTGCCCCACATGGGTTGGCCCCAGAGTGCACCGGTGATGAGGGAAAGCGCGGCGTACACCGCGCCGGTGGGCGCGAGCGCATGCGCCAGCAGATGGGACAGGCGGGTGCGCCAGACGAGCCCGACAAAGCTCCAGAATGCCATCAGCGCGTAGGCGAACATAGCCACCCACGAAACCGGCACATGCAGATACATGATGCGGTAGGCATCGCCCTGCACCGCATCGGGCGGCGCGACGCCAAAACCCAGGAACAGCCCAACGATGCCCGTCAACAGGGCCAGGATACGCAGCGGCCACACCAGCGCACGCGCCAATGGCAGAAAACGCGCGGGCGCGGCAAACCAGAAAATGAATCGGGAAAGATTCATGGGTGAATATCCGAACTCTCGATGCTGACGCGTATAGCCCCGGCTGCAAGTGGGAACAGCAAACCCGCATTGCGCGCTGCGCCGGCGAACCATGCCAGATGAGCACCAGCAAACTCACCCCATTGGGCGGCGCGCATAACCAAACTGCCGAACACCAGCACCGCCAGTGAAAACACAAGACCAACAACCAGTATACCGTCCCGGCACAAACTTGCCGCCCGTGCGGCTACTGCGCCGGCCGGTATCGGCAGGGACTGGCGCGTCGATCGCGGCACGGGCGAGCGCGTTCAACGGCCGTTTCTAGGTTTAAGAACCTGTTTACGATCTCAAATGGCTCACGTTGGGCCGCAGCTCAACTCTCGATGCCGATGCGCACGGCGCTGGCCGCAAGCCAAGGGCAGCAGGCCAGCATCACGCATGCGGTGCCGGCGAGCAATGCCAGATGCGCTCCGGCCGGTTCCCCCAGTTGGGCCGCGCGCACCGCCAAACTGCCGAATACCAGCACCGGCGCGGCCAGGGGCAAAACAAGGCCGATGACCAAGACGCCCCCTTGGCGTAAACCGGCGGCCAGCGCGGCGACGACGCCGACCAGCATCACCAGCACACCGATGCCGGGTAACAAGGCCAGCAGCAGCACGCCCAGGGCTGTGCTGTTCAGCCCGTACTGCAAGGCCACCAGCGGTGCCAGCAGCAGTACCGGCAGCGCTGCCGCGACCCATTGCGCGACCAGCCGTGCCGTCACCAGCAGGACCAGCGGCACGCCGCACAGTGACCACTGATCGAGCCAGCCGCTGCGCAGATCGTCGTGAAAGCAGCGCCAGCCTGCCAGAAGTACCGACAGTAGCGCCGCGACCCACAGTACGCCCGGGGCCAGCAATTCGAGCGTGGCGCGTGTGGGCGTCACGCTGAGCGCGGGCAGGCTGGCGACAGTGAGGAAAAACAGCCCCTGCACGAGCAGATCGACAGGCCGGGCCAGTGCAAGCGCCCATTCCCGTCGCAACACGGCGCGTACGGCGCGGTTCCAGGGCAGGTTTTCGGTACTGCCGCCGGGCCACGCGCGGCCCGGGGTCTCATCTGTTTGATCCACGGGGGGCGGGGGGGATGCGGGCGTCGTTGCCAGAGCGGCCGGTCGGACGGACGGATGGTCGGTCGGGCGGGCGCTCATGACAAATCCTCCAAAATCGCGCGGCCTTTGAGGTCGAGGACACGGCAGGCCGGGAAATCCGCCGGCAGCGCTTGGTGTGAGGTGAGCACGATGGCCCCGCCGTCATGCAGATGCGTATGCGCCAGCGCGGTGAGCCAGGCGCAGCCCTGGGTGTCCAGCGCATCGAAAGGCTCGTCCAGCAGCAGCAGCGGATGCGCCGCGATTCGCAGCCGCGCCAGTGCGAGCTTGCGCCGCTGTCCGGCCGACAGATGCCGCACGGCGCGGTCGGGGATGCTCAGTTCTTTGAGCAAGGCCGGTGCCGCCGCCCTTGCGCAGCCGTGCAATTGGGCGAACAGTTCCAGATTGAGCTGGGCGCGCAAATCCTCGGCCCAGCCGTCTTGATGGCCGAGGAAGGAACACAGGCGTCCGCCGCGATCGACCCGTCCCGCCAGCGGCGGACGCAGCCCCGCCAGCGTGCGCAGCAGGGTGGTTTTGCCGCAGCCGTTGGGGCCGCGCAGGTGAACCGCCTCGCCCGCGCGCACGCTGAAATTCAGCGGCCCCCAGAGCCGCAATCCATTGCGCTCGCCAACCAGATGTGTGACGCTAAGCATGAAATCCTGATGTGCTGTGACGGTGATGGAGCCGGCATCAGCCGGAAATGGCCGCAACAGGGCCGGGGATGACAGCGGCGGCATGCGCCAGCATGGCGCGATCCAAACGGTGGGCGCGCATGAAACGACGGTGTTGCATCAACGCGTTGCTTTTTTGTGGGGCTGCCGGCGTGGAATCCATGCTCAAAGTATGAGGTACAGAGAAACGTTCTGAAAACAATCTGCGCCTCAGCCGTGGCCGCGCGCCTTCAATTGCGAGGGATCGCGAGGGATCGCGAGGGCGGAAATGTTACAGGTTTTGCCCCTGTGATCCGTGGGCGAGGAAAGCGCTGCGCGAATCCGGTCCGGTTTGTTGGGTCCGGCGCATCGGTCCATGAACATCATCAAAACGAAAAGCGCGATGATGGAAATTCCGGGTTTTCTATCTAGGGCCTGTTCACGCTATTTCCGCAGTCGCGTTGTGCACCCGAGGGGAAGGGCAGTCTTGGCCCGCCCCTGGGCGTTACGCTCCTTGCCTGGGCATGGCTGTAGCCCATGCAAGGAGCGTGCCTTGATGGGCGGGCCAATACGGCCCTTCGCGACTGTGGAAATAGCGTGAACAGGCCCTAGAATTCCCTGATTCCCTCCATGAATACCTCTACCCCCCCCGCCCCCGAGCCCGTTGCCGAGCGCCGCGCTGAGATTGCGCGCAGCACGAACGAGACACAAATCCGCGTGCGCATCAACCTCGATGGCAGCGGCCAGTCGCATCTGAAGACTGGCATTGGCTTTTTCGATCACATGCTCGATCAGATCGCGCGCCATGGTCTGATCGACCTGGATATCGATTGTGCGGGCGATTTGCATGTTGACGGCCACCACACGGTCGAAGATGTCGGCATCGCCCTGGGCCAGGCGCTCGCGCATGCGGTGGGCGACAAGCGCGGCATTTGCCGCTACGGCCACGCTTATGTGCCGCTGGATGAAGCGCTTTCGCGCGTGGTGGTCGATTTTTCGGGCCGCCCCGGGCTGGTGCTGAACGTGCGCCTGAGCAGCGGCATGATCGGCGGCTTCGACGGCCAGTTGATGAATGAATTCTTCCAGGGCTTCGTCAATCACGCCTTCGTCACGCTGCACATCGACAATCTGCGCGGCGTGAATGCGCACCACCAGTGCGAAACGATCTTCAAGGCGTTCGGGCGGGCGTTGCGTATGGCGCTCAAAATTGATCCCCGCGCCGCTCACACCATTGCATCGACGAAGGGTTCGCTCTGACTTTCTCTGGCAATACCGTCGCCGTTGTGGATTACGGCATGGGCAACCTGCGTTCGGTTTCGCAGGCGGTGATGCACGCCGCCGATCAAGCCGGCATTGAGGTTGCGGTGACCTCCGATCCGCATGTGGTGCGCGCGGCTGCGCGTGTCGTGCTGCCGGGGCAGGGCGCAATGCCCGACTGTATGCGCCAGCTGCGTGCCTCGGGCTTGCTCCAATCCGTGCTTGAAGCGGCAGCCAGCAAGCCCCTATTCGGCGTTTGCGTGGGCATGCAGATGCTGCTCTCATCCAGCGAGGAAGGTCCCAGCGAAGGTCTGGGCTTGATTCCCGGCGCGGTGCGCCGTTTTCGGCTTGAGGGGCGTGTGCAGGCCGACGGCAGCCGCTACAAAGTGCCGCAAATGGGTTGGAACACGGTGCGGCAAACGCAGCCGCACCCGCTCTGGGCGGGCGTGCCCGATGGCGCTTACTTCTACTTCGTGCACAGCTACTATGCCTGTCCGTCGGATGCGCGCCACGATGTGGGTCAGGCCGATTACGGTGCGCTCTTTACTGCCGCCGTTGCCCGCGGTAATATTTTTGCTACCCAGTTTCACCCGGAAAAGAGCGCGGATCATGGGTTGCAGCTCTATCGAAATTTTCTGCACTGGAATCCCTGAAATTTTCCTGAACGGGCACTCCGTTTTCTTGTGCGCGTACTTCGCGCGACTTTGTCATGTTGTTGATTCCCGCGATTGATCTCAAAGACGGCCACTGCGTTCGCCTCAAACAAGGCGATATGGGCCAATCCACCACCTTCAGTGAAAACCCGGCCGCCATGACGCGCAAATGGATGGATGCAGGCGCGCGCCGCTTGCATCTGGTCGATTTGAACGGGGCTTTTGCCGGCCAGCCACAGAACGCCGCGGCGATCAAGGCCATCCTGCGCGAAGTCGGCGACCACATCCCGGTGCAGCTGGGCGGCGGCATCCGCGATTTGGACACGATCGAGCGTTGTATTGACTCCGGCCTGCGCTACGTCATCATCGGCACTGCGGCGGTGAAGAACCCGGGCTTTCTCAAGGAGGCCTGCAGCGCTTTCGGCGGCCACATCATCGTCGGGCTGGACGCCAAGGACGGCAAAGTTGCCACCGATGGCTGGAGCAAACTCACCGGCCACGCCGTCGTCGATCTGGCCCGGAAATTCGAGGACTACGGTGTCGAATCCATTATTTACACCGACATTGGCCGCGACGGAATGCTCACGGGCCTGAATATCGAAGCCACTGTGCGTCTGGCCCAGGCGCTGAGTATTCCCGTCATCGCCTCCGGCGGCCTGGCGGGCCTGGCCGATATTGAGGGCTTGTGCGCCGTGCAAGACGAAGGTGTCCAAGGCGTCATCTGCGGCCGCGCCATTTATAGCGGCGACCTCGACTTTGCCGCCGCCCAAGCGCGGGCTGATGAATGGGCGCAGTAGGTCTCAGAACCTGTTTACGATCTCAAATGGCTCACGCAGAGACCTTTTCGGGCGGTCTGCGGCGTTGCAACGCTGGCCCATAGCACGGGCTATGGGCTGCGCGCTGCGCCTTGCATCCCCTCCCGAAAAAGCATCTGCGTGAGCCATTTGAGATCGTAAACAGGTTCTCAGGCGCAGATCGGTCCGCAGCAAGGGACAGGGGGCGGAATTTTTTTGTCTCCCCCTGCACGCTCACGGGCGTCTTGCGTGCGTCGCTTGAGTGCGTGCGCTTGATGTGCGCGGCGGCTGCCCGGCGCGTGCGTGGAGCACGGGCAATACGGGCAATACGGGCAATACGGGTATTTGCAAGCCCAACCCCAACGGGTGCGCGCTACACCGTTTGCACCGGCACGCGCGGCGCGAGCGCGCACATCAATTCGTAACCAACCGTGCCGGCGGCGTGCGCCACGTCGTCAATGGGCAGCACGGCGCCGCCGGCACTGCGGCCCCAAAGGGTGACTTCGCTGCCGATATGGGCGCTCGGCGCGGGGGAGAGGTCGATGGCGATCATGTCCATACTGACGCGACCGACCAGGCCGGTACGCACGCCATCGACCAGTACGGGCGTGCCGCTGGGCGCGTGGCGCGGATAACCGTCGGCGTAGCCGACCGCCGCGATGCCGATGCGCATCGGCTGTGCAGCGGTGTACAGGCTGCCGTAGCCGACCGTGTCGCCCGCGCGCAAGTCCTGTGTGGCGATCAGGCGCGTGGCCAGCGTCATCGCCGGTTGCAGTTGCCAATGGGCGATGCTGTGCTCGGGGAAATCGGGCGCACTGCCATAGAGCATGATGCCCGGGCGCACCCAGTCGCCGAGCGCGCGCGGGTGGCGCAAGAGGGCGGCGCTGTTGGCGAGCGTGCGTTCGCCGGGCAGGTCTTGCGTGACGCGCGTGAAGCAATCCAAGGCGGCGTCGATGCCGCGTGCGCCGTCGGCCTCGGAAAAATGCGTCATGAGCGAGACTTCATCGACCTGCGGGAGCGCGTTCAGGCGCGTCCACGCGGCTCTAAAACGCTCGGGCATGAAGCCCAGGCGGTTCATGCCGGTGTTCATCTTCAGGAAAACGCGGTGCGGCTGCTGCGTCTTGTGCGCGGCCAGCATCTCGATCTGTGCATCGCAGTGCACGGCGTGCCACAGCGACAGGCGCGAGCACAGTTCCAGATCGCGCGGCTCGAACACGCCTTCGAGCAGCAGCACCGGGCCGCGCCAGCCCAGCGCGCGAATCTGTTCGGCTTCGCGCAGGTCGAGCAGGGCGAAGCCGTCGGCACCGCGCAGGGCGTCGAACACAGCGCCGATGCCATGTCCGTAGGCGTTGGCTTTGACCACGGCCCAGACGCGCGCGCTGCTAAGGAACCTCTGAACAACTCCCTCGCGGCGGTCGCATCCCGGATTCGGGCGGTCTGCTTCGTTGCAAATGCTCGCGATACCACCGGGTATCGCTGTGCTTTGCGCCTCGCAGCCCATCCCGAATCCGGGCGCGCCCACTCGCGGGGAGTTGTTCAGAGTTTCCCTAAGGGGCTGATTCGTCGCGTCCGTCTGGTGCGCCGCGTGCCGTGCGCGGTTCAGGTTATGGGTGAGTGCGTCGGTGTGAATGGTGGCAAGAATGGGGCGTGGCACGATCGAGCAGGAGCAATCCGTAAGAGGGGGAAACAGGGCGAGGTGCGGTGGATGATATAACCGCGCATTCGCCATCTGCCGGTAGACGGCATGAATGGAGAAACCGCCAGCATAGGCTTCTAATGATTTTCTGGGTACCCATAGACGACCAATTCCGATGAAGCGCGGTTTCTACACAATCATGGCGGCTCAGTTCTTTTCGTCACTGGCCGACCAGGCGTTGTTTGTCGCGGCAGTGGAGCTGCTGCGCGACGCCCATGCACCCGAGTGGCAACTTATTGCACTGATACCGATTTTTGCGGTCTTTTACGTGCTGTTCGCGCCATGGGCCGGTGCTTTTGCCGATGCGCTGCCCAAAGGGCGGGTGATGTTCATCAGCAATGCAATCAAGGTCATCGGCTGTCTGATGCTGCTGTTCGGTTCGCACCCGCTGCTTGCTTACGCGGTGGTCGGATTGGGCGCGGCAGCGTATTCACCGGCCAAATACGGCATCCTCACCGAACTGCTGCCGCCCTCGCAACTGGTCAAAGCCAACGGCTGGATCGAGGGGTTGACGATTGCTTCGATTATTTTGGGGCTCGTATTGGGCGGACAGCTCACGGGCGACTCGATGTCCAGCCGCCTGATGGCGCTGAGATTCCCGCTGATTGATACGGAGTTCAGAACGGCGTCCCAGGCTGCCATTGGGGTGGTGATCGGTGTCTATGTGCTGGCTGCGGCGATCAACATGCGCATTCCGCTGACCGGCGCGGCCATGCGTCCGCTGCGCGCCGACCGGCGCCACAGCCTGGCGTACAACTTGCTGGCGCTGCTGCCCGATTTTTGGCGCTGCAACACGCGTTTGTGGCGCGACAAGCTCGGCCAGATTTCGCTGGCGAATACGACGCTGCTCTGGGGCACGGGCGGCAATCTCAAATATATCGTGCTGGCCTGGGCTGCGGCAGCGCTGAACTACAACACCGCGCAGGCCTCTTCGTTGACGAGCGTGGTGATCCTTGGAACCGCCATCGGCGCGGTGCTGGCTTCGGTGTCGATGCGCCTGGACAAGGCCACGCGCGTGATTCCGATGGGTATCGGCATCGGCGTGTTGCTGATTGCGATGAACTTTATCCACAACGTCTGGGTTGCCGTGCCTTTTCTGGTGTTGCTGGGCAGCTTCGGCGGCTTTCTGGTGGTGCCGATGAATGCGCTGCTGCAGCACCGCGGCCACAACCTGATGGGCGCGGGCCGCTCGATTGCGGTGCAGAACTTCAACGAACAGGCCGGCATTCTTTTGCTGGGCGCACTGTACGGCGCCGGCTCCAAAGCCGGGCTGTCAGCCTATACGGCGATCACCCTTTTCGGCCTGGTGGTGGCGGGCGCGACGGTTTCGATCGGGCTGTGGCATTTGCACAACATGCGCCGTTATCCCAAGGAGATGCAGCGGTTGCTGGCGATTGCGCGCTCTGACCGGGAAGGGCATTGAGGCCGCGCGGATCGATGCTGATTGCGTTGGTGCGGGCGCCGGCCGATAGGGAGAGGGAGAGGGAGGCGGCTCAAACCGCGGTCGATGCGACGGTCCATGCGGTTTTCCTGAAGCGAGCAAGCGCTCGGCTGCTGTCGTTGGCTGCTGTGGCCGGCTGCTGTTTTCAGGTTCAAATTCATCGGCGCACGCGCTGCCTTGAGGGCTGGCCGTCGCGCAGGCGGGTGGTCAAAAAATCGATCAGCGCGCGTAGCGCTGCGCTGTTGTGCCGCCGCTGCAGATAGGCGGCGTACAACCACACGTCTTTGCGGGAGAAGCCACTCAACACGGGTTCGAGTTCGCCGCTTTCGATATGGGACTGCACCGCGACCGCGGGTAAATACAGCACGCCAGCGCCGTGCAATGCCATTTGCACCAGGGGACTGGCATCGGTTGCGTCAACGCGGGGTTTGACGGAGATGTCTAGAACTTTGTTGGCGCTCTCGAAGCGCCAATAAGGGTTTGCGCTCAGGCTCGACAGCATCAGCACGGCGTGTTCGGCCAGCTCGGACGGATGTTTGGGTTTGCTGTGTTCACGCCAATAAAGCGGCGAGGCGCAGACGAGATAGTCTATTTGGAGCAATTTACGTACGATCAAGTTCTCGTTCTGGATGGGACCGGCGCGCAACACCAGATCGATACCCGCCTCGGCCAGATCGATCGCACGGTTGGTCACGTACAGGCTGAGCGACACCTCGGGGTAGTGGCTCAGGAACTCCGATAGCAGATCGGGGATGCGTCCCCGGCTGACGCCGGTGGAGGCCAGAATCCGCAGCCGGCCGCTGGGCTGATTGGCGCGATCGTGCAACTGCGCCTGCGTGAGGGCGGCCATTTCGAGCATCGGTGTACTGCGTTCGAGCAGCAATTCCCCGGCGTCGGTCAGGCTGACCGAGCGCGTCGAGCGGTTCAGCAGCCGCACGCCGAAGCGCTCTTCCAACTCGGCCACGTACTTGCTGACCGTGGCCTTGGACATGTGTAAGCGCTTGGCTGCACGGGAGAAACCGCCCTGCGTGGCGACTTCGCGAAAGGTCTTGATCAGTTCCAGGCTGTCCATTGATGTACCTTCGAGAGGGGTTGTGTGGGGGGGTGGCCTCCCTTCCTGTCTCGCCCCGCTCTCTTTTTTTGTATGGGGCTATGGGGATACTTCGATTCGATCCCTTTCCTACTCCTTGATTGTTTCGATTTTGTGAACACTCTGATTCGTTCTTAAGGGGTTTTGAATAAGGAAAACACCTACATAATTTGTTGTACAGGCAAGCCATTGGGCCAGTCTGAAACAACCCGGACAGGGCGTCCTTTTGCAAGCATACGCGTTTGCGGTCGCCAGGCCCGTTCGATATACCCCATGAACTTGAAAGGTATCCAAATGAACGCCAAAATCATCACCGTTGCAGCCCTATCTTTGCTGACCGCCGTTGCCGCCTCCGCCGAAACCAGTTTCGGCGTGGACCCCAGTTCGCTCCCGCTGGCCTACACCAGCACGGCCAGCCGGGCCAATGTCGAAGCGGGCGCCGTGGCGCGGGCCCACTCGTCGGACTGGAATATCAACCCCAGCTCGCGCGTATTGGCGGTCAAAAGCACGGCCAACCGTGCCGATGTCGAAGCGGGCGCCGTAGCGCAAGCCCACTCGTCGGACTGGAACATCAACCCCAGCTCGCGCGTGCTGTCCTCGCAAAGCCACGTTCACCACGCTGCGCAGTCTGTAGCCCGCGCGGACTAATAAAAAAGTTCGTGCCCGTTGGGTTACACCAGCAACGTCAGCCGCGCCGCCGTTCAGGCCTCAGCGCGGTGAAATGTGGGCATGATTTGAACTTGACCCGGAACAGCACTCTGTAATTTCCTCACGGCGAATGCCGATGGGGCAAGCCGGAAAGAGGCCATTACAGGGGCCCGGTTAAATCCAGGGACTTCTTCACTTCTTTATGAGGGCCTTGCGGTATTGCCGCAAGGCCCTTGTTTTTTTGGGCAAACGCAGCAGCGTTTTCAGAGGGATGGGCCTGAGTCCCGAAGCTGCCGCGCAGCATCCAGCGCGAAGTAAGTCAATACACCGTCTGCCCCGGCGCGTTTGAATGCGAGCAGGCTCTCGAGCATGACGGCGTCGTGGTCGAGCCAGCCGTTCTGCGCGGCGGCCTTGAGCATGGCGTATTCGCCGCTGACCTGGTAGGCGAAGGTGGGCACGCCAAATTCGTCTTTCACGCGCCGCACGATGTCCAGATACGGCATTCCGGGCTTGACCATCACCATGTCCGCGCCTTCGGCGATGTCGATGGCGACTTCGCGCAGTGCTTCGTTGGTGTTTCCGGGGTCCATCTGATAGACCTTCTTGTTGCTTTTACCCAGATTGGCCGCCGAGCCGATCGCGTCGCGGTACGGTCCGTAGAAGGCGCTGGCGTATTTGGCGCTGTAAGCCATGATGCGGGTGTGGATGTGGCC
The DNA here is from genome assembly GCA_031285125.1 of Burkholderiaceae bacterium. Classification (GTDB taxonomy): domain Bacteria; phylum Pseudomonadota; class Gammaproteobacteria; order Burkholderiales; family Burkholderiaceae_C; genus JAITWT01. The sequence goes on along the minus strand of JAITWT010000092.1, from coordinate 13,072 downwards.
CGCGTTTTCGAGCGCGGTGCGGATGGCGCCGATGCGCCCATCCATCATGTCGCTGGGGGCCACGATATCGACGCCGGCCTGGGCCTGCGCCAACGCCTGCTTGACCAGGACCTGGACCGTGGCGTCGTTGACGATGTAGCCGGTTTCGTCCAGCAGGCCGTCCTGCCCGTGGCTGGTGTAGGGATCGAGCGCGACATCGGTCATCAGCCCGAGCTCAGGAACGCGTTTCTTGAGTTCAGCCACCACGCGCGGAATCAATCCCTTCGGGTTGAACGCTTCATCGCCAGCGGGTGTCTTCAGGCTGGCGTCGATATGCGGAAACAGCGCCATCACGGGAATGCCTAGCGCTACGCACTGCTCGGCCACCGGCAGCAGTTGATCCAGACTCAGGCGCTCGACGCCAGGCATCGAGGGCACGGGATCGCGTCGGCCTTGGCCTTCCTGTACAAAGACTGGATAGATCAGGTCGTGCGCGGTCAGTGAGTGCTCGCGCACCAGGTTGCGGGTAAAGGCGTCACGGCGCAGACGGCGTGGGCGCCCGGCAGGAAAGGGGGCGTAGGAAGAGTAAGAGGAAGTCATTAAGACATATTGTGCGCCGAATCGCTGCAATCCGGCGGCAAACCCGGCTGCGGCGGACGGCCGGCCAGCATAGAGCGGCTTTTATACAGCGATACAGCGACTTTCCTGCCAGGGGCTTTCCGCCTTGTCCTAAACTTGCCCTCATGCTCACGCTCATGTTTTTGGTTAAATCGCTGCACATCGTTTTTGTAGTCAGTTGGTTCTCGGGCTTGTTTTATTTGCCCCGGATTTTCGTGAATTTGGCTGCTGTGCCGGCGGATTCGACCGCTGAGCGTGAGCGCTTGCTGGGGATGGCACGGCGGCTGCTGCGTTTCATGTCGATACTGGCGCTGCTGGCCATCGCTTTTGGGCTGTGGTTGTGGTGGGGCTTCGGTATCACCGGCAGCTGGCTGTACGTGAAGATTGTGCTGGTGCTGGCGCTGATCGCTTACCACCTGAGTTGTGACGTGCTGCTCGATGGCTTCGTGCGCAACAGGAACCGGCGCAGCGAACGCTGGTTTCGCATCTACAACGAAGTACCGCTGTTGCTGTTGTTGATGATCGTCATTTTGGTCGTGCTCAAACCCTTCTGAAGTGAAATGCACCCCCAGCCTTGCTCACTTCGTGCGGTTGCGCATGCTCCTTTTGCGGGAGGCGAGGCGGTCTGCGCGGGCTGGCGAAGGTTCCGCGGGGTTCCTGGTCAGGGGGGGCGGAAAGAACCGTGAGAGCCCATCCGATGGCCCGTGAAACAGTCGAAAAAGCAGCCTCCCGGAGCGCCGCTCCCGATGCGGCCCACAAAACTTCCGCACTGCCGCTGACGCTGGTTTACGCCGCGTTGATCGTCTATGCCAGCCTGTACCCCCTTTCGGGTTGGCGTGACCAGGGCATCGTGCCCTGGTCCTTCGTGATGGCGCCTTTACCCAGGTATTGGACGTGGTTCGATTTCATCATCAACATCATTGGTTATGCGCCCTTGGGCTTCATTGGGGCGCTGACCGTGCTGCGTCCACGCACGCGCTGGGGGGCCTGGGGCGTGTGGGGCGCCGTGCTGTACGCCACGCTGGGCAGCGTGGCGCTGTCCTTTTGCTTGGAGTCGACCCAGTCTTATTTGCCGATGCGCGTGTCGTCCAACGTCGATTGGGCGCTCAATAGCGCGGGGGCGTTGACCGGGGCGGTGCTGGCCGCCGCACTGGAGCGCTTGGGCTGGGTCGCGCATTGGAGCCGCGTGCGTGCCGTCTGGCTGGTACCGCAGGCGCGGGGTGCGTTGGTGTTGCTGGCGTTGTGGCCGATCGCGCTGCTGTATCCGGCGGCGGTCAGCTTTGGGCTGGGGCAGGTGCTTGAGCGGCTGGAGAACGCCATCACCCAGTTACTGATGGATACGCCGTTTATCCACTGGATGCCGGTACACCAGTTCGGGCTTGTGCCGCTGGCGCTGGGCGTCGAAATGCTGTGCGTGATGTTGGGCGCGCTGGTGCCTTGCCTGCTGGCTTACGGGGTGGCGCGTTCACGCGGACGGCGTGTACTGCTGCTGCCGCTGGTGTTGGGCGCGGGCATCGCCGCCAGCACGCTATCGGCGGCGCTGACTTGGGGCCCGAGCCATGCTTGGGCTTGGCTGACGCCGCCCGCCCAGGCAGGCATCGCGGCGGCCCTTGTTGCCGGACTGTTCCTGCTGCTCGCGCCGCGGCGCCTGTGCGCGGCACTGATTTTGATCGCCCTCACGCTGCATCTGAGCCTGCTCAACCAAGCCCCCGAAAGCGCCTATTTCACGCAAACGCTAGCGATCTGGGAGCAAGGCGACTTCATCCGCTTCTATGGTCTGGTGCAGTGGCTGGGCTGGATCTGGCCGTTCATGACGCTGGGCTATGCGCTGACGGTTTTGGTGCGAAGCCGGTGAGGGGGTATTGCAGCGTTTTGCGTCTGGCATTCGCGTCTCGTATTTGTACCTGGTATTTGCTCCTGGAATTTGCGCTTGGCACTTCACCGCTCGCGCCCATTCGTAAACAGGTTCTGACGGTTGAGCTATTAAAAAGTCACGCGGCCGCCACGAAATGCCCGGATTTGCCGCCGGATTTTTCCAACAGGCGCACGCCGTCGATCGTCATCGCGCGATCGACAGCTTTGCACATGTCGTAAATCGTCAGCAAACCGATTTGCACCGCCGTCAGCGCCTCCATTTCGACGCCCGTGGCACCGATGGTTTCGGCGCGAACGGTGCAGCGCACTTCGGGTGCGGGTTCGGCGGCGGTTTCGAATTCGACAGCGACACGGGTGAGCGCCAGCGGGTGGCACAGCGGGATCAGCGCGCTGGTTTTTTTGGCCGCCTGAATGGCGGCAATGCGCGCAACGCCCAGCACATCGCCTTTGCGGGCATGGCCTGATTCAATCAGTGCGAGTGTTTCGGCCTGCATCCGGATCGATCCGGTGGCGACGGCCACGCGGCGGGTGGCGGGCTTATCGGCCACATCGACCATATGAGCCTGGCCGCTGGCGTCAAAATGGGTAAGGGAATTCATGGTAGGGTCTGGGCGGAGCGAAGCCGCATCATACGAGGCCGTCCGGGTCGGCAAGCCCCGCGTCATGGGAGGTCAGCGACGGGGAATCGGGCCCGGGAAGATTGAACCTCAAACAAGCCGTTGAACGCGGCGCCGGCAAGCGCGTGGCGCTGTCACCCAAAAGGTGAAAGTTGTCCAAGTGGTTCACACCATTGGGGAACTGCTGTTTTCAAACGGGCCTTTTACAATCAAAACCCTGTCACGCTACAACACCTCTGGTTTTTTGCTTTGTCTGAGTCTCCTGCTTCTCCTACTGCGTCCGCTTCCCACAGCGCCAGTGCGCTGGCGCTGGTCGCCGACGACATGGCCCAGGTTGACCAGGTGATTGCCCAGCGTCTGAACACCGGCGTTCCGCTGGTGGCCGAGGTTTCGCGCTACATCATCTCCGCCGGCGGCAAGCGTTTGCGGCCCGCGCTATTGCTGTTGATGAGCGGTGCGTTGGGCTACAGCGGCGCGCAGCGCTTCAATCTGGCGGCGGTGGTGGAGTTCATCCACACGGCGACGCTGCTGCACGACGACGTGGTTGACACCTCCACGCTGCGCCGCGGGCGCGCGACCGCCAACGAAACCTTTGGCAACCCAGCCAGTGTGCTGGTGGGGGATTTTCTTTACTCGCGTGCATTCCAGATGATGCTGGATGCGCAGAATATGCGTGTGATGCAGACGTTGGCGGACGCGACCAACGTGATCGCCGAAGGCGAAGTGCAGCAATTGATGAACATGCATAACGCGGCGCTGGATGAAGCGGGCTATCTGGGCGTGATCCGCTCCAAGACGGCCAAGCTGTTCGAGGCCAGTACGCGGCTGGCGGCGATTCTGGCGGGCGCCGACGCGCCGACCGAACAAGCCTGCGCTACGTATGGACAGGCGCTGGGTACCGCATTTCAAGTGATTGACGATGTGCTCGATTACGCCGGTGATGTGCAAGAAACGGGCAAAAACCTGGGCGACGACCTGCGTGAGGGCAAGACCACGCTGCCGCTGATTTTGGCCATGCAGCGCGGCAACGCCGAGGAGCGGGGGCTGATTCGCGCGGCCATCGAGGCCGGCGACAGCGCGCAACTGGAACGCATCGTTGACATTGTGCGCGCAACCGGCGCGCTGGAAGCCACGCGCACCGCGGCGGCGGCGCAGGCGCAGTGCGCGATGGATGCGATTGCATCGTTCCCAACCAATCCATACTCCGCAGCTTTGCTACAATTAGCGGCTCAACTGCTTGAGCGCAACGCCTGAGATGACGGACCCGTCATTGTGAAGCGACCCAGGCAATAACCATCGGGGTGTAGCTTAGCCTGGTAGAGCGCTACGTTCGGGACGTAGAGGCCGGAGGTTCGAATCCTCTCACCCCGACCAGGTCTTTGTCCGGGGGCTGTTTTGTCGCCAAGCGATCCGATCCCTGTTCCCCCGTCGATGGAATCCTCCGCGCATTCGCGTTACCCGCGTCACGATTCGCACGTCCGTCCATCGGGATCGTGGCTGCTCGTGCTACTGGTGCTTTTTGCCGTACTCTGGTTTTTAAGCTTGGGCACGCGCGCGCTGGTCAGCCCTGACGAAGGGCGCTACGCGACGATCGCGCTGAACATGCTGCACAGCGGCGACTGGGTAACACCCCGGCTCAATGGGCTGCTGTATTTCGAAAAGCCCGCGTTGGGGTACTGGATGGGCGCACTGTCTTTGCGTCTGCTGGGCATCAACGAATTCGCCGCGCGGCTGTGGCCGGGGCTGGCAGGCTTTTTGACCGTACTCACCGTGGGCCTGACGGGCGCCCGGCTCTGGGGGCGCGAGAGCGGTATTCGTGCCTTCGCCATCGCGGGCGCGACCAGCGCAATCGCGCTGGGTGCGCACTATCTGACGCTCGATACCGGGCTGATGTTTTTTCTGACCCTGACATTGTGCGCGGTACTGATCGCCAATGGCGTTGCCCATGCGAGCGCAGCGCGGCGGCGCAACTGGATCTGGCTGGCCTGGGCCGCCATTGCCGGCGCCGTGCTGACCAAGGGGCTGATCGGTCTCGTGATTCCAGGCGCCACACTGGTGCTGGCGAGCCTGTGGCGGCGCGATGTGTCTTTGTGGCGCGGCATGCACTGGGTCAGCGGACTGTTGATTTTTTTTGTGCTTGCAGCGCCATGGTTCGTGTGGGTGTCGCTGCGCAATCCGGTGTTTGCGCACTTTTTTTTCATTCACGAACATTTCGAACGCTACCTGACAACGGTGCACAACCGCAACGAGGTATGGTGGTACTTCCTCCCCCTGTTGCTGGCGGGGCTGCTGCCATGGACGAGTGCATTGCCGTGGCTATGGCGTGCGCCAGCGCAGCCCTCTGGTGTATCCGGCGTATCCGGCGCGCCGGGGGCGCCGCGCCGCGCCGGCACGCGTGAGCTGCTGATTGTCTGGCTCGTCTTCATCTTCGCGTTTTTCAGCCTCTCGGACTCGAAGCTGCCTTCGTACATCCTGCCGATGTTTCCGGCGCTTGCGCTGTTGATCGTGATGCGCTTGCGCGATGTCAAGGCGGCAACGCTGCGCTGGCATCTGCTGCTGACCGCGCTGCTGTGGGCGCTGGCGCTGGTGGTCTCGTTCGGGGTCGACCGTCTGGCCAGACCAGCTGCGCCGATTGAGAACTTGCAGCCCATCGCCGAGGCGGTACGCTGGGGCGCCTTGGTGTTTTTCGCCGGTGCCGCGCTGGCCGCGTGGTTCTTGCGCGGGTCGATGGAGCGCGTGGCCGAGCGCCGCGTGACCGCCGCCGTCATCACGGTCGCCGCCGCGCATTTCATCGCGATCACGCTGCTCATGCAGTCTCACAACAGTTTCGGCCAACTCAAGAGCGCCAAGGCGATCGCCAGCAAGCTCGCGCCGCTGGTGACGCCGCAGACACCGGTGTTCTCGGTGCGCGCGTATGACCAGACGCTGCCTTTTTATTTGCGCCGCAACGTGACGCTGGTCGATTACGAGGACGAATTCGCGCTCGGCGAAGTGCAGGAACCCACGCGCTGGATTCTGCAGTTGGACACCTTCATCGCACAATGGACCGCCGCACCCCAGGCGGCGGCTTACCTGAGCTATCCCGCCTGGGCTGAATTGCACCAGCGCGGTGTGCAGGGGCGTGTCGTCTACCAGGACCCGCGCCGCCTGGTCATGGTGAAACCGTGACCCGTGACCTCATCATGATCGTTTTCTAAAACATGAAAGCTCTCGATTTTCTTTGGATCCTCGGCGGTGTGCTGCTCAACGCGGTGGCGCAGTTGCTGCTCAAGGCGGGCGCGCGCACGGCGGGAGAAATCACGCTGTCGGCGGGCGCGCGCGCTCTCTCGCGCACGGCCCTGGGGCTGGCGCAGAACCCGGCCATCCTCGGCGGGCTGGGCTGTTACGTGATCAGCGTCGTGGTGTGGATCGTGGCGCTGTCGCGGGTGCAAGTCAGCGTGGCTTATCCGATGCTGTCGATCGGCTACATCGTCAATGCGCTGCTGGCTTGGTGGCTGTTCGGCGAAAACCTGAATGCGCAGCGTTGGCTCGGGATCGCGGTCATCATCGTCGGGGTCGTTCTGGTCGCGCGCAGCGGAGGTCATACATGAGCGCGCTCCCCTTCCTGCCTTTCACGCGCCCGTCGATCGACGAGCAGACCATCGCCGAAGTCGGCGCCGTGCTGCGCTCGGGCTGGATCACCACCGGGCCGAAGTGCCAGGCGCTTGAAGCGGCCCTTTCGCAGCGCTTGGGCGCCCGTCCGGTGCGGCTGGTCAATTCCGGTACGGCGGCGCTCGAACTGGGGCTGCGTCTGTGCGGCATCGGGCCGGGCGATGAAGTTATCACCACGCCGCTGAGCTGGGTGGCCACGGCCAACGTGGTGCTGGCGGTGGGCGCAACGCCGGTGTTCGTCGATACCGATGCGCGCACGCGCAACATCGACCTGGAGCAAATCGAACGTGCGATCACGCCGCGCACACGGGCGCTGATTCCGGTCGATCTGGCCGGCTTGCCGGTGGATCGAGATCGCCTCTACGCCCTGGCGCACAAGCACGGGCTGCGCGTGATTGAAGACGCGGCCCAGTCCTTTGGTGCGCGCTGGGGGGCGCGCGAGATCGGCAGTTTCGGTGATCTGGTCTCGTTCAGTTTTCACCCCAACAAGAACATGACGACCAGCGAAGGCGGCTGTCTGGTCCTCAACAATGAAGACGAAGCGCTGCGCTTCGAGCAGTTGCGCTTGCAAGGCGTGATCCGTCTGGCCGATGGCGGCATGGAGGTGCCGCAGTGGGGCGCTAAGGCCAATTTGACCGATGTGGCCGCCGCGATCGGCCTGGGCCAGCTGCGTCAGGTGGACGCCTTCAACCAACGCCGCCGCGTGCTGGCGCAGCGTTACTTCGCGTGCTGGGATGCCGCGCTCGGATTCGAGCTGCCGCCGCAGGATCGTGCAGGCCACGGCAACTGGCACATGTTCCAGCCGCTGCTGCCGCGCGATCTGGCGGCGCGGCGCGGCGAGTTCATCGCCGCGATGCGCGAGCAGGGCATCGGCGTGGGCGTGCACTATCCAGCGATGCACCTGTTCCAACTTTTTCGTGCGCGCGGTTATGCGCCGGGCGACTTTCCGGTGGCCGAAGACATCGGTGCGCGTACCATCACCTTGCCGCTGTTTCCGACCATGGACAATGTCGATGTCGACCGCGTCTGTGCCGCCGTAGCCCGGGCGTGTGCTGCGTTGCGCGGCGCCACGATCCAATAAAAGCTTCGATGTACTCCGAGACACTCTGCCATTCTTCTGTTGCCCAGCCCACGGGGGCTGCCCTGAATTCCGCCCATCCTGCGGCAATCGCCGGTGCAGGCGCTCCCCTGCTCAGCGTGGTGATCCCGGTCTATAACGAAGAGGCCGGGCTCGGCGCGTTGTTCGAGCGTCTGTATCCGGCGCTGGACGCGCTCGGCCTGCACTATGAAGTCGTGTTCATCGACGACGGCAGCCGCGATCGCTCGGCCAATGTGCTGAGCGCGCAGTTCGAGCGCCGCCCGGACGTGACGCGTGTCATCATGCTCAACGGTAATTTTGGCCAGCATCTGGCGATTCTGGCCGGCTTCGAGCATTGCCGCGGGCAGCGCATCATCACCCTCGATGCCGATTTGCAGAACCCGCCCGAGGACATCCCTGTGCTGCTGGCCGCCATGGATGCGGGCCACGATTGCGTGGGCACGGTCCGGCGCGATCGGCAGGACGTGGCTTGGCGCCGCTGGGCTTCGCGCGCGATGAATCTTTTGCGCTACCGGCTCACCGGCATCCAGATGACGGACCAGGGCTCGATGATGCGCGCCTACGGCCGCAATATCATCGACCTGATCAACCAGTGCAAGGAAGTCAACACCTTCATTCCGGCGCTGGCCTACCGGTTCGCCCGAAATCCGACGGAAGTCGAAGTCGGCCACGAGGCGCGCCACGCGGGCGAGTCGAAGTATTCGCTGTACAAATTAATCCGGCTCAATTTCGATCTGGTCACCGGCTTTTCGGAAATTCCGCTGCAGGTGTTTTCACTGTTGGGCATCGTGGTCTCGCTGCTGTCGGGCGCGCTGTTTGTGTTGCTGGTGGTGCGGCGCCTGTGGATCGGGCCGGAGGAAGGCGGCGTATTCACGCTGTTCGCGCTGGTGTTCCTGCTCATCGGGCTGGCGCTGTTCGGCATCGGGCTGCTGGGCGAATACATCGGGCGCATTTATCAGGAAGTGCGCTCGCGCCCGCGCTATCTGGTGAGCGTGATCCTGGAGCGCAAGCGATGACAGGCGCTCCCCGCAAGGCCGCGCGCGCGATCGTATTGGCCTATCACGACGTCGGCGTGCGCTGCCTGCAAGTGCTGCTGGACGCGGGCGTGGAGATCGGCCTGGTGGTCACGCACCCCGACGCGGCCGGCGAGACGATCTGGTTCCAGAGCGTGGCCGCGCTGGCCGCTGAACAGGGGCTGCGCTGCGTTACGCCTGCCGATGCGGAGGCCGCACACGATCCGGCGCTGATCGAAGCGGCGCGCGCCTGCGCGCCCGACTTTTTGTTTTCCTTCTACTTTCGCCACATGCTGCGGCCCGAATGGCTGGCGCTGCCGCGCCGGGGCGCGTTCAACATGCATGGCTCGCTGCTGCCGCGCTACCGCGGCCGCGTGCCGGTGAACTGGGCCATCATCCACGGCGAACGCGAGACTGGCGCTACCCTGCACCGCATGACCGCAAAGCCCGACAACGGCGCCATCGTCGATCAATGCGCGGTGCCGATTCTGCGCAATGACACCGCGCGTGAAGTGTTCGCCAAGGTGACGGTTGCCGCCGAAACCGTGCTGGCGCGCAGCCTGCCGCGGCTGATCGACGGCAGCGCCGTTGAGCACGCGCAGGACCTTTCGCAAGGCGCCTATTTTGGCGGACGCAAGCCCGAGGACGGGCGCATTCCCGCCGATGCCGATGCGTGCCGCATCCACAACCTGGTGCGTGCGCTCGCGCCGCCGTACCCCTGCGCCTTCATCGACACGCCGGCCGGGCGCATCCTGATTGAGCGCACGCTACCGGTTCCGTCGGCCCCAGCGGACCTTGCTGCGCCAACCCATGCGACGGCCGCCGCTGCCACCGCCGCTCCATTCCCCGGATTCGGGCTGAGGCTGTGCAGCCAAGACGGCGCGCTCTGGCTGGTTGCCGCCGACGGCAGCGGCCTGCGCGTACTGGCCGCGCGTCATGCGGACCGGCCCTTGGGGGCATGCGAACTCGAAGCGCTGGCGCCTGGGCGCTGGTTGAGCGCGAACGCCTGATGGGAGGCCCTCAGGCGCCGGATCCAGATTTCTGGACGGGCTTGGGCTGGTGGGTGGGGCCGCGATAGCTGGCGCGGATGCGAAGATCGCTGACCCAGCGGCTGATGCCGGGAAAATGCTGGAGACCGAAGGTCATCAAGCGGGTTTGTACGCCCGGGATGATGATGAACTGCGCGCGATCCAGGCCGGCGACGATGGCGTTCACCACGGTAGGCAAGTCCAGCTTGGGAATGGTCAGCGCGTGCGCCTGGTTTTCCGGCGTGCGCCCTTGGTCCAGCGCATCCACCATGGGGGAATCAAATTCCGGCGGGCAAACCACTTGCACGCGGATGCCTTGTGGTTTGAGTTCCGCGCGCAAGGTTTCTGAAAAACCCAGCAGCGCGTATTTTGAACTGCAATAAGCAGCGTAACCAAAAACGCCGGTCAAGCCCGCCACCGAAGAAATATTGATAATTTTTCCGCGCGACTGCCGCAGCCAGGGCAATGCGGCGCGGATCACGCGCACGGCGCCAAAAAAATTAATGTCGAGGGTCCGGCGGAAATCATCCTCCGTCAGGTGCTCGAAATAGCCTTCGCGCAAAATGCCGGCGGAATTGATCAGCAGGTCCAGCCCGCCCAGCGTTTGCACGGCGCGGGCGATATCGGCCTCGATTTGCGCGCCGCTGACATCGCTGGCAATGAAATCGACCTGCGCATGGGGATTTTTTTCGCGCAATCCTGTTATGGCTGCGGCGAGCTTGGCGGCGTCGCGGGCGAGCAGCAGCACATGGTCGCCGCGCCTGAGCAAAGCTTCGGCCAGGGCAAGACCCAGGCCGGAGGAACCGCCGGTAATGATGACATTACGTGATTGAGCCATGGGGGGATTCTTGGGCTGGAAAACGGGCCGCAAATCGCTCTGCGAGCGCGGTGATGGTGAGGGTCGGGTTGACCCCGACATTGGCGGGGATGGCGGTGCCATCGGCGACATAAAGGCCGGGATAACCGAATACCTGGTGATCGGTGTCAATCACGCCTTGTGAGGCATTCGCGCCCATCACGGCGCCGCCCAAAATATGCGCGGTGACCGACATATTGCCGAGACTTTCCACGATCATATTTTGCGGAATGCCGCCGCTTGCTTCGGCGACGGCGCGCGCCGCGGCATTGGCTTGGGGCAGAAAGGAGGGCGTCCGTCCGCCTTTGCCGAGCCGTGATTTCAGGCCATGGCGGAAACCGCGAAACAAGGTGCGGCCATAACGGAAATTCAGCTCATTGTCAGCGTTTTGCATGACGGTCAAATAAGTCGTGCGCTTATGCCAATTACCGGCAAAGTATACGCGCAACGCATCTGCCGGATGCTTCAGATAGGCCAGCAATGTACGCACCGCGCGGCGCAATGGCCGCGGGTCGTCAATCATGGGAACCATATAGAGCCGCATGGTGCTGTAGCTGGGCGGCAGGCGGTTTTGCGTCAGATGGGTTTTTTCGTCGGCATAAAAATGCGTGGAAATAGCGACGCCACGGGTGACATCAACCGTGGGGTCGCGCGCCAGAATGCCCACCAGTGCTTCGCTATTCGTGCGGACGCGATTGCCCAGCGTGGGCGAAATGTTGGGCAGCGTGCGGTAACGGTCGCGCGAAGCGAAAAGAATTTCTTGCGTTCCGAGCGTGCCGGCCGCAAGAATAATTTTTTTGGCGCGTAGCGGCGCATATTGAATGTTGCGTCTCCAGGGATGTTGCAAATGCACACAATATCCCTGCGCCGACAACGGCTCGATATGCGTGACCTTGCGTTCGGGAAGAATATTCACACCCAGACGTTCGGCAAAATAAAGATAATTTTTATCCAGCGAATTTTTAGCACCGGCGGCGCAACCGGTAAAACAATTGCCGCACTGTGTGCAGCCATGCCGAGCCGGCCCTTGGCCGTTGAAAAAAGGATCGGGTGTTGCGCGCTCGGGATCACCAAAAAATATCCCTTCGGGCACCGTGCAAAAGCTGTCGTGTGCGCCCATTTTTTTGGCGGCGGCCTCCAGCCAATCATCCTGAATGCCGCGATACGGATTATCGACAATGCCGAGCATGCGCCGCGCAGTGACAAAGTGGGGCGCCAGTTCTTGTTGCCAGTCCGGGTTGAGATGCGTCCAGGCGGCGTCACGATAGAACTTTTCCTTGGGCTCCAGCAGCACTGCGCCATAAACATTGCTGCCGCCGCCGACGCCGATGCCGCGCAGCAGCGCGACATGCTGGAACACTTCCTGGGCAAAAAAACCTTTTAAGCCCAGCGCCGGCATCCATGCCAATGCCGTTGGGCGGGTGGCGGCTGTTTCGAAATCGCGCTTGTCAAGGCGGCGGCCCATTTCCAGCACCGCCACTTTCCAGCCCTTTTCGGCCAGCCTGAGTGCGCTGACGCTGCCGCCAAAACCGGAGCCAACGACAATGATGTCGTAATCGAAAGCCGCGCTCATGGTTCACGCACCAGTAAAAAGGGAAAATAAAAATGACGCAGCAGCGGCAAATCCACCAGGGTCATGCCGAGCAAAGTCCGCTCATCCACGGCGCGTAATTCATCGCGCACCCAGCGCCAGGGGCGCGGCCCCTGCGCGCCATAGCACAGCGCCACGCCTTGTTTGCCATCGATCATTGAAGTGCCGGCCTCGACCGTCATGGCAAAGGCTTGTACTACGCCGTCTCCATGCCGCAGGATGTTGGTTGCGGTGTTGGGGCTGAGAAATTTTTTCCCTTGCCAGTGCCGCAGACCGGCGATGTGTACGCTGGGGAAGCCGCTCCAGCGATACCAAAAGGGTCCGATAAAGCTGGCGCGAAAAAATCCACGGCGCATCTCCGCGTTGGGGATGGGCAGCGTGCTAAACCACTGCTTGATGTGACGAAGAGAGGCGCTATGGTAAGTCGATGAGTCCAAGGTGTTCTCCTCTGGGGGCCGGAGGCCATGATCGGCGTGTCAGGCGGGGTTTGCGCAGCCTTTTTGAAGGAAATAAGGCGTCATTGATAATCTAAATTAGATACTAATATTTAATCTAAAGAATTATCAAGATTTCTGTGGGAAAGAGGGCGGTGGGAATGCGGTTCCAGCCTGTGTACAGGCCCTGGTTCTGAGAACCTGTTTACGATCTCAAATGGCTCACGCAGAGACCTTTTCGGGAGGGGATGCAAGGCGCGGCGCGCAGCCCATAGCCCGGCTATGGGCCAGCGTTGCAACGCCGCAGACCG